>NZ_LLYU01000002.1:0-375337 GCF_002049515.1 Marinobacter sp. tcs-11 | reverse complement strand
CCATGGTGGCAACGAATCCTGTGCAGTTGACGATGACCGTATTATCGCTGATTTTGAGACTTATTCAGAGCCTCCTTAGCTTTTGGAACCGAGCAACACTTTGCCTGCCCTGATAGGGTCCAGGAATCCCGAAGCGATGAGATAGCCTATCGAACGCCGCTTCTGACCACACTTCCAATATACTTGGCCAAGTCTGTAGTTTATCACCGCCTTACGTTTACGTATCGTGCGGTTTCTATAGGGGTAACGTTTCTTTGCGCGCTCAAGGATTTCCATACCGGTACGCCAACGAGTTTCTAATCCATTTGCACTGATTGACTCCCCATGCTTGCGGTAAAAAAAAGCAACTCCAGGAAGAAAGGCCACCTTAAACTCTTCCATGATTCGTAGCGCCATGTCATGATCTTGACCAGCTCTAAAAGACTCTTCGAACACCCCTACTCTGTCGAATACAGAACGCCTGATCAAGGAACCACCTGGTAGTGCCATATAACAATCAAGTAGAAGGTTGTTCGGGTCGCCGAATTCAGTATGCCTGTCGTCAGGAACCGTATACAGAAAGCCACCATTCGCATCGACGGCATTGCCTTGACCATAAACCAGACCGATTTCTTGGCTTTTTTCAAGAAAAGCAACCTGCCGAGCAAGTTTGTCAGGTGAAAAATAGTCATCGCTATCTAAAATAGCGATAAATTCACCAACAGCATGCTCTAAGCCAAGGTTAATTGACGAGGATTGCCCACGATTCTGATAGTTAACGTGTGTGTATAATTTAATTCGACCTTTTTTACTAAAATCCTCCAATAATGCTAAACTTCCATCGGTAGAGCCGTCATCAACGACTATAATCTCATAATCTTGATAGCTCTGATTCTCTATCGAAGAAATTGCTTCTTCGATATATCTAACCCGATTATAAGACGGGATAATAACAGATACCATTGACTTTTCAGACATCAATTACACCAAAATAGATGACCTAAATGAATTTTCTAACCTGAGAACTTATTCTAGAGGTAACTGTTGACCACTGATATTCTGAATCAACAGCATTCAGTCCATTACAACCTAAAGTACGAAGATCATTTTCAGAATTAATTAAATCAAGAATTACTTCGGCAAGTTCATCTTGGTCTCCAGGCTTTACAACAAACCCTGCATTGTTTCCCTCGATTAATTCGGGCATCACACCTGCATTAGAGCCGATGCAGGGCAAACCAAATGACATTGCTTCTATAAATACTTCGCCAAACGCCTCTCTGTGCGACGGTAATACAAACAAAGAAGCTAACCCAAAACATTCACGATACTTACGAAGATCTTCATCTTTCCTTTTATCTAAAAAACCAATACACTTGACCCCCGGCTCATCAATACCCCAATCTCTCCCTACTAAGGTAAGTGTAACGTCGGGGTTAGCTCTCCTTACTATTCTAAATGCGCCTAACAGATCTTTTCCGCCTTTTGACTCGAAAGAGTGACTCGCTACAAATAGTATATTCTTTGTGGAATAGTCTTTATCGCTAACATCTTGGGCTACAAATGGGGAACCAAATCCCGCATATATAACTTTATCCTCAGGCAAACCAAAATCTTTAACAAATGAATCTCTTAGAGTATTGCTCATAGTAAATATTGAACAAAGCTCTCCATAAACAGCCTTTTCAAAATTATAAGCGTTAACTTTTCTCTTATTAGAAATTAAACCTGGAGATAATGATCTAAAAAAACTTGAAAAATTATTATCATGAAACGAAAAAATCGGAACGTCAGAAAAAGGTGACTTTATAGACCTTCCAAGTCTATAATCAGACCCGATCTGAAGAATCGAATTAAAATCAGACCTCGATTCTGAAACAGCCTTTCTAGCGAACCAACTTGCTAAACCATACCTATTAACATCTAATTGATCCTTAACCTTCCAGAGTTCTTTGCTTAACGAAAAATTTGAGAGCAAAAGTGCCTTCCGAAGAACTGTAGGAATCTCAAAACCGGCCACTTCATTCATGCAACCAGATGCCATAAGTTCATTGAAAAGGCAATAAAAAGCAGAGCCCTTCCTTTCTTGAAACGCCAAGCCTTGCATCACACCTAATAACTTGACAGAGTCTGTCACAAATCACTCCAACTAAATTTGCTATCCCTGTTCAACAACACTGCTCCAACTCTATCAACTCCACAAGCAGTCTTTTTAAATGCGTAGAAGTCAGATCCAACGCCATGACGACGAATCGCAAATTGATCCTGAACTCCTTTCCGATCATAAAACGCAACGACCGAACTATGAAAGCCAAGGTCTTGAAAGATCGAACAGTAATCGATCGGAATGTCAGAAGGTTGACCGTTCGGGAAGCAAAAATGTCTAACCTCAACTCCCAGCATTTCCTCAATTCGGTCCTTGGAGCCTTTTATCTGAGAAACCACTTCCTCGTGCTCCATTGGGCCTAGACTGTAGTGAGAGAGAGTGTGTGCACCAATGGTTATACCATTTGAAGACATTTCTTTAACTTGGCTCCAAGAAACCGCTTTATATCTATCAGGTGCATACTTGGGTATATCTAGACCTAGAGTTTCACAAAAACAAGAAATCTTATATTCGATAGAAATAGGATCAAGGCTCAACATATTAGAGATGATATACGCCCAAATCTCATCCGTGGAGGAAAACTGGGCATAGTTATCCCGAAAGTGTTTAATGATTAGTTCCCTTCCGTCATCTAAACTACATTGCTCCAAACACCAACGAATGCGATCATACCAAAACCAGGTCTTTCCATCGATAAAATCTGTTGTTATGTAAAAAGTTGCAGGTATTTTATATTTTTTTAATATAGGGTAAGCAACGTCATAAAAATCCTTGTAGCCATCATCAACGGTAATGCATACACGTGGTTTTTTTGGTCGTTGCCTCAAATTGGCTGTCACTTCATCAATACTAACCAATTCGAAACTTTCAGTTAAATAATTGATTTGCTCCAAAAAACAGGAACCTGATAGCCTATCCGCGTCACCATCATCATCCGAAAATCGATGGTACATAAGAACTCTTGGATAATTATGTGTTAACAATTTTGCGACATAATCACCGCCCCTATCAAAAATATATCGGACTAATTTACTTTGAATGCTCATTTAAAATATTACTCTACCTTCAATTCAACCTTAGAGGGGCTGGCGGCTAAAGGAAGAGCATAGCCAACCTCATTAACAATGTTATTACCATCTGAGATATACAAATAAAGCTGGCCAGGAAAGAGGTCGGACTCCCTAAAACGAGCCGAAATTCTGTTATCCTCCCACTCAACTGGGATCAAGATATCAATGTTTCGACATTCATCAAATTTCTGAGAATCGCAAACAAAAGCTCTATGCCACGAATCATCAACATACAGCATGTCATAATAGATATTGGATCCAGGCTGAGCTCCATTAGACACTTGACTTTGCGCAATTTGATCATATCGACCAGGATGGTCAGAAGTGCGGGCTTTGAAACGTCTGTCAATGTTTTCTATGCCGTCGGTTCGAACGATAAGTCTCGCGTCATTCGCATCAATCGATCCTGAATCGAGTATGAATTCTTCCGTTTGCCATTGCCGGGGAGTCATATTTTTAACAACTTGCCAATCATTTGGCCATACCGATCCGTCTGTGAACTCGGCGGTCATTTTCATTTCGTACGTATCATTATAACCTGGACCAACATATACATTGTTTCTACTTGTTTCTGCCCAAAATCTTATGGTCTTGAAATTAAACGTTCTATAGGTACCTGTTGGATATTGGTCTGTCCCTTCACTATTTATAGCGGTTGCAGTTTCAGAAACCATTTCTTCACCAAAAGCAAAGTCTAGGCTCTTTAGCTCATTAATACTTCCAATCTCATTATTAAAGAAAATTGACCCGCTAATACCATCGGCGTTTAAATCAATCTCCTGAACTACCCCAGTAGCTCCCGACTTCTGACCTTTAACTATCTGACCAACTCTAAATTGACCTTTCAAGTTATTGAATCTCGCCCTTATCGCCACATCTTGTGTTGTATCGAAGTCAGCATACTTTTTTCTAAACACGTATACTCGTGAACTATCGTAATCCACCCACTCAAGAGCTTTTCCCGATGACATTCCATGATCCCAGACTACACTTGCTTTCGACGACGGATGGACAACTTCTTTTGAAAGCGCTCCATTAAACGAATCTCCCGACCAAGACTGGCGACCTAGCTCGAGGTTCGCTCTCAACCCACCATTAGCAGACCAATAGAATAAAGGTCGACTCTGGCTCTTCTTTCCAAAAGAGCTTCCCGTTATCAAAATCTTTCCATCTGGGGTAATTTCTCCTTCTACATCATCAATGACTGGCGACGAGTTCACGCTTACCGACAGAAACGTCGATAGAACCAAGACCAAGCTTTTTTGGAAAAAATCTATTCTACGCATAACATTTAAACCTCAACTGGAAGCGGTTTTTTCAAGCTCCATCATATTCTTGTGAAAACTGACTTCGTATTCAGTTTTTCTTTCCATAATTTTAGGATAGAAAATGCTTACATTCTCAGCCAATAACAAAACATTCTTTAAAATATCTTCTTTAAATGGTTGGCTATAAAGAAAACCTTTACCGAACGTATTCCTAATGATTGCTGTGTCTGAAAGAATTCCTGGCTTACATTCCGCGAGCGCCTCATAAGCCCCGCAAGTCAGGCAATCGTTTCTTTTCGTTAAAACGATCATGGCGTCACAACTGATTATCAAATCATGATAATCTGTATCAGATAGAAATCCGGTATATATAATTTTTTCATTATTTGGATTTTTCGCAATATTTCTCTTAAAATTTCCAGTTACATAACACGAAACATTTAATTCCGAAATATCACAAAATGCGTTTAAAACCTCTTCAAAAGGTTCATCTTCAGCCCAGCTACAAACATATAAAAATTTTATTCGAGAATCTGATCTCCAAGGCCTGTCAGAGGAGGAGGTTCTAGGGTTTTTATCGTAAAAGTGCTCAAGGCTAGGAAGTGGATCCGGTATTACCAATATCTTTTTAAGCGTACGGCAAAAGTCTTTTTTCAGACGTTCGTTAGAAACAATAACAGCATCCGCAAGCGAGTTAACAAACACCGCTACTTTATTCAAAATGGTATACTTACCTTCCTTTGGGTAAAGCCCAGAATTATGGCAATCCACAATTAGCTTATATCTAAAAACATTCTTAAGAAGCGCACATACGACAACTAAAACTACTGAGGGGTTTTGGCATATCACCACGCTTGGTCTAGTAGATCTAATAACAGAGAGTGTTTTGAAAGAAAGCAAAGCGTAACGTGGCAATCTACTTCGGTTGCTTATCAGCTCGTGCAGGATGAAGCCACTCTTTGCGCTGAGGCTTCGATTTCGTCTCTGGTTTTCCCAAGTTATCCAAACCCTCTTCTGATCCTTATTCATGACGACAAGGACTCATATAATTCTCGGTAAGCTTTCTCCATTACTTCAGCGCTAAACTGCGCATCTAACCTTTCTTTTGCTTTAGCTTTTATAGACATAAGGTTAGTCGAGTCCAAAAGAATAGTGGAAATATCCTTTGCGCAAACTTGCAAATTTTTTTCTAATCTATAGCCAAGCTCGCCCTTCATTAGAACATGATCGATTTCTCCGACGTCCCTGTATGCGACGAAGGTAAAGCTTTTCATAGCTTCGAGTAACGTCATTGGCAGCCCTTCCGACAAAGAGGTTATTAACAAGCAGTCGCTTTGCTGAATCAGTGTCGTGGCATCACTAACGTAACCTGTAAAGAAAACTTTTGAACCGAGGCCTAAATCATTTGCCAGTGCTTCTAATCGCTCTCTTTCCGGTCCGTCTCCCACCATCAACAATTCACTTTTAGAAATTTCTTTCTCTATCATGCTAAAAAGATAAATTGCCTCAGAATAATTTTTCTCCGGGGACAATCTGCCAACGCATATAAATTTAAGACTCTCTTTTTCTGAAGCATTGATAACATTCTTTGAGGATACTTTAGATTTAAAATCTTCAGTAGAAATTCCATTATATATGGTGTAGACCTTTTTAGATCTCATGATCCGTGGAGGCAGCTTATCTTTTATTTTATCGGAAACCAAAACAATTCTATCGAAATTCATCAAAAGGGTTTTATCTATAAAGTAATATAACCTGAGATAACTAAATAGTTTCGGCAAAAGATATCCATGAAGCGTTGCAATTTTTTTTATTTTCCTATTATTTATCAAAGACAATGATACGTAAATATTTGACTTATAGTTATGACAGTGAACTAGATCAGGATCAATATCATTCAAGACATTAGATATCATGGACAACTGCCGGATACTTATACGCTTTCTAAAAGGAAGAGAAATATAGTCTACATCATAGTGACCTAATTCTTTCTCGAAAACCGATGAGCCAGTGCCGACATTAAGGCTAACTACAGATACTTCTTGTCCCGCTTTTGCTTGGGCAACCGCCAGTTCAATGATTGCTCTTTCGGCACCAAATAGTCCGTTGCTAGCTGTGAAATGTATCACTCTCAAGCGTCACCCCTTCCTTGGATTCCAGACGACCTTCTTCTCGCCCTTGGCGAAGGCGACAAATGCCTTATAGGACGCAAGGTTTAACAACACGAAGTAGTAAGGCAGGGCATACACGGTAGAAAGCGGTTGCCCCCGGCTCTCTTTTTGATAGCCCGCCCACGCGAAATAGAGAAACAGGCCGTACCCTATCGCGGCTAACGCATACAACCCTTTCACCGGCGCCAGGTAGAGGGCAGCAATCGCAAGGGTTATCATCGGTGCAAAGGCCGCATAGCGCAGCAGCTTGTGGGAGATAAGCTGCCAGGCAAACACTGGATCGTTGGCCGGGCTCATGAGCTGTTTCATGTCTTTGAGCGCCCACAGTGCACGGAGGCTTACCCGCACCCGCATGCTGAATTCACTGCCCCCATCGCTTAACGCTTCTTCCTTAAGCAGCGCCCCAGGTTCATAAACAACGCGGTACCCCTGCTCAACCACTTTGAGTGGCTGAACAAAATCCGGCAACTGATCGGCATTCAGCTCGGAGTGCAGTTCTTTACGCATGGCGTCAATGCCACCGTCTACGCCTACCACAGAGCCTACCAGAGTCTCCTGTGCCCTGAGCCAGTTCTCGTACTTCATGTAAGCGCTGCAGCCGTCGCCAATCAGGGCGCCCTCCGGGTTCACGTAGACCATTTTTCCGGTTACGTAACCCACGGATGGGTCGTTGAAGTTACTCACCAGTGCTTTCAGGGCTTGTTGATCCCATTCGGAGTTGGCATCCGAAAACGCCAGGATATCCCCCTCCGCATGCTGTTTGAGCATGTTGAGCCCTGCGGTTTTGCCCTGACGGGGTACCTGACGAAAAAGTTTGACCGGGAAAGGCGCATCCGCGGCAACCGCCTGGACAATCTCGTCGGTTCCGTCCTCTGACTCATCGGAAACCACCAGGATCTCCAATTGCTCCCTGGGATAGTCCAACGCCAGCTTGTTTCTGAGCGTAGCCTCAATATCTTTGGCCTCGTTGTAGGCGGCGATAAGAATCGAAACTTTCGGCTGGTCAGCGCCGCTTTTGTTTACGGGCAAAGGTCGTGCGGATGCCAGCAGTCTGATACAGACGGGATAGCCGAAGTAGATGTAAGCCAACAACAGGAAAGATATCCAGAAAACTGTGACCATCATGCCATCCCTGCCACAGAACGAGAGCCTAGAGTGTTCGATGAGGGCTCAAGAACCCCTTCGCTTTCCAGAACCTGGCTCATGGTGGTAAACCGGAAATCAGACAACAATCTGGCCAATCTCTGTTCACACACATCGAGATTGTTGTAATGGCGGAAGCGGGAGAACCACTTTACATCCAGGCGGGGCTGGTCCGGATCTACTTCCCAGGGGTGAAGGTAAAACACAAAAGGCCGTCCCTGCCGGTTAATGGAGCCCAGTCCGTATCGACTGAACCAGTAGGGGAAAAGCCGGAAATATCCACCACCAGCAATTGGAAGGGTGTAACCCGGCAACTTGAACGTGCTTAGCGGGAACTCCGCCAGCTCATAGCCTTTATCGGTGGTCAGTCGATGGGGCCAGCGTGGCGTGCCGGGCATGCCATAGCGATCGTGATGCACTGGAAAGATGGACGAATCCCAGGTAAACCCCTGCTCGGCAAGGATATCCAGCGCCCAACGCGATTGGTTAGTAATGGAGTAGCTGGCAGCGCGATAGCCTGTTACTGGTGCACCGAGAATGTCCTCAAGAATCACCTTCGATCGCCGGGTTTCTTCTTTGAAGACGTCCGGCGTCTGGTTATAGATCAGTTGATGACTGTAACCATGGCTGGCAACTTCATGGCCTTGAGCCGCAATCCGTTTCACCAGCTCTGGAGATCGCTCAGCGACCCACCCAAGGGTAAAAAAGGTCGCTTTTACACCTGCCGTCTCGAATAACGCGAGAATGCGATCTGTATTCGCTTCAACCCGATACTCCATGGAGTACCAGTCGTCGTAGCGAACAGCCTCTGCCAATGCAGCTACCTGAAAGTAGTCTTCCACATCAATGGTCAGGGCGTTCCGTATCGGTTCTTTCATGGCCATAGCCTCACACTTCCTGTGTTGATCAGCGCAGTCGGTATTCCAGACCAACCAACACCCAGTTCTCATCGTATTCCCGGCTGGAAATATCGCTGGACTTGGTGTCGTGCCCTACCCTGGCCAACAAACTCAAATCCCTGGTTGCCTGGTGCTCAGCCCCGATCACAAGCCGGGCAACTTCGTCCTGGGTGTCGTCGCGTTCATAACTCAGGTGGTCAAAGCCCAGCGCCAGGTATCCGGTGGTCAGTTCCGAAAACTGGCGAGAATAGCGGGCATTAATGCCGGCTTTGTCTTCTTTCTCGTCGCTTTCCAGGTAATCCGAGCGATAAGCATAGAGGTCAAGATTCAGTGAGGAGGCGTCGGAAAACTGCTTGTTGATGCCGGTCGACAAAACGCTGTTTTCAACGGTGATGCTTTCGCGGAGGTTGAACTCGAACTCTCCGAAACGAAGGTCAAGCGTGGACGTGCGGTCTGTCAGCTCCCTTGAGGCATTCAGGTACCATTCGGTACTCGGATTGATTTGCCGGGTCAGGTTTATCTGGCCTACCAGCCCATCGCTTGACTGGTTGGTATTGGAGTAATCCGTTTCGATCTCACTCACGCCAACAGAACCGGAAAGAGAAGTGGTCGCCCACCGATTCTCGAAGGTGACCTGGACACTATTCACATCCACTTCTGCGCCGTAGTCGAATTCGGTTTCACTGTGGGAAATGCTCAGGCCACCGGTGAACGTTGAACTGAACAGGTGGTTCCAGGCGATAGAACCGGTATAGCGCTCACTGTCCGTTTCCTCCGGTTCGTCGTACTCGGTGTTGGCGTAGCGGGCAGAAAGATTGAGCCAGTTGGTGTCATTCAGACGCCAGAGGTATCTGGGGCCAGTGCTGAACACGTTTTTTCGGGTTCGGTTGTCCGGTGTGTCACTCTGGCGAGTGTCCTGGTTCACTTCCCTCAGGTTGTTGTCCACTTCCCAGTAAAGCTGGTTGGCGAGCTCGCAATCGCCCTGGAAGTCCATTTCCGCGAAGCTCTCGCTGTCAAAGCTATCGTCCTGCCACCAGGAATACCTCAGAGTGCCCAGGAAATCAGCGTTGCAGCGCCCGGGATCTGTCTGGTAACCGGCGGTAAGGTAGGCACGGGTCTCGAAATCGCTGTCTTCATTCGTATCTGCTTTGCGGGCATTGTCGGTGAAGCGGCTGTCCAGCCCGAACGTGACCTCACTTTGCGCAAACACGGGGAACGAGCAGGCACCAGCCAGTAACATTACTGGTATTGCCTTTATTGCAACGGGTGTCCCTACCCTCTGCCGATCAGCCATTGATCACCGCTCCTACAAACTTGTCCGGATTGAAAGCCGTCGCAGCTTGTTCGGCCGTCGCCGCAGTGATCTTGCCGTGAGGTACCACCAGCATGGCGTAATCGCAGAGTTCGGTCAGAATGCGGGCATCCGGAGATTCGGATATCGGCGCCGTGTCCAGCACGATGAAACGGTCTGGATAGCGACGACGGATTGCCTGCAGGAATTGCTTCATCCGGAAGGAGGTAAAAAACTCGGCCGGTGTTTCACGGCGACTGCCCGCCGGAATCAGCCTCAGCCTGGGAATACCGGTCGGATAGAGAATCCTGGAAATGTCGTAGTCCGGGTCATCCAGAAAGTCGGTCAGGCCTGTCTCGGGCATCACATCCAGCGTGGAGTGCAAAGACGGCTCGCGCAGGTTGCAGTCGATGATCAAAGCCGTCTTGGCCTGATCAAAGGCAAAGGCTGCCGCAAGATTCAGGGCTACAAACGAGGAACCGGCACCAGAGCTGGCACCACTCACGACCAGCGTGAAGTTATTGCCTCCGGAAACCTCGAGCAGCTTGGTTCTCAGATCCCGGAAGCGGTTGACCAGCGCGCGGTTGCGGGACTCGGGATAGATAATCCGACGCTCGTCGAGGTCGTCGTGCGTGAGCCTTCTGGGCTCCTGCATACGCACGATCTGCTTACTGATAACGTATTTATCAACCGCGCCGGGGCCCAGTTCCAGAGAACTTGGCACCAGCATGCGAGAGTCTTCGTCATCCCGGAAATCCAGCTCTTGTTTCAAACGCTCCTTGCGCTTCAGCCAAAAGGAATGCTCTTCACTGCCCGCCGGGCTGCTGCCGGTTGTCTCATTGCCAGAATTCTGGGAACCCTCGGGATCAAATCCGGACCGATCATTTCGTTGTTCTGGCATCAGATCACTCCCATTTGAGCTAGCACAACGATGGTCACATACACTGTTACCGTGAGCACCGCGAAAATTCCGATCAGTAACGTAACCTTTCGATCCCGTCGCTTTTCATAGGGTGTTCGTACCTCCGGAATCTCAACAAGAACCGGCAAACCAATGTCTTCTTCCAGCTGCTTCCTGGCACGAATTCGGGGATCTACCTGTAGTAGACCCGCAACCGCTCCAAAGGGTGCCGCCAGCCCCAGGAACAACCCAGCCGCAGCAAACATGGAGAACTGGGGACCGGAGGGTGTGCGCGGGAACTGAGCGGTTTCATTGATGCGGTAGTTTAGCCCCTGCCCTTCAATGTCGAGATGCATGGAGACCCGCGCTTTTTCCCGGCGTTTGAGCAGGTCATCGTAAATCTCACGGTTCACTTCCATGTCGCGGGTGAGCTCAGAGTACTGGGCCTTGTTGGCCTGGATGCGCTCCATACGCTTTGCTTGCTGTTCCAGCAGACGGGAGAGCGAAGTAATTCTGGTATCCACGGTGGCCATATCCGCCCGAGTGGTAGAGAGGTTCGCCCGCAGTTCCTGGTAGAGCGGGTTAACGGCTTCTTCGCCCTCAAGTGAACTCACGTCGGTCGGCCGTTCTGCCGCCTGATCTCGTTGTTTGCGCAGTTCCGCCAGCTGTTCCCGGAGTATCACGATATCCGGGTAGGTATCGTGGTATTGCAGCCGCAGACTATCCAGGCGCTCTTCCAGGATCCGGATCCGCTCTCTGTAGGTATCCTCAGTTCGGCCTTGCGTGATCGTGGGCCGGATGCCTCCGAGCTGGCTCTGAAGTGAAGCCGCACGGGTTTCAAGTTCTTTTTTCTCGAGTTCGGCCAGTTCCAGCTGATTGCGAAGCTGCGCCATGCGGGCATTGGCTTCTTGCTCCGTTCCATCGGTGTTTTCAGAGAGGAACTCCTTGAGCCGGTTCTCAGCCTGGGCCAGCTGCTGCTCGTAGCTTTTGACCTGTTTGTCGATGAAATCGTAGGCGTTGCGGCTTTCGGCCCGCTTACGGTCTTTGGTTTCTTCTATAAAGACCTGCCCCAGTTTCTGGGCAACGCGGAATGCTTCCATCTGGGAAGCGGAAGAAAAGCCAATACTGAAATAACTGTCGCCCCGGGGCCTGACCGACAAACCCGAGCGAATGTTCGCAATCCGGTACTCAAGTGCCGCCGGGTCAGAGGGCGCATCCGGATAAATTTCAGGATCCAAAGCCACTTTCTCGATCAGGCTCCGGCTCATCAGCAATTCTTTTGCAGCCGAGGTACGGTCGTTAATCTCCGTGGCCACGGCGCGCCCTTCCATCAACGGCGCAATGATGTTGCGGTCGTCTACGAAGATGATGGTGTCAGACTGATACTTATAGGGCCATACAAAGCCTGCTCCAAGCACAGCAAAACTGACAATCACAAACGCAAGAAACGCGAGGCCCTTCCGGCCCCGGACCTCGCGAATGATCTCCTGCGGTAACTGGGATAACGGTAATGCCATAACCTAACCCGCCTTCAGACCTTTTAGCTCTGCAACCACTCAGAAACTGCGCTCTGGAATGGTAAGAATGTCACCCGGCCGCATGCCGTAGTTGGTTTCAACCCGGCCTTTGTTAAGGATGTCGTCCAGTTTTACGGGAATGGCAACCACCTCGCCCTCAAGCTTCCGATACAGCATGGCGTTGTTCAGCGCGGCAAACTCGTTCGCACCACCGGCATTCAGGAAGATATCCAGAACCGTCATGCCGCTCTGGTGAGGCACTGAAATGGGCTGGCGAACCGCACCGGTTACCCGCACCCGGTCTGTGAATTCATGGCTGCCCATGGAGGTCACAACCACACTCACCTGTGGCTCACGAATGTACTCAGTCAGGGACGTACGAATGGAGCTGGCCAACTCTTCGGGCGTGCGGCCACTGGCCTGCACGTCGCCTACCAGCGGTACGGAGATCTTGCCGTCAGGCCGAACCGGAACGGAGATGCTGAGATCCTCGTTGCGCCACACAGAAACCCGTACGACATCGGTTGCGCCCAGTATGTACTGGTCGACGCTATCGCGGGTATCAACGGCCAATGCACGCTGGATCTGTTCTGAAGAGGAAGCGGAAGGGCCGGCACAACCCGTTGCCAAAGCTACCGCCATGAGGGACACAATAAGCCCTTGGATGAGATACTTCCGTGACATCTTTATTCCTCTCTTGTGAGGTCCGTGCTGTATTCCATGTTCCGGGAACAGCTGACTCCCGAAACTACCTTGATCCTTTTTTGAACAATACCACTTCTACTGTCTGAATTATAATCAACAGATCAAGAAGTAAACTCTGATTCTTGATGTAGTAGAGGTCGTAGCGCAGCTTTTCCCGGGTGTCCTCTTCGTTGTCTGCGTAGGCGAAACACAGCTGGGCCCAACCGGTCAGCCCGGGTTTTACCCGATGCCTTTCTGCATAAAACGGAATTTTCTCAGACAGCTGCTCAACAAACACCGGCCGTTCTGGCCTCGGCCCGACAAAGGCCATGGTGCCATTCAGTACATTAAAGATCTGTGGCAGTTCATCAATCCGCACCTTACGGATAAATTCGCCTACGCGTGTTACCCGGGTATCGTTCTTCTGAGCCCAGACCGCGCCATTCTTTTCCGCGTCGGTAATCATGGAGCGAAACTTGTGCACCTTGAACACCTGGTTGTTCAGACCCACCCGCTCCTGGCTGTAGATCACGGGTGCTCTAAAGCCATCTTCCAGTTTGATGGCGATGGCGGTGAGAATCATGATCGGGAACGTGGCCAGCAGAAGCGTACCGGAAGCCAGTACGTCCAGCGCCCGCTTGCCAACGCCATACACCGAAGAAACCGTGAATCCGTCAGAGAACACCAGCCAGCCCCGGGTGATCATTTCCAGAGCCACCTTACGGGATTCACGCTCGTAGAAGTTGGCACCGTCGATAATGTGCACACCTTCCATTTTGCATTCCAGAAGGTCTTCCATCGGCAAGCCCCGACGGCGGTCGTCCACCGCCACCACAATCTCCCTCACCGGGTGTCGAAGAACGTAGTCATGCAAGGAGGTTGGAAGATTAATGAGGTACTGCTCATCCACTTCCACCGTGTCATCCGGCATGGGAACGAAGCCGTCCAGTGAAAAACCTTTACGGTTGAAGGGAGTGGTCAGGTCCTCGAACATCTGTTTTGCCCGGCGGCCGGCACCCAGCACCAGAACCCGGCGCTTGAAGCGGTCCTTGCCGACCACAGCAAAGAACACCATTCTGGCAATGCCCAGCGAAAATATCGCCAGCACAGTCGCCGATGTCAGTAACCCGAAGCTGCCCAGATACCAGAGCCAGTCATCAGCCACGAAATAGGCAAAGCCGTGCAGCGGTATGGCGAGAATCATGGCCATGATGGTGCGTAGCATCATGCCGGACATGCCTTCTTCCACACGAGACTGGTGCACGCCCAGGGCGATCATGACGATCAGATTGAACAACGCAAAGATCGTGATGGAAGGGAGGACAAAAACAAGATTATCGAGGAAGAATTCGAGCTCGCCGAAGAAGCGGAAAAACACCGCCAGTGCGAACGCAAGGCCCATGACGATCAGATCGATCAGGCCGAGAATAACAAAAGGTAAGTGTATATAGTGTCTGAACAACCTGACGTGGGCCACGTCGACTCCTTGTGCGGTTCACACTGCCTGTACTGCAAGCATCCTTTGCTACACACTGTAACAAACCGTTACGGGATTGTACGGCAATTCATTGAAACTGCAATGTGGGCCACTCGCCCATTTCGTTCAATTTTACAAATATTTTATAGTTGCGACACAAACTCGTGCACCTGCATCACCTCAAGCCGCCCCAGACTCCCACAACTGTCCATAATGGCGTCGCATTGTTGGGCAGGAAAGCGTGTCTGAAGGTTGGCCCGGAATTTCTCCACCAGCAGCGGCATACCTTCCTTGCGCCGGCGTCGGTGCCCTATCGGGTATTCCACGGCAACCTTGTCGGTACTGGAGCCATCCTTGAAGAAAACCTGTATCGCATTGGCGATTGATCGTTTATCGGCCTCGAGGTATTCGCGGGTATATCGTTCATCCTCGATGACCTTCATTTTTTCTCTCAGGCGGTCGATTTCAGGATGGGCCTGGTGAAAGCTGTCTTCGTAATGCTCTGCTGTCAGGTTGCCAAAGATCAGTGGCACCGCCGTCATGTACTGCAGGCAGTGATCCCGGTCTGCGGGATTGGCTAGCTTGCCCTGTTTGGAAATAATGCGAATGGCCGACTCGTGGGTAGTGATCTCTATGCGATCAATGTCGTCCAGCCGGCCCTTCACTTGCGGGTGTAGTCTTACCGCGGCCTCGGCGGCGGTCTGGGCATGAAACTCTGCCGGGAACGAGATCTTGAACAGGATGTTTTCCATCACGTAGGAGCCGAAAGGCTGTGGCAAGGTGAAACGGCGTGATGATTCAGGTTTCAGGGCCTGATCTCGATTGGTCTTGCTGAACTGGACGTCGTAGAAGCCCCATTGTGGCGCCGTGAGCACCCCGGGGACGCCCATCTCCCCGCGCATGGCAATGTCTGCCAGGCGAACACCCCGCGAGGTGGCATCCCCAGCCGCCCAGGATTTTCGGGAACCGGCGTTGGGCGCGTGGCGATAGGTTCGCAGGGCCTGACCATCGACCCAGGCATGAGACAGCGCGGAGAGCATCTGTTCCCGGTTGGCGCCCATCAGTTTGGCACTGACGGCGGTCGACGCCACCTTCACCAACACAACATGATCCAGCCCGACCCGGTTAAACGAGTTCTCAAGGGCAAGTACACCCTGAATTTCATGGGCCAGAATCATGGCCTCAAGAACGGCCTTCATGGCTAGTGGCGCCTGGCCATTGGCAACGCGCTTCTGCGAGAGGTGATCGGCAACTGCAAGAATGGCGCCGAGATTATCGGAGGGGTGGCCCCATTCGGCCGCCAGCCAGGTATCGTTGTAATCCAGCCAGCGGACGATACAGCCAATGTCCCAGGCGGCTTTCACCGGGTCCAGGCGGTATGGAGTGCCAGGCACCCGGGCGCCGTGGGGAACGATCGTGCCTTCCACCAGCGGGCCCAGGTGTTTGGTGCATTCCGGAAAACGCAACGCCAGCAAACCGCAGCCCAGGGTGTCCATCAGGCAATAACGGGCCGTTTCCCAGGCTTCTTCGCTTTCTATGCGGTAATCAAGGGCATAGTCGGCGATTTGTTGCAGTACGTCGTCGTAGTCCGGGCGTTCGTTGAGATCGTAAGTGGCAGACATATTACGGCCCTCCTGTCCCAACTATAGGAGCCATCAGAAGCTGTCGCCAGGTACCCTCACCCAACCTTCCATGATAATCCGCGCACTGCGGCTCATGATCGCCTTGGTGGCAGTCCACTGACCATTTACTTCCTTCGCTTCCGCCCCCACCCGAAGGGTTCCGGACGGATGCCCGAAAGTCACATGGGTACGGTCTCCGCCGCCAGCTGCCAGATTAACCAGCGTACCGGGAATAGCAGAGGCCGTTGCAATAGCCACCGCAGCCGTACCCATCATGGCGTGGTGCAGCTTGCCCATGGACAGCGCCCGAACCAGTACATCGATATCGGCCGCATTGATCTGTTTACCGCTGGATGACACGTAATCCGAAGGTTTGGCCACAAACGCCACTTTCGGGGTGTGCTGGCGACTGGCAGCTTCCGCGATATCCGAGATCAGTCCCATTTTCACCGCGCCATGGGCGCGAATGGTTTCGAACATGGCCAGCGCCTTGGGGTCGCTGTTGATGTCGTTCTGCAGCTCGGTGCCCTTGTAGCCGATGTCTTCGGCATTGATGAAAATGGTCGGGATACCGGCATTGATCATGGTGGCACTCAGGGTGCCGACACCCGGCACTTCCAGCTCATCCACCAGGTTACCCGTGGGGAACATGGCCCCTTCACCATCGGCGGGGTCCATAAACTCGATCTGCACTTCCGCCGCCGGGAAGGTTACGCCATCCAGTTCAAAATCACCGGTTTCCTGTACTTCACCGTTGGTGATGGGCACGTGGGCCACGATGGTTTTGCGGATGTTGGCCTGCCATATACGAACGGTACAGATGCCGTTTTCGGGAATACGCTCTTTGGCCACAAAGCCGCCGTTAATGGCGAATGCGCCTACGGCGGCGGTGAGATTGCCGCAGTTACCACTCCAGTCAACAAAGGGTTTGTCGATGGACACCTGGCCAAACAGATAATCGACGTCGTGATCCGGTTGCGTGGGCGCTGCCAGGATTACCGATTTACTGGTGCTGGAGGTGGCATTACCCAGGCCATCGATCTGCTTTTCGTAGGGATCGGGGCTGCCAATTACGCGCAGCAAAAGCTTGTCTCGCGCTTCACCGGGTACCTGGCAGGCTTCGGGCAGATCTTGCAGGCGGAAGAAGACGCCTTTACTGGTACCGCCACGCATGTAGGTGGCAGGAATACGAACTTGGGGAGCAAAACTCATTGAGCGAGCCTCACTTGAATGAATGTTTCAGGCGGGAGCCAGGAACAGCTCCCGCCTGACCTTGCCATGGCGATCAGGCGGCGCTTTCAGACGCCAGGAAATCCTGGGCAAAGCGCTGCAGTACGCCACCGGCAGAGTACACGGTGACCTCTTCCGCGGTATCCAGACGACAGATCACCGGCACCCGGTCCACTTCACCACTCTTGCGGTGAATGACCAGTTCCAGCTTGGCGCCGGGGGCGGGCTTGCCTTCCACGTCGTAGGTCTCGGTACCATCCAGCTGAAGCGTGTGGCGCGTGGTGCCTTCTTCAAACTGCAGCGGCATCACACCCATACCAATCAGGTTGGTGCGGTGAATCCGCTCGAAGCCTTCGGCGACGATGGTCTCTACACCTGCAAGGGCAACACCCTTGGCCGCCCAGTCACGGGAAGAACCCTGCCCGTAGTCTGCACCGGCAATGATAATCAACGGCTGCTTGCGTTCCATGTAGGTTTCAATGGCTTCCCACATGCGCATGGTCTTGCCTTCCGGCTCCACACGAGCCAGGGAACCCTGCACCACTTCCCCGTTTTCGTCCCGGACCATTTCGTTGAACAGTTTCGGGTTGGCGAGGGTCGCTCGCTGGGCAGTCAGGTGGTCACCACGGTGGGTGGCGTAGGAGTTGAAGTCTTCCTCCGGCAGCCCCATCTTGTGCAGGTACTCACCGGCAGCCGAGTCCATCATGATGGCGTTGGATGGCGACAGGTGGTCTGTGGTGATGTTGTCCGGCAGGATCGCCAGCGGGCGCATGCCCTTGAGCGCGCGCTCGGCGGCCATGGTACCTTCCCAGTATGGCGGCCGACGGATGTAGGTGGACTGCGGGCGCCACTCGTACAGCGGGCTCTTGGCCTGCTCGGCTTCATCCAGGTTGAACATCGGGATGTACACCTGCTTGAACTGCTCCGGCTTCACGTATTCGCCGACAATGCGGTCGATTTCTTCATCAGACGGCCACAGGTCTTTCAGCGTGACTGGGTTGCCATCCTTGTCGTAGCCCAGGGCGTCCTGTTCGATATCGAACCGAACGGTACCGGCGATGGCGTAGGCGACAACCAGCGGAGGTGACGCCAGGAAGGCCTGTTTCGCGTACGGATGAATCCGGCCATCGAAGTTCCGGTTACCGGAGAGAACCGCGGTGGAATACAGATCCCGGTCGATGATCTCCTGCTGGATTTTCGGGTCCAGAGCGCCAGACATGCCGTTACAGGTGGTGCAGGCATAGGCCACGATACCGAAACCCAGTTTCTCCAGTTCTGGTAACAAACCAGCTTCTTCCAGGTACAGGCGGGCCACTTTGGATCCCGGTGCGAAGGAGGATTTCACCCACGGCTTGCGCACCAGCCCCAGCTCGTTGGCTTTCTTGGCCAGCAGGCCAGCCGCCACCACGTTGCGGGGGTTGGAGGTGTTGGTGCAGGAGGTAATGGCAGCGATGATGACCGCGCCATCCGGCATCAGGCCCTTCTTCTCTTCTTCCAGTGCCTTATCCAGATTCACGGCAATGCCGCGATCGTGCAGATCGGACGTGGCGACACGGCGGTGCGGGTTGGACGGGCCGGCCACGTTACGGACCACGGTAGACAGATCAAACTCCAGCACGCGCTCGTACTGAGCCCCGGTCATCTCGCTGGCCCACAGGCCGGTTTCTTTGGCGTACTTCTCAACCAGGTCTACCTGCTCTGGCTCACGGCCGGTCAGCTTCAGGTAGTCAACGGTCTGCTCGTCGATGTAGAACATCGCGGCCGTAGCGCCGTATTCCGGCGTCATGTTGGAAATGGTGGCGCGGTCGCCAATAGTCAGACTGGACGCCCCTTCGCCGAAGAATTCCAGGTAGGCGCCGACCACGCGCTCCTTACGCAGGAACTCGGTAATCGCCAGAACAATATCGGTGGCGGTAATGCCAGGCTGGCGCTTGCCAGTCAGCTTCACACCCACGATATCAGGCAGACGCATCATGGACGGACGCCCCAGCATCACAGTTTCCGCTTCCAGACCGCCCACGCCTACGGCGATAACACCCAACGCATCAATGTGAGGCGTATGGCTGTCGGTGCCCACGCAGGTATCCGGGAAGGCAATCGGGTGACCGTCTTCGTCCGGGCGATTCTGAATCACCGGCGACATCTTCTCCAGATTGATCTGGTGCATGATGCCGTTACCGGCCGGAATCACGTCCACATTCTTGAATGCGGTGCGGGTCCAGTTGATGAAGTGAAAACGATCTTCGTTACGGCGGTCTTCGATGGCGCGGTTCTTCTCGAAGGCATCCGGGTCAAAACCCGGGGCTTCAACGGCCAGGGAATGGTCAACAATCAGCTGGGTCTGAACCACCGGGTTGACCTTGGAGGGATCACCACCCTTCTCGGCGATGGCATCACGCAGGCCGGCCAGGTCCACCAGGGCGGTCTGGCCCAGGATGTCATGGCAAACCACCCGCGCCGGGTACCAGGGAAAATCCAGGTCGCGGCGACGCTCAATCAGCTGCTTGAGGGAATCTGTCAGGGACTCCGCATCGCAACGGCGCACCAGCTGCTCCGCCAGAATCTTGGAGGTATAAGGCAGCTTGGCATAGGCGCCCGGCTGGATGTCTTCTACCGCCTGGCGCGTATCGTAGTATTTCAGTTCCGTGCCCGGCAGGGCTTTACGGTATTGGGTATTCATAGTCTCTCTCAGCTCCGCTTGTCGATGGGCAACCAGTCCTGATGTTCAGGGCCTGTGTACTCAGCGCTCGGGCGGATAATTCGGTTGTTGGCGCGTTGCTCTTTCACGTGGGCGGTCCAGCCGGATACCCGGGACATCACGAAGATGGGCGTGAACAACTCGGTCGGAATGCCCATGAAGTGATAGGCCGAGGCGTGGAAGAAGTCGGCGTTACAGAACAGCTTCTTCTCGCGCCACATGACTTCTTCACAGCGAACGGAAACCGGGTACAGCACGGTATCGCCCACTTCCTTGGCCAGCTTTTCAGACCACTTTTTGATAATGGCATTGCGCGGGTCGGATTCGCTGTAGATGGCGTGTCCGAAGCCCATGATTTTTTCTTTGCGTTCCAGCATGCCCATCAGGCCGGCTTCGGCCTCTTCCGGGGTCTTGAACTTCTGAATCAGTTCCATCGCCGCTTCGTTGGCGCCGCCGTGCAGCGGGCCGCGCAGGGAGCCGATAGCACCGGTCACGCAGCTGTGGATGTCAGACAACGTGGAGGCGCATACACGTGCCGTGAAGGTGGAGGCGTTGAACTCGTGCTCCGCGTACAGAATCAGGGAGACGTTCATCACCCGCTCATGCAGCTCACTGGGCTTCTTGCCATGCAGGAGCTCCAGGAACACGCCACCAATGGAATCGCATTCGGTATTGGCGGTATCAATGCGAATGCCTTCGTGGGCAAAGCGGTACCAGTAGGTGATGATGGCCGGGAACACCGCCAGCATGCGGTCGATCTTGTCGTCCTGCTCGCTGAAATCCTGTTCGGTTTCCAGGTTACCGAGCATGGAGCAACCGGTACGCATCACATCCATCGGATGCGCGTCCTTGGGGATCTGCTCCAGCACCAGCTTCAGAGATTCCGGCAGGTTACGCAGGCTCTTGAGCTTGGTTTTGTAGGCATCCAGCTCGGCCTGGTTCGGCAGTTTGCCTCGCAGCAGAAGGTAAGCCACCTCTTCGAACTGGGCGTTATCCGCCAGGTCGGTGATATCGTATCCGCGGTAGGTCAGGCCGGTACCGGTTTTGCCAACGGTGCACAGGGCGGTTTCACCAGCTACCTGGCCACGCAGGCCAGCGCCACCGAGTTTCTTTGCTTCAGCCATGTTGGTCTCCCAGATTTTCTGTTTATATTTTGTTCAGTTTAACGCAATCAGTCTTTTTTCTGAGCGAACAGCTGGTCCAGCTTCTGCTCGAAATCGTGGTAGTTGAGGAAATCGTACAGCTCCATACGGGTCTGCATCAGGTCAACCACGTCTTTCTGGTCACCTTTTTCCAGAATATTCTGGTATACCGTCAACGCTGCCTTGTTCATGGCACGGAAGGCGCTCAGCGGGTACAGCACCATCGCCGCGCCGGCATCCGCCAGTTCTTTCCGGTTGTACAGCGGCGTGGCGCCAAATTCGGTGATGTTGGCCAGAATCGGCGCATCGATCGCCTCGGCAAAGGCTTTGTAGTCACTCAGTTCGTGCACGGCTTCAGCGAAGATACCGTCGGCCCCGGCTTCGATACAGGCTTTGGCACGGTCAATCGCCGCTTCCAGCCCTTCCTTCTGGAACGCATCGGTACGGGCCATGATGAAGAAGTCTTTGTCTTCACGAGCGTCGGCTGCGGCTTTAATACGGTCTACCATTTCCTCTTTGGAAACGATTTCCTTGTTCGGGCGGTGGCCGCAGCGCTTCTGGGCGACCTGGTCTTCAATGTGCACGGCAGCGGCGCCGGCACGCTCCATCTCCCGAATGGTACGGGCAATGTTAAACGCCCCGCCCCAGCCAGTATCGATATCGACCAGCAGCGGAACATCAACCGCGGCGGTAATCCGGCGCACGTCTTCCACCACGTCATTCATGGTGGTCATGCCCAGATCCGGCAAACCATAGGAGGCGTTCGCTACACCACCACCAGACAGATAAATGGCCTGGTGCCCTACCCGCTCGGCCATCATGGCCGCGTAGGCGTTGATGGTACCAACAATCTGCAGTGGCTGGTTTTCTTTCAGGGCTTTACGAAAACGGGCGCCCGGGGAGAGTTTGTTAGCCATGGGTTTTTCCTCTCTTATCAGATGGTGAGAACGCCTTCTTCGATTTTCTTCTCGATGTTCTGGCGTGCGGCATTAATGTGTCGTTTCATCAGGAATTCGGCGAGTTCGCCATCGCGCTGGGCAATGGCCTCGACGATACGGCGGTGTTCACCCAGCGCCAGATGGGGGCGCCCGGCCGAGGTGCTTAACCGGTAACGGTACATCCGCACCATGTAATAAAGATCGCCCAGAAGCATCTGGGCCAGTTTGGTATTGCGACTGCCGGTGGCAATCCGGTGGTGGAAGTCGTAGTCACCCTCGGCCTGGTAGTAGGCCTGGCCCTGAGCTTCCTCAATCATTTTTTCATGACTATCGAGCGTGGCCAGGAGATCACGGATTTCTTCATCGGGCATGCGTTCGGCCGCCTGACGGGCTGCCAGCCCCTCCATGACTTCGCGAATTCGGTACAACTCAAGAAGCTCTGCGGCACTAACGGACACCACCTTCACACCAGCGTGAGGGCGCCTGACCAGTAATCCACGGGATTCAAGGCGGCCCAACGCTTCACGCAGCGGGCCTCGGGTAAGGTTAAAGCGGGAACAGAGCTCGACTTCGCCGATCTTTTCGCCCGGCGCCAGATCGCCCTTCACAATCGCCGTTTGCAGACAATCAAAGGCCTCATCGGCGCGGGTTTGGGTTTGAAGCTGTGCCTGAATCATGCTTTGTTAACAATCCAGAGGTTATTTAGCGTGAAACTACGCCTGCATCCCCTGATTGTCAACAATTGCGAGTTAGGCTTAAGTATGATTGTTTACAGATCCTGCAAACCTTGCGCGTGCAGTACGAGATTGCGAACGCGTTGCCCCCAGAATGAGTCCGAAGGCGCACTCCAGGCTCGCCGATGCAGGGCTGTCAGTGCCTGCGGGTCTTCCAGCAAAAGCGAAAGCCGGCCCTTTTCGATTCCCCGGTAGCCTCGGCTGACGCAGGCATCGAGCTCTCCCTCAATGACTTCTTTCTTCAGGCCCTTGGCGCCACGCCCGGCGAGGTGACGGTGCAGCCGATTGACCGCAGGGATCAGTACCGCCTGTTCCACCGGTGTGAGAGCAACCTCACTCTCTGCCTCCTCTCGAAAGCCCCGTGCATCATCAAGCATCGGCATACTGGTTCGCTCTTCAGGTGTTAACAATAAGCCCCTGCGACTCAGGGACTCACCGCTGCTTGACCGGCTCAACCAAACCGTTGTTGGCGCTGCCAGTGCCAGAGGGACAGACACGGGTAATGACCATAAAAAGAACATCGGGTCCAGGGTCCAGGCAAAGGCCGACCAGGCACTACCGATGATAAGTCCGGGCAGATGTCGCACAGCAGCCTCCCGCCAACCGGTCTCCTCGGTACGATTCTGGCCAGCCCAACTCAGCCGAACGTTTAACAGGGCCGAAATAACGGAATGACTGTGGGCAAGCATCCGGATGGGGGCAAGCAACACTGAGACGACGATTTCAAGCAACACGCTCGACAACAACCTGAAAAAGCCGCCAAATCCACTCAGAGCCCGATGGGCGACGACATCAACAATGGCCAGAAACTTGGGCAAAAACAACAGCGCCATGGTGCTGACGACCAGGGTGATGGCCCATGTCGGCCGCCATTCTGGCCACAAAGGAAAGGGGCTCTCACGCCCGTCTGGAAAATAATCGATAGGCGCGACGGTCAGTTGCACAGCAGCAATCGTTGTCAGGACCAGGAACAACAACCATAACGGTGACGATGCGTACGCCATAATGCCATTCAAAAAGGCAAAACGATGTGCCAGGCGCAATCGAGGCGAGAATAGCATCAGCGCTGCGTGCTGCAGGTTTCCTTTCGACCAGCGCTGATCTCGGGCAAGCTCGTCATCAAGCGTGGGCGGAGATTCTTCATAGCTGGCCCCCAAAGCCGGTTCCAGCCAGACTTCATACCCTGCTCTCCCCAGAAACGCCGCCTCTACGAAATCATGGCTCATGATCGGCCCTTGCCAGATACCAGCGCCTTTGAGCTTTGGCAAACCACAATGCGCCATAAATGGAGCAACGCGTATCACAGCGTTGTGGCCCCAGAATGCAGCATCCCCCATCTGGATGGCAGCCAGGCCCGTGGCAAAAAGCGGCGAGTAAAGCCGATTGGCAAACTGCTGGATACGAGCAAACGCGGAGCGAGCGTTAATAATGGTAGGAGCAGTCTGAAGGATCCCAACCTGGGGCTCCCGGTTCATCACCTGCACCATGGTCCGAATAGTGTCACCGGCGAGGAGGCTATCGGCGTCCAGAACGACCATATACTGATACTGACTTCCCCAGCGCCTCAAGAAATCAGCCACGTTGCCGCTTTTGTAGTTGAGATTAACCCGACGCCGGCGATAGAAGAGCCGACCCTGAGCGCCGAGCTCTTCCACCAGTTTCAACCAGACCTGCTGTTCTTGCAGCCAGACATCAGGATCCTGACTGTCTGAGAGAATATAAAAATCAAAATCATCCAGGCGGCCTGATCGCGCCAGATCGAGGTAAATGGCTTTGAGCCCCTTCAGCGTCCAGCTTACCGGCTCGTGATACAACGGCATGACAATTGCGGTTTTCGACAGCGGCGTTGCCGCCAGCTCATTCTGAGTATGGCGCTTCAGTAACGATGCCCGATCTCCGCCCAGCAAGCGCAGCAGGAAACCGTATACCGCGATCCAGAAGCCAAAGGCAATCCAAAGGTAAAGTACCGCGAAAACAGCAACGATCAGCCACTCCACCACGTTGCCGCCGTGATAAGGCAGCACCTGGAGCAGAAACCAGGATGCCAGCCCCGTCTGGCCAGCCACAAAAGCAGTCAGTACCAGGCGTCGGATCGTCGCCTGCAGGTGCCAGGGGCGGGACACAGTCGCTGACTCAGTCATCGGTGAAATACCCGATACTGCTGCGGCGAATCGGCGGTGCTACCGGCGGAAGACTTGGCTCATCCAACTCGAAGTAGTCGGGGATGCGGGCCAAAAGGTCCTCAAACCGAACGCTGTGTTCGTTTCCAGCGACGCCGTCCGCGAGTATGGCCAGTGCGCCATTGAACGTTTTACGGTCGTTATTGGCGCCACTCAATTCAAGGTACACCAACAACTTTCCCAGCCACTGGTAAGAGGTTTGCGCGTCCATACGATCCTCCAGGATCAGGGTTCTGCCCGCAGGCCCGTCCCCGGCGGCAAGGAATAGCTCCACGTCTCCGTGGCGACCTCATCATCCACCATCAGAAAACCCCGCAGCTGAAGTATCTGATCCGGCGCGGGCTTGGCCAGGATCGACAATCGCCAATGATTCTCTGGCTCCACCCACTCCACAAAGTGTTCAAGCACCTCAACACCCTCGCCCCCGGTCACTTTGCTGACTACGGGAGACTCCGCGTTGAGTTCCGACAAGGGACCGCCGGCAAAATCCACCAGAATCCGATAGGCACCGGCCTGATCACCGCCGCCTATACGATCCCCTGCGCCGACGAAGGTGTTTACCACCTTGCCGCCGGGATGTGGCGCCACGCCGGGACCGCCGAACTGAATCGAGTAGTTCAGATCACGTGACGTGCCTGCGGACACTTCACCTCCCGGGCTCCAGAACGCAACAATGTTGTCATTGGTCTCGTCGTCCGTAGGTATCTCCACGAGAACCACATTTCCTTTCCCCCAGTCCCCCTCGGCGCTCACCCAGGCGCTGGGCCTGCGCTCATAGCGAGCCTCCAGGTCTTGGTAGTGACGAAACTCCCGATCACGCTGAATCAGACCAAAGCCGCCGACACGACGGACACTGTGGAAACTTGCGGCAAGTCGATCCGGGTTCATCAGCGGGCGCCATAGCCATTCGCCGGTAGCATCATCATGGATTAACAATCCGTCCGAATCGTGCACCTGGGGGCGCCACTCACCAAGCGGCCTGGGAGTATGCTCGCCGTAATAGAACATCGACGTGAGTGGTGCGAGCCCCAGCAACTCGATGTCTTCCCGCATAAACAGGCGGGCTTTCACATCTACCCGGGTCTGCTCCCCGGGATAGACCGTGAACTCATAGGCCCCGGTCAGGCTTGGACCATCCAACAATGCGTAGACACGAACATGGTCGCTGTCGGGAGCGGGGCGCTCCAACCAGAACTCCGTGAAATCAGGAAACTCCTCACCGGTCGGCAATCCCGTGTCTACAGCGATACCCCGCGCAGATAGCCCGAAAGAGGTTTCCTTACTGACGCCGCGAAAATAGCTTGCGCCCGCGAACACAAGGAACTGATTGGCTACGTCGGGACCATCAAAAGGGAACGTCAACTTGAGTCCGGCATAGCCTAGATCGGCCGGCACCCGTTTTCTGAGCGCCTCGTCGTCGACATTGAACAGACTCTTATCGAACGACAGTGGATGGACGCCCTCGCTGTCCACTACGTGGATGCTTACTGGACGGGTGTAAAATTTACCAGCGGGAATGAGCATTACCTGGAAACGGGAATCCCCTTCTCGCCAGAGGCTTTTTGAAGGATCAAAGCGGATAGACTGGTATTCGTCGTAGCTCAGGCCTGCCATGAAGTCGGGAATTCCAGGGACCGGCTCGTACGCCGCACTCGCCTTCGATTTCGCTTTTTCCACAACATCCTGAAACTGGAACGCCTGGGCATAAAGGGGAGCAAACAAGAACAATCCCAGAACCACCAGACCTACTTTCCCTGCGTGCATCGTTTCCTTCCTCGGTTCACGGTTTGTCCATTCAATGTAGCACCGCGCCCGAGGGCTGCTACAAGTGACAAGTTCGTAAGCGAATCGAAATCAAATGAAACGACGTGAGCCAGAGCAGCTTCAGATCTGCAAGCTCATGGTAAAGCGGACATCCGGTTGATCAGGTACGGTTATGGCATCTGTGGTTGTGTTCAGCACCCGCCCCAGGCTGACATCGGCGCTGAACTGCCGCGCAGATAGCCCCCATGAGAGCTCTCCCGACGTAACATGCCCCGCCTGATGCTGCTGAAATGACTCATCGGGAATCCAGCCGCGCAGAACAGAAAGGCGGACACTGGACGACAGCCTGGGAAAAAACGGAATATCGAATTCCGGGCTACGGCTACCCAGGCGCAGCCACCCACCTTCGGCTACGCTAAGTGACTGGCCATTGAAACCCGCCACCAGCCCTGACCCGGCAACCCTCAGGTGCTGAGAACCCGGAATATCGGCAGACGCCAACTGGTATTCCCCGTCCAGTCCCCAGTGCCAGGCCAGTAACTCTCGGTCAAGCGATGCACTGAGAACCATGCGCCCAAACTGCTCTTCACGCCGCCCCTGTTCCGAATCGGTCGCACGCTCTATCTCGGCCTCAATACCCGTGACCGCACGCAGTCCGCTGCTCAGGTCAAAACCACCGTACAGATTGTGATGTCCGTTAGCCTCAAACCCCACAGTCGATAACTGGTAACTGGAACGATGCACTTCATCCGTTCTTCGGGTCCAGTACTGGTTTACGGAAGAGTATCCGGCACGGCCGAGGAACTGATAGCCGAACGTAGAGAACAGGGCCCGCCTGCCGGTGATAGTGAGATCCCGGGTGCGTCCTTCTTTCTGAAAACGGGAACCGTCTGCCCTGGACACCTCTTCATAAGCGGTATTCCGGAGTTCAATATCCAGATGGTTACGCCCTACCGGAAGGCCATAACTGAAGCCGAGTACTCGGCGCTCATTGCCCACCCGATAGGTCTTGGCGTCACTGTAGCGCACGCCGGCACGATGATTCGCCCAGAAAAGACCATTCAGGCCCACGTTCAGCGCCCCATCTCGATGATCCGTGTCCCGGTTGGTACGCCCGGAAAACTTCATCTTGGAGCGCAGCCAGTGTTCACGGGTCAGCTTCAGACTGTTCTCGGGAAGCAACGCCTGCCGGCTGGTTTCAGGGGTATCACCATCGAGCGCCGTCTCTGAACCATAGGCTGGCAGACACAAGCTCGCCGTCGCGCACAAAAACAGTGCAGACAATGAGAAGTGACGAACAGGCAGTTTGAAGATCAATGGCGGCACTCTGGAAAACCCGAAGCAATGTCAATTTCATGTAAACCCATTAATTCGGTGCAACTTTAAAAGATAGGCCGCTCTCAGGCCACCATTATCATCATAAATTTACAATTTTAATGTTACGTAAAATCATGTAGTTAAAAGCGGGACTGAAACAATTTTCTAGGCATTTCAGTCACCCCGGACAGATCGGAACCAGTCGACAGAATTACCAGAAATCAACACTCGGAAATGAAACCCTCCAACTCAGCATACAACTTGGTTACACTTGGCACGCTTTGTGGGTAAACAAAGCGGTAAACCACCTGATTAAGGACGAACAATCATGATCAAAAAGTGCCTCTTCCCGGTTGCCGGATACGGCACCCGTTTCCTTCCGGCCACCAAGGCCATGCCCAAGGAAATTCTGCCGATCGTTAACAAGCCACTGGTGCAGTACGGGGTGGAGGAAGCCGCAGATGCCGGCATTCATGAATTCGGCTTTGTCACCGGCCGCGGCAAACGCGCCATCGAAGATCATTTTGATATCAGTTACGAGCTTGAGCACCAGATTGCCGGTACCGGCAAGGAAGGCCTGCTTACCTCTATCCGGGATCTGATCAACAACAACTCTTTTGCCTTCACCCGTCAGAATGAAATGAAGGGACTGGGCCACGCCATCCTGACTGGCCGCAACCTGGTGGGCGACAACCCGTTCGCGGTTGTGCTCGCGGATGACTTCTGCGTGGGCCCGGAAGATGGTGACGGCGTTCTGACCCAGATGGTCAAACTGTATAACCAGTTCCGCTGTTCCATTGTGGCCATCGAAGAAGTACCGGAAGACGAAACCCACAAGTACGGTGTGATTGCGGGTGAATCCATGAAGGATGGCCTTTACCGTATTACCGACATGGTGGAGAAACCAGCACCGGAAGACGCGCCCAGCAACCTGGCGATTATCGGCCGCTACATTCTGACCCCGGACATTTTCGACATTATCGAGCGTACGCCGCCGGGTAAGAATGGTGAGGTTCAGATTACCGATGCCCTGCTGGAGCAGGCGAAGAATGGTTGCGTGCTGGCCTACCAGTTTAAAGGTCAGCGTTTTGACTGCGGCAGCATTGACGGTTTCGTGGAGGCCACCAACTTCGTTTACGAGAACATCTACAAGAAGGGAAAATAGAGGCGACCCGGGCCCTTTAGCGCCCCAATAGCTGCAACACCATGCGCCGGTTATCTGCACTTGCCTTGCGGAACCGGCGCAACAGCTCGGTTTCGTCATCACTGAGCTGGATTCGATTGATCTCCTGCTCAAGCTCTTTCAGCGCCACTGAGAGATCATCACTGTTGCTGAACGCCAGCCCCGGCAGTTCCAGTTGTCCATCCTCACCGTCATCGTCCATATCCAGCAGACGTTCCAGCGGTGTTTCGGTTTTCAGGCAAAAATCCAGCAATTCACTAACCCCGGGGTACCCTCTCTGGCGTGCGTCCGTCGCCTCCCAGCTGCGGACACGGGCCTCGTCCACGCCACACATTTCGGCCACATCCCCCAGGGACAACTGGCCCTGCTCCCGAATACGACGCAGACGACGGTTAAAAGATTGCAGGTACCGCATGGCTCCGTGCCCCTGAAAAGTTGGCCGAAAAAGTGAATCAAACCGGAAATGTATCGTACATATAGCTTTGGACACAATCTGCCTATACTGAAACGAACAACGAACGAGCAGGTACCACATGGCAAATGACGCACTGGACACCGATAACGCCTGGGATCTGGTACTCAGCGCGATCAACCGGAGCAATATCACCCTGCCCGTGCCCGGTTCTGATCAACCCGCGGTGAAGATCAACGGCAAAAGCTGGGAACTCATTCAGCCAGCCACCGAGCAGGCACGAAACCTGTTGTCGCTGTTTCTGCCCTTGTGTCAGCCCGTCAGCAGGAACAGCCGCGTGATCGGCCAACTTGGCCAGAGCCTCGATGGACGGATCGCCACGGTCACTGGGTGCTCCCGGTTTATCAACGGTGACGACGGCATTACCCACCTGCACAGAATCCGCGCCCTGTGTGACGCGGTGGTGGTCGGCGCTGGAACGGCCAGCACCGACAATCCGCGCCTGACCGTGCGCCGAACCTCTGGCCGCAACCCGGTGCGCGTCGTGATCGACCGCCGGCAGCGGGTGCCTGCCAGCCACCACCTGTTCACCGACGGCGATGCTCCTACGCTGCATCTGATTGCCGGCGATTATCAGCCAGGCCAGAAAACGCTGGATCCGACCGGGGTTACAACAGTGCCTTGCCTGGGCTCCGCAGAAAACGAAGCCCCTGCTTCTCCCGAACGTATCCTGCAGGTGTTACAGGATTTTGGACTTCGCAAGATTTTTATCGAGGGCGGAGGCGTTACCGTCTCGTCCTTCCTGAAGGCGGGATTACTGGACCGCTTACACGTGATGGTTGCCCCCATGATCATCGGCAGCGGCCGGCCTGCGTTCTCCCTGCCGGAGATTGACCAGCTGGATGAGGCGCTTCGCCCAAAAGCCCAGTTGGTGAATCTTGGTAGCGATATGCTTTTTGATCTGGCATTCGACACCGCCAAACCCTGATTACCGGCGGAACAGCAGCGCCAGGGCACCCGGCAGACTCACCAGAAACACCGCCGCACCATAGCCAACACTCAGCGCCACGCCCTGCTCTGCCGGCAGCCCCACCAATGGCCATAGAATGGCCGCCACGCCCTCTCTGACGCCCCAACCAGACACCGTTAACGGGACCACCATGGCCAGTAACAGTAGCGGGCACAGGGCCACGACCAACAGCCAGGGTGTGCCGTCGGCAAACAAGCCCATGCCCGTGGCCATCAACATGAACACCGCCATGTAGGTCAGGAAAACCAGAAACGAGGTACCAACCTGCACCAGGGCATTCCGCCAACCCAGAAAAGCCCGACGCACATCCCCCCGTAATCGTCGGACATAACGCCTGAACCGGGCCCCGAACCCAGTCATAGAGACCAGCAACACCCCGAGCACGGTCAACGCGGGCAGAACCAGCCAATAGCCCAGGTTCAGGGATACGCCTGCGTCACCGAACTGGCTATTTAACTGCCCGGTCCACCAAAGCCCGGACACCGCAATCAGTACAACCGGTACCAGCACCAACTGGCCTGACAGGCGCTCCAGCACAACCGCATGGACAATCGCCAGTTGCTGCAAACGCTTCGCCGAACGGCTGTGGCGCCAGGCTCGATTTACGTCCCCCATCACGCCCCCGGGAAGCACCTGATTCAGAAACCCGGCCAGGTAATACTCCCGAAAGGCAAAGCCAAAATCCATGGCTACACCGAGCCGGTTCGCGGTATACCGCCAGCGCCAGGCCGACAGTGCGATCTGAATCAGCGAGACCACCAATACCGCAAGGATGATCGTCGGCGAAACCATCGCCAGTCTCTGGGCGAGCCTATCGATGTCGACGAAAACAAGGACAATCCCCAGGAGCAGCAGGGTGACACACCAGCGAAACACTCCTCGGCCAAAGCCGGGGACCGGCCTCTCCGGGTTCAGGCCTGCTTCGGCCATGCCAGCAGATCCGAATGGCTCACGGTGATGGCGAGGGCGTCGGCATCCAGCTGTTGCCGCCGGGTTTCAAGCCAGGATTGGATGGCGTTCGCCTGTTCCGGCTGCTGTTCTGTGGCCGCCTCAGCCCAGCCCTCAAGCAACATGGCGGCGAGGTTTGCCTGTTCACCCGTCAATACCCAAGGGCTATCTGCCGTCTGGATTTCGTAGCCCTTGCCGGACATTAAACGACTCAAACAGGGCGTGGCGTCCGGGCCGAGCGCGGCACCGCTGCCCTTCTCCCGGTGTTGATGAGCATTGACCAGAGCGCGCAGTTCGTCATCGAAGGGATGAGCAGGTTCCAGAGCAAATAATCCGCTGTAAGTGATGACGACCAACAATGCCGCCTGACGTTTGGCCACCGCTGCAGACAAGGCGCTCAACCAGGGTTCGGAAACCAGGTCGATCAAGGCCGAAGACGTCACCAGGTCCGCGTTTTCGGGCAACGCCGTACTGAGGTTATCTTTCGTCAAGACCATTGTTTCCAGCACAGCCGGTGCATCCAGTTTTTCAACCCGCTGAAGGGCGATCCCGGCCAGGGTTTGGTCCGGCTCAACCAGCGTCCAACGCTGGGGTACCGGTAGTCTCGGGCAAAGGTAGACGGGATTGGAGCCTCGCCCGGTGCCCAGATCCACAAAGTGAAGAGGCGCGCCCGGTTCACTACCTGACGCCCGGCAGTCATATCGTTCGGTAAGCCATTCGGCGAGCCGGGCCGTCAGCCCCGCATCACGGGCCTGGTGATCGGCGGGCTCCCTTGCTTCCAGCCAATCCGCGGCAAATTGAACCGGGTTACGCGGCCTGCCCTTTTCCAGGCCGGAAAGGAAATCTTGCGCGGTTTCAGACCAGCGACGGATCTCGCACCGGGCCTGCATGGCGCCCGCGACCAGTGTCTCAAGGGCGTCCGGTTCGGCAAGCAGCCGGGTCAATTTGGTGGCCAGAGCCGCTACATTGCCCGCTTCATACAACGCAACGCCTGGTTTGGCGCCAGTCGAAACCAGCGCGCCGCCGTTGGAACTCAACACGGGCAGCCCGGCTGCGAGAGCTTCATCGATGACCATGCCATAGCCTTCGTAAAGCGAGGGAAACACAAACAGATCGGCTTGCTGATAAGCCGTCAGCACATCTGCTTCTTCCAACTCGCCAGCAAACTCAACACGGCTTTCCAGACCGGATTCTCGGACCAGGGCACGAACACCCGAGGCATAATCCGTGGCTCGCTCCGCACTGCCAACCAGTGTCAGGCGCCAGTTCAGTTGCGTGAGTTGAGCAAGCGCCTGAATCAGCTGATGCTGCGCTTTTCGGGGTGACAGATGACCCACACACAACAGATGAATCGCCCTGGTGGCATCACGCCGGTTAATCAGGGGCGCTTGCTGAAAAAAAGCGTCGTCGACGGCGGGCAAGGCGGTGGTCACTCGCGCCGGCGTCACTCCGAATGCCAGCAGCCGTTCCGCGGTGTAATAGCTGGTGGTGAATACGGCGCCAACACAGGCCAATGCCGTCGTTTCCGAGTGCTTGAACCAGGCCTGCTCCTGCTCGCTCAGGCCGTTCTCATCCGCCAGCGGGTGATGCACCAGCGCCATCAGGTTCAGGCGCCTCTGGTGTCGCTGTAAAACCTCAGGCAGGCCGCCCATGGCCAGGCCATCCAGCACGACCCGGGTTCCGTCTGGCAAGCCCGCAAGGAACCGATCCAGCGACTGCCGGGCAATGTCATCCGGTTGGGGAAACGTCCCTTCCAGGCCGGTTAACTGTACCGGAATGCCCGCCTTGGCCAACGCCGAAACCAGGCGCCGAACATAACGGTAACCGCCGGTGTTCTGGCCAGGGTCTCCCGGCACCACGAACCAGAGTTCAGATGCCGGCATGGTAGCTGGCCCACGCGATATGCGACTCGCTGAGGGTCACTTTCAGGCTGACCACGCCCTTGCCATCCTCGCCCAGGCGCCCGACGTGAATGGCCGCCGCCATGCGGTCGAACACCACCTTGGCCATGAACTCCGTGGTGGTGTTTCGTCCCGCAAACTGGGGAATATCATCCAGGTTCTTCATGTTGAATTCCGACAACACGTCCTTGAGCAACACCGAAGCCTGCCCGATGTCGACAATCAGGTCGTTGTTGTCGAGTACGTGGCGCTCGAAAGTAACATCTACCACATAGGTTGCCCCGTGAACGCCCTGGGCAGGCCCGAAAATCTCACCGTTAAAGCTGTGGGCGATCATCATGTGATCACGAACGGTCAGGCTGAACATGGTCTCTCCCTGGTTAGTAAACGATTCGGTGGCAAAGCGCATCGGCGCCCGGCATCAGGATATCTCTGGCGACTTGCGGAAGCTGGTCAAAGCTCGACTCTCCACTGATCAGCGCATCCAGAACCGGCTCTGACAGCAGGGAAAGCGCCAGCTTCAGGCGGCGGCGATGGTTCCAGCGCGGCCTCCGCTCCGGCGATAGCTGCCCCACCTGGCTTGATTTCAGAGTCAGCCGGTTCGGGTGAAACGCGTGGCCCAGCGGCACGGAAACAGGCGTGTCGCCATACCAGCTCAATTCAACCACACGGGCATCCGACCCCGCCAGCGCCAAGGCTTTGGCCAATCCCGAGGGGTGCCCTGAGGCATGAAAAACCAGGTCACAGTCCTGGATATCCGGCTCGGTTGTGAACGGTACGCCAAGTGCTTGAGCCACCGATCTTCGCCCTTCATTGGTATCAACCGCAATCAATTCCACGCCGGGAATGCGATTGACCAGCCAGGCCACCAACAAGCCCACTACGCCCAGGCCGATCACCGCGACTCTGTCACCAATGGCAGGCTGCCCGTCCCAGACGCCGTTGATGGCGGTCTCCATATTGGCTGCCAGCACTGCTCTCTCAGCTGGAACCTGGGCTGGCAAAGGCAGAACTGCGGATGCGGGCACCGCGTATCGCTGCTGGTGAGGGTGGAGGCAAAATACGTTCTGCCCCAGCAGGGCTTCCGGCCCGTCCACAACCTCTCCTACACTGGCATAGCCGTATTTCACCGGGAACGGAAAGTCACCTTCCTGAAACGGTGCCCGCATTCGCTGATATTCGTTTTCAGGAACCTGGTTGTTGTAGACGAGGGATTCCGTCCCCCGGCTGATGCCGGAATAGCGGGAACGAACGATCACATACGGTGTTTCAGAAGCGGGAAATGTCGGCTCGGGCACTGGCCCTAACCTGGCCTCCTGATACCCGGTAATCCAAAAGGCAGTGTTGTTCTCAACGTCCATGAATAGTCCATTTTATGAATGGCCGCGTACGCAAAAGCAGTCTCTCCAAACTATAGTCATAGAATGGGAGCTTGCGAACGCCACTCACAGGCTATACGGACGCAATGGCGTATGGATTCCACCAGCACCTCAATGAAAGGAAGTTTCAGCCCCATCAGTGATCTGATCCTGGGAATGCTGGGCCTGGCTGGCGTTTCGTTTTTTCTGGCCAAAGCCTTTGGTCTGCCAACCGGCTTCTGGCTAATCACCTTTGCGTTCTATCTCGGGCAAAGTGTCCTTATCCTCCGGCACTGGCGGTGGAGGGCCGACTTCGGCTGGGCCAACCGCGCCACGCTGCTGCGCTCGGTTCTGGTGCTGGCGCTGGTTGGCTGGGCTCCGTTCCTCGGCGACCACTCATCTTCAGCAACTTCACCCGCGCTCTGGAGTTATGCGGTTATCAGCCTGATCGCCCTGTTGTTGGACGGTGTCGACGGCAAAATCGCCCGGGCAACAGGAAGCCATAGCGCCTTCGGTGCCCGTTTCGATATGGAGCTGGACGCGCTCTTTATCCTCGGGCTGTGCGTTGCCACACTGGCTCTGGAGAAAGCCGGTAGCTGGGTACTTGCCCTGGGTCTGATGCGCTATCTGTTCATATTGGCCGGTTGGCCGTTGCCCTGGCTGAATAACCCGCTGCCAGACAGCTTCCGACGGAAGACCATCTGTGTCTGGCAGGTGGTCACTCTGATGGTAGCTGTTGTTCCCATTACCCCTGCACTGTTTGCCAGCGTAACACTCGGGCTCGCTCTGGTATTACTTGCCTGGTCCTTTTTTCTGGACGTGCGCTGGCTCTTCCAAAGGAGACAAAATCATGAAACTGTCATTTCCTGAAGCACTGGCAACCTCGATTCTGCTGACGATGGCTACGAGTGTCTATGCAGAGCCGGCGAAGTTCGAAGTGGACGAAGAGCACTTCTCCATGAGCTTTGAAATCATGCACATCGGCTACGCCCCGGTGATGGGCATGTTCCGGGATATTGAAGGTCAGTTTGAATACAACGAAGAAACCGGAGAACTGAATTCCGGGAAGCTGGTTTTCAAAGCCAGCAGTGTCTTTACCAACCACGATAAACGGGACGACCACCTCCGCAAGCCCGATTTTCTGGACGCCAGCAAACACCCGGACATTACCTTCGTAGTGAGTGACTTTGAAAAAACCGGGGACAATACCGGCATAGTGACCGGTGACCTGACCTTGCTGGGGCAGACCCGGCCGGTCTACGTGAACGTTACCCTCAACAAAGCGGCGGAGTATCCCATCGGTCATGAGGACTACACCCTGGGCATCAGCGCAGAGGCTGTCATCAACCGCAGCGATTGGGGCATGACCTACGGCCTGGAAAACGGACTGGTGGGAGATGAGGTGCGGCTGCGCTTCGGCTTTGAGGCCATCAAAGACAGTGGCTGGTTCTGAGTTTGAGAACCGTCTCGCAAAACGACACAAAACCTCTGCTATTCCGGCCTAATTTTTTGCCGTTTAAGACAATCCGATCCTATGGTTAAAAGTTAACCAAGCCTTCAATAACAATAACGGGGTCTGACAATGCCGTACCGGGCATTAAGCCTAACCCTGGCCATCACCGCCGGTGTGGCCGGCACCGTGTGGCTGCTCTCTGCCGAGAACGAGGGCAGCTTCCGGGGCCTTCAGCAAGACACCACCACTTCCGTTCCGGAAACGGTTTCCAGTCAGGAGTCGGCCGCCGAGGCCAAACCTGCCGCGCCTGTTTCCAAACCACCCTCCGATAACGCATTGGGGTTCATGCTGGCAAGTGTCGCAGACGAATACCAACAGACCATTCGGTACCCGGACTATTCGGTGCCGCTGACCAAAGCTCAGGCAGAGGCTTACCAGGGTAACCGCTACCACCCGGTCGTGCTTCCGCTGGAGGGCGATGGCAGATTTGTAGTGACGCTGGACAAATTCCGCTTCAGCCAGGGTGAGCCGATTCTGGTGGTAGCGTCCCTGAAAGGTCGCCAGGTGTTCGGCCAGTCTCTGTCCGCCACCCTGGAGACCGCCGTAGAGCGGGACCGGGTAGCCTCTGCCGAGCTGGAGAATGCAGACCCCGGTTATTTCCAGGGCGCCGTCAGTTCCGATCATCCCCCCGGCGAGTACCGATTGATTGTGGAGGCCCGGGTAGACGGCAAGCCCGTTCGACATGTGTCTTCACTGACCATTGAACCCGATCTGGGCAGCTTCGAGGGTCTGGAGACTGCCTATGTGTCTGGGAACGACCTGGTCATCCCTGTGCGCTTCGATCCGGAGCAATCCGGCTATTACGCCCTCTCTGCCCAGCTCTACAGTGGCGAAACCCCGCTGGCCCAATTGCAACAGGAAACGTCTCTGGGCAGCAGCTCGGCCGTCATTCGCCTGAAAGCCCATGGCAGCGTGTTAGCCAATCGCGACATTCAGGGGCCCCTGCAACTACGGCATTTGCAGATACGCCGTTTACCCGCCACCCCGGGCGACCGGACCGATTACGCCTTCGGCCCCGAGGAAGGCTATGAATTTTCACCGCCGGATCTGGACGGCCTCCGAGACCAGCCGGCGATGAATCCCGAATCAGAACAACGTGCTGCCCTGCTGCGGCAACTGGCGGACAAGTTCTGATAACACCACAACAATAAATCGGAAAGAAACGGAGCAACCAATGACAATGAAAAGAAGAGGATGCCTGACGAAAACCGCCCTTGCGACAGCGCTGGCTGGCGGCCTGTTTGCCACTGGCGCAAGTGCGCAGTTGGCCGGCCACAATGTGATTCTGGTTCACGGCTTCATGATGGATGATCTGTCCAATCCACCGGCCAACTTCCAGGAAGTCCAGCAGGCCGGCGAAGATAACTGGCGGGAATACTGGCTGAACCGGGCCGAAGCCCGTATCGACTGGGCCAGCAATGGCCGGGTAGAAGGTCAGATCGCCCAGCAGGCTTTTCAGCAACTGCGGCAGATCAGTCAGCAAGGGCTGTGTAATGACTACTGCGTTGTTGTTACCCATTCCACCGGCGATCTGGTAACCCGCCATCTGCTGGAAAACCAGGCGCGCTGGCTGCAATCGGAAGGCCTGCAACCGCTGAAAATCCTGGCAGTACTGGACATGGCCGGTGCCGGTGGTGGCACGGAACTGGCCGACCTGGCCGTGAGCATTGCCTACAACGACAGCTGGTACAACTGGCCGGTGAAACAGGCGGTCAAAGCCTTTACCGGCATTGACCCGGAGCCGGATAATCTGGGTGTGGTCAACGACCTGCAGACCAACGTTGCCCGCAACCTGGCCGTCAGCCCCAACAGCATTCCGCGCCTGCGGTTCGTTGGCGGTGGCTCATCCTACGGCGGCATCACCAAACCCTTTATTGATGGCACCGACGATGGCGTGGTTCCCACCCATTCAGCCTGCGGAGCAACCAGTGCCAGCGGCATTGATTCCTGCTCCAACAGCATCAGCCTGGCCGGTAAAGTCAGCGGACAGAACGGCCCGTCCGGGTTGTATTACAACCACTACCCGGTGCTTATGAGCGAGGGCGCCAACCATGGCGACGTGATCAATACCCAGACCGGCAACACCGCTGTCCCCGTGGTGAACAACACCACTCTGAACGGCCTGCGTGTGGACTTTGCCAGCCGCACCTACAATCAGCGTGCGTGGTGGCAGTTCTGGGGCTCTGGCGACCAGTACATTGAAGTGCCGAACTCCAGCCAGACCAGTCTGTCCAATCTTGTATACACCACACTCAACAACTGATCGATCGTTGTTACAATGGCTCAGGGATGAGCCACTCCCTCGGTTTTCGCTGCTATCTTTTTTAATTCGCAAACTATAGATTGAGCCCTCTGATTTTTGTTGATGCCGGTTCAATCATGTCTGACGCCCACAAATCCGATCTTTACCTGGTACTCGTTACCCTGCTGGCGGCGATTGGCTGGATGCTGTCTAAAGAGGCGGTTTTAATGATGCCTCCCCTGATGTTCATGGCGGCTCGCTTTCTGATTGCCGGCGCCTTTCTCGCTCTGCTGGCCCTGCCCTCACTGTTGAGGCTTAGCCGGGACCAGATACTCCGAAGCCTGGGCGTGGGCTTTGTGTTCGGCATTGCCATGACCTGCTGGATCATGGGGCTGTATCACACCGACAGCATGGGCGAGGGCGCGTTTCTGACCAGCCTGGGCGTGGTAATTGTCCCGATCATTGCCCGCACAGTATTTGGCGAACAGCAGCCTTTGAGCACCTGGCTGGCGATACCGATTGCGGTGGCCGGTCTGGCGCTTTTGTCCCTCGAAAACGGCTTCAGGCCAGACCCGGGGCAGCTCTATTTCGTTCTGGCGGCAACCATCTTTGCCCTGTACTTCACGCTCAATACCCGCGCCGCCAACCAACGCATCGTGGTCGACAAGCAAGGCAAATCGGTGGAGAAAAAGAAAGTACCGGCACTGCCGCTGACGGCCATTGCCCTGCTTACCGTTGGGACCGTGACCCTGGCGGAGTCCGCCATCAGCGAGCGTTGGACTCACACACTGACCAACCCCGAACCCATGCTCTATGTCTGGGTACTGGCCAGTGCCTTGATTGCCACAGCTGGACGTTTTCTGTTGCAGACCTATGCCCAGAGCCTGTCGGTGAACAGCCACGGTGTAGTGATACTGGTACTGGAACCGGTGTGGGTTGCTGTCTTCGCGGTTGCCTGGTTCGGCGAGACCATGACCCTGCTGCAAATAGCCGGCTGCGCGCTGATTTTTGCCGCGCTTCTGGTCAATCGCTGGAACGCCCTGAGCCGCGCCATCAAGGCCCTGATGAAAGCGAAAAATCCCCCGCAAAGAGGTTGACCAGGGCACCCGAAATCCGTATATTTCCACCCCGTTGCAGGACAGGACCATAGCTCAGTTGGTTAGAGCGCTACCTTGACATGGTAGAGGTCCGCGGTTCGAATCCGCGTGGTCCTACCAATCCTGCAGAAGAAGTCGCTTACAGCTTTGCTGGGCGGCTTTTTTTGTGTCCGGGAGTTTTCGTTGACCATCATCTAAGCTGGAAAGTTGGAACTGGTTCATGGTTCTGGCGCTACCAGCTATCCCCGTCTTTTTTATCCTTTGCCTCCTGTTCCGCTTTGCGCTGACGAATCTTCTCAAGCTTTTCTTTGGGGATTTTCATATTTGCCCCATCTCGCAGTAAAAGCAGGCTTCCGACAATCATCGCGAAGGCGGCGAATATAAACAGCCAGCCAATCATTGGCATGTCGATAACTCCTTGAGGTGGCTTTTACTCAGTGTACACCCTCAGCGCTTTCTGTCATCAATGTGCCTTGAGGTACAAGCGCCTTGTCGACACTTTCCCCGCTCCGTATTATTGCCGGCAATCATCTTGGATCTTCTCCTTCCGGATAAAAACGCCGATGCGCAAACAGTTTGATGTCACCGTAGACCAGAGCACGACGGCTGTGGATGCGCTTGCAGACGCCTCGGGCCTGCCCAAGCAGCGCATCAAGGATGCCATGGCCAAAGGCGCGTGCTGGTGGACACAGAAGGGAAAACACGTGCGTTTACGCAAGGCCAAGCGGGAACTGAAACCCGGTACCCGTATTCAGCTTTTCTACGATGATCAGGTGCTGGCGCGCAAGCCGGAAACACCGACGCTGCTGGAGAACAAAGGTCGTTACAGTATCTGGTTCAAACCCCACGGGCTGTTATCACAAGGGTCTCAATGGGGCGACCACTGCAGCTTGCTGCGCCTGGCAGAAATTAAACTGAACACACCCTGCTTTCTGGTACACCGCCTGGACGCTGACGCTGCGGGCCTGATGTTGATTGCCCATGATGGCAAGGCCGCGGCGGCCCTTTCAGAATTGTTTGCCGGGCGCGCCATGACCAAGATCTACCGGGCGCGGGTCGCCGGCAACCTGATGGCGGATGATCTTCGCCTCGACACGCCACTGGATGGCAAGGACTCAATCAGCCGCGTGACGACACTGGGCCGGGATGAGGAATCAGACACAACGGACGTGCAGGTACGAATCGAAACCGGCCGTAAACACCAGATCCGTCGACACCTGGCCGGCCTGGGGCACCCGATTGTCGGGGATCGGCTGTATGGAGGCGCTCGGTCAACCGTGCTTGAACTAGAGGCCATCTACCTGGAGTTCAAATGCCCCATGTTAGGCAAAGTAGTTAAAATCTCTGTATAGACCTCCAACCTGTTAGCTATCCCTGACGCCCACCCTCACAAATGTCAGCTTTTGATACACTCCAGCTCGCCGCCGGCTATGTCCGCAACCACCAAGCCTTTGTAACATTTTGACTTATAGGCATTATTCGTCTAAATGAAAATTATGGCTCACCTTTTGCCTAGATTATTTTAGCCAACATGGGCTACAACCCGGTATCCACCGATTGAGCAGTACGGAATGGATCCCATAGAAACGACTCAACCTGGATGAGGTGAACCATGAATCTCAAGAAGTTTTTCTCCGGCCTTATTCTGGGGACTGCCGTCGCAGTATCGCCTGCGCACGCCGCCCCCATTCTTAGCGATATCGTATTTGTTGTGGATGAATCCGGCTCCATGGGTAATGTTCAGGCAAACCTACGGACTAACATCGGACTGTTTGCCAGCATTCTGACTGGCACGGGCCAGGTCAATGCCCAGTACGGGTTGGTAGGGTATGGAAGCGGCTCTCCCGCTCCAAGGTTGATTACGGACTTCACCGATGCCACAAATTTCTCAACCGCGGCGCAAGGGCTGGTAACTAATGGCGCCTCGGAGCCGGGCTATACCGCTACCGCATTCGCGCTCAACGGTTTAGATGGCCAATCCAGCCTGTTCTCCTTCCGCAACAACGCGGTTAAGAACATCATTATACTGACCGACGAGCCTTCCAATGGCGATTTCATCAGGCGTGGATCTGTAGGAGGCCAGGCGGTTTCTGAAAGCGTTCTTGACGGACTACTGACTAGCAATAACGCGCTCTACAACGGCGTTCTGAGAAACAACAGCACAATCGCATCCTATCAACAGTTGATCTCCGATCATGGCGGAACGGTATTTGACTTGAATCTGTTCAATACCACGGACCAGACCATCGTGCAGAACTTCGTTACAGACTTCGCCAATAAAAAGCTTCAGGAAACCCTGGACTTCTGTCAGCTCAATCCGACGGACCCAGCGTGCCAACCGTCTGCATCGGTGCCGGAACCGTCCTCATTGGCCCTCATCGGCCTTGGCCTGTTTGGCCTGGGACTTCGAGCTCGCCGGAAGGCCGCCACTGCCTAACCTCCAAGGTACCGTTGAGCAAAAAGGCCAGCGATCTCGCTGGCCTTTTACTATCTTAAGCAGCACCGGCGCGGGCCGAATACTGCGGCAATGATCAAGCAGGCAAAATCATACCTTGTAAAAATCCCGATACCAGTCCACGAAGTTAGCAATGCCCTCTTCCACCGCAGTAGACGGCTTGTACCCCACATCGTTGATCAGGTCATCGACATTGGCGTAGGTGGCCGGCACGTCACCCGGTTGCAACGGAAGCAGATTCTTCTCGGCTTTTTTGCCCACCCGCTCTTCAATAATCTCGATAAAACGGGACAACTCCACCGGGTTATTACTGCCGATGTTGTAGATGCGGTAAGGCGCTTTGCTCGTACCCGGGTCCGGCTGGGCACCGCTCCAGTCTTCGTTCGGCTGGGCTACGTTGTCCAGGGTACGGATAACGCCTTCGACGATATCGTCGATGTAGGTGAAGTCCCGCTTGTGATGGCCGTGATTGAACACGTCGATGGGCTCACCGGCCAGTATCTTTTTGGTAAAGATGAACAGCGCCATATCCGGCCGGCCCCAGGGGCCGTAAACGGTAAAGAAGCGCAGCCCGGTGGTGGGCAGGTTGTACAGATGGCTGTAAGTATGGGCCATCAGCTCGTTGGCTTTCTTGGACGCCGCGTACAGGCTCAGTGGGTGATCCACGTTATCGTGCACGGAGAATGGCATGGTCTCATTAGCCCCATACACGGAGCTGCTGGAGGCATACACCAGGTGCTTGACCTCGTTATGGCGGCAACCCTCAAGGATGTTCATTAACCCGACCAGATTGGCATCCACATAGGCATGAGGGTTTTCCAGGGAATACCGGACTCCAGCCTGGGCCGCCAGGTGCACTACCCGCTCGGGCTTGTGTTCACGAAAAACCGCTTCCATGGCCTCGCGGTCGGCCACGTCCTGGCGTACTTCCGTGAAACCGGGCTTGTTCAGCAGCTGGGCCAGGCGTGCTTCCTTGAGATTGACGTCGTAATAATCGTTGACGTTGTCCACACCAATCACTTCATCGCCACGATCGAGCAAACGGTGAGCAAGATGCGAGCCGATAAAGCCGGCGGTTCCCGTAACGAGGATTTTCAAGATCTGTTCTCCATGAAAAATGGCGCCCGAAGGCGCCTTTTACTGTCCTGGTCAGAACGCCACGCCAACACTGGCAAAGGGTCCGGACATTTCCACATCCAGTTTGTCATCATCGTCTTCATAGTCGATAGACATCTGGCGGTAACCGGCCCTCAGCTGCAGCATGGCGAATTCGTACTGGCCATAAGCGTTGAAGTCGTGCAGGGAGTCGCCGCTGTAGCTGATGATGTTGCCCTCAGCACCTACGGACACGCCGGTGAACGGCAGGTCGAAACGGGCAGCGAGGTAGCCCATGGGGACGACAGCGTCGACGGAGGTTTTACTAACGTTGGCAATATCATTCACGTCCCGCAAAACCAGCTCACCATCAAAATTTCTGGCAGTCAGGCCCAGATCAAGATTCACCCAGTTATCAAGTACTTCGTAGTACAGGGTGACATCCAGTTGGTCGATATCCAGATCCGAACGAACCGGAGCTCCTGGCAGAATTCCATCAAATGCTTCCAGCCCGATCTCACCACGCCCACTCTGGGAAATACTGGTGTAATTCAACCGTACGTTCGGCAGCACCGGAATCGGATGTTCGAAAAACGCTGTGAAGTTCGCGTTGCTGTCGCTGTCGAGGTTGAGATCCTTTTCAATATCAACGGCCGAGTCCTTGTTGACCACTTCGCCGGAGAAATCGGAATCCCAATAGCTAACGTTGGCGCCAACGCCTAGTACATCAGCATCGGCCAGCGGCGCGGCCAAAGCCAGTGAGCCACCTACAACAATCATCAGTTTACGCATAACGCACCCGTTTTTGTGGTTGTATTAGCCGGTCAGTCAAACTTTATGCCGAGACGACGACCGACTTCTTCATAGGTTTCAATCACTTCGCCAAGGCCCTGGCGGAAGCGATCCTTGTCCATTTTCTTGCGGGTTTCCTTGTCCCAGATACGACAGCCATCAGGGCTGAATTCGTCACCCAGAACGATCTGACCACCACTGCGGCCAAATTCCAGCTTATAGTCCACCAGCAGCATGCCGGCGTCGTCAAACAGTTTTTTCAGCACGTCGTTGACCTTATAGGTCAGCTCTTTCATCCGGGCCAGCTCATCGGCCTTGGCCCAGCCGAAGCTGACCGCCAGGGATTCGTTCACCATCGGATCGTGCAGCGCATCGTTTTTCAGAAAGAGCTCAAAGGTGGGCGGGTTCAGCTCCTGACCCTCGTCCACGCCAAGGCGACGGCACAGGCTGCCCGCAGACACATTGCGCACCACACACTCAACCGGGATCATCTCAAGCTTCTTGACCAGGGACTCGGTATCAGACAGCAGCCCTTCGAAGTGGGTAGGTACGCCGGCCGCTTCCAGCTTTTCCATGATGAAGGCATTGAACTTGTTGTTCACCATACCCTTGCGGTTCAGCTGTTCTTTCTTCTCTCCGTCAAAGGCCGAGGTATCGTCCCGGAACACCAGAACAAACCGCTCGGGATCGTCCGTGCGGTAAACCGATTTTGCCTTGCCGGCATAAAGCTCTTCGCGCTTTTCCATTACTTTCTCCAAACGGCCGGTGGCCACGGCCACCCCGTTAATCAATACAGATGTTCAAAGAGTTGGGTAAGCAGATCTGCTGAACTGCGCTCACCCCCGTAGCTGTCCTGCTGCTCGGCGGTAACGCTCATAGCGTCCGCGCTCTGCTGAATTCGAACTGTGTGGGTGTGAACCGGCTTTTCGGCATCGCTGAACCACGAGAACCAGCCCGGGCTGCGTTCGTCTTCCGTGCGGAAATCCACCTGCAACCAGCCTTCGCTCCGGTTCAGATCCAGTACCGGCAGCCCCATTTCCTCCAAGGACCGATTGACCTCTGCCCAGGTGCGGCCGAAATCCAGTTCTACCCGAATGGCAACCGCTTCTTCCTGTTCAGACTGCAAGCGTACCAATGGCTTGGAGACCATGCCTGAGGCCGCCCGCGAGAAGGATTTGTTATCCTCACGCTGTTTGAGGAAATCCCCCAGCTCCGTCAGCAGCGCCCGCTGGTGTTGCTCGGAGGTTGCATCGGCACCGGTGTCACTGTCCCAGGGCATGAGTTCTTCCGGGGCTTGCTCCAGCTCCAGAATACGCACGCGGATTTCAGTGGTTTTACGACGGATGCCAGGTGCCAGACGGGCCTGCATCACCACTTTGGGTTCAGTTGCGGTCGGATTATCAGCGAGCCCCAGCAGTGTTCGGCTGCGCTTGCTGAAGTTCGCCAGTTCACTCTGGAGAATCCCCAGTTGCGGGCTGTCATGGGCAATGCCCAGACCGCTTTCATTCATCCAGGCACTCACCACGGGCCAGAGTCGGCCCGGCACCTCATTGACCAGTAACCAGATACGGCCGTCCAGCTCTTCAATTACATAGTTTTCATCCAGAATCTCGGATGTCATATCTGGCGGACGGGGAATCGACGACGGGTAAAGATTGCGGGAATCAGCTGTGTTGATAGCCCGTATCGGCATGGTCTCACTCAGTCGGGAGCTGTCGAGACCATCTGGCACCTGAATCGGCTCGCCTTCCGGCGCATTGACATAGCCTTCGGAACGATCATTTATGAAACTGCAACCGGCCAGGGCACTGGCAAGTACCAGCGCCGAAACAGGTCGAACGAACAAAACGGTTTTCTTACGGGCTCTTGCAGGAACCTGCATCGGGTTACTCCGGTTAACGGTAACGGTGGCCTCAGAGAACACCTGAGGCCTTGAGCGCGTCTTCCACCTCGCCGTGGAACTTTTCACTGAGCGGCGTCAGTGGCAGACGGATGCCCTCACCGATCATGCCCATGCGGTACAGCGCCCATTTTACCGGAATCGGGTTGGCTTCCAGGAACAGCTTGCGATTAAGCGGCATCAAAAGCTCATTCAAGCGGCGGGTTTCGTCTTCGTTGCCCGCAATGGCCGCTTCACAGAGCTCAGCCATGGCTTTCGGAGCAACATTGGCCGTTACCGAAACATTACCTTTCGCGCCCGCCAGCATCAGATCCGCCGCTGTGGCGTCGTCACCGGAATACACCGCAAGGCGTCCATCCAGGGCTTCGATCAGCTCGGCGCCACGGGGAATGTTCCCGGTCGCATCCTTGATACCAACGATATTGGGGATATCGGCCAGGCGAACCACCGTCTCGTTCAACATATCGCAGGCAGTGCGGCCCGGTACGTTGTAGAGAATCTGGTTCATGCCCGGTACCGCTTCCGCGATGGCCTTGAAGTGCTGATACAGGCCTTCCTGGGTCGGCTTGTTGTAGTAAGGCACCACGAGCAGACAGGCATCGGCACCGAGTTTGTGGGCTTCGGTGGTCAATTCAATGGCTTCGCGCGTACTGTTACCACCGGTACCGGCAATAACGGGAATCCGGCCGTTCACACGTTTTATGATATGCCCGATCGTCCGGATGTGTTCCTCCGGATCCAGGGTTGCGGATTCGCCAGTGGTGCCCACAGCAACAATGCCATGGGTGCCGTTTTCGATATGAAAGTCCACCAGTTTGTCCAGATCCTCCCAGTGAATATCACCGTTTGGATGCATGGGCGTGACCAGTGCGACAAGGCTACCCGTAATCATAAAAGCTCCGTCCGAATAAAACCGATATGGTAATGTTGGGCTCGAACTGACACAAGGGAATTAAAGGAGATGTCATGTCATCCGTAGCATTGAATCAACCCGTGCCAGAATTTCAGGCTGAGGCCACTGGCGATCAGACCGTTCGCCTGAGCGACCTGAAAGGCCGGAACATCGTTATTTATTTCTATCCGAAAGACAATACACCGGGCTGCACCACCGAGGGCCAGGACTTCCGGGACAGAATGGAAGCCTTCGCTGCCGAGGACACCGAGATATTCGGCGTCTCGCGGGATGGCCTGAAAGCCCATGATAACTTCCGGGCGAAATACAGCTTTCCGTTCCACCTGATTTCCGACAAGGACGAATCCCTGTGCAAGCTGTTCGACGTCATCAAGCTCAAGAAGCTTTATGGCAAGGAGCACCTTGGCATTGAACGCAGCACCTTCCTGATCGACAAGGAAGGCGTGCTGCGCAGGGAATGGCGCGGCGTCAAGGTCAAAGGGCACGCCGACGAGGTGCTGGAAGCCGTCAAGGCCCTTTAACGCCCTATTCCGCAATGGCTGGTGGCGGAGGCGACTCCTTCACCGGCCAGGCCGCGAAAACCGCTTTCAGCATCGTCGCCAGTGGAATCGCAAAAAACACGCCCCACAAGCCCCAGATTCCGCCAAAGAACAACACGGCAACAATAATCGCCACCGGGTGCAGGTTGTTCACTTCCGAGAACAGAATCGGTACCAGGACATTGCCATCAAGCGCCTGAATAATGCCGTAGATGACCATGACCCAGATAAAATGGCTGCCCCAGCCGAACGCAAACAGGCCGATCACTGCCACCGGAATGGTGACCACCGCAGCGCCAATGTAGGGAATCACCACGCTCAGCCCCACCAACAGGGAAAGCAATGCCGCATAGGGCATGCCGAGAAACTTGAAGGCGACATAGGTGACGCCACCCACTATCAGGATCTCCACCGCCTTGCCACGGACGTAGTTGGCACATTGCAGATTAACCTCGTGCCAGATGCGAACCATCATTGGTCGCTGCGGAGGTAGCAGGCGGGCAAATGAGTTCACCAGGACCCGACGGTCTTTCAGAAAGAAAAAGACCAGGATAGGCACCAGAACCATGTAGATCAGCAAGGCCACAAGGTCCGGAATGCTGGAGAGCGAGAAAGACACCAGCCATTGAGTCAGGTGCCCTACTTCGGCCGAGATCTGCTGATACATGGTATTCACAGATTCAGCAGAAACCAGATGCGGATATTGTTGCGGCAGAACCTCAAGATAGGACTGCAGCTCGCGGATGATCCGTGGCGCTTCGCCGGCAAGGGTACTCAGTTGGGTCCAGATCAACGGCAACAAGCCGAAGATAAAACCCACCAGCACGCCCAGGAACACGACAAACACGCCAATTACGGCGATCAGCTCAGGCACACCCATCCGGTTCAGTTTTGACACCAGGCCCTGCAGAATGAACGCGACAATCAGGGAAGCGATGGCCGGCGCCAGCATGGCCCCGAACCAGATAATAAAGACGGTGCCTGTCACCAGCAGCAAAAAAAGGATGACGGCTTCTTCGTCTGAAAAATACTTGTGGGCTAGACCGCGCAGAATTCTGACCATGAATGACTCCGGAAATTAACCGCCGCACTTTATCACGAAACGGTATTCCCCATTACTCTCCGATTGGCTGACAAGCGTATGGGCCGACAACGCCAGCCAGGCAGGTATGTCCCTCAGTGAGCCGGTATCCGTGGCGACAACCACCAATTCCTCCCCGGGCGTCATGGAGTTGAGCTCCAGCTTGGTTTTCAGCAGCGGCATGGGACAACGCAGGCCGCTGGCATCCAGGGTTCTGTCAGCCATAATCAGCATTTACCATTACGTTTCATACAGTAATCAGGCAGGCATTATGCCGCTGGTGTTACTCTATTGCATCACAAGAGTTGGTAATACTCCGGAGAACTTGCCGGCTGCCGCCTTGTCAAACGGGCAACACGAATTCGAGGCATCCTCAGACATATGAAGTACCAGAACGAAGGCCAACACCGCTCCCCCTGGGCCCTGATCGTTTTTCTGGCCCTCAGCATGGCGGTCACCAGCCCGGCCACACGCGCGCAGTCGTCAGACCTGCCAAGCATCGGCGGTAGCGGCGGCCTGATCTCCGGACAGATGGAAGCTGATATTGGCCAACAGGTTATGGCCTCCATTCGCCGTTCAGCCCCGCAACTTCAGGACCCACTGGTCTACGACTACCTGAGCGCGATCATTTATCGTCTGGTGCCGTCCGCACCGCTGGATAACCGCGACCTGAAACTGGTTCTGATTGACAGCCCGGCCATCAACGCTTTCGCCGTGCCCGGCGGCGTAGTAGGCGTCAATGGGGGCCTGTTTCTGAACGCCGCCACCGAACAACAGTTTGCCTCGGTCCTGGCCCACGAACTGGCCCACCTCAGCCAGCGCCATTTTGCTCGCCGAATGCAGCAACAGGAAACCAGCGCTCCGTTAACCCTGGCCGGCATGATCGCCGGTATCGTGCTTTCTGCGGTTACCCAGTCAGACATTGGCATTGCCGCCATCGCCGGCACCCAGGCCATGGCGGTGCAGAACATGCTGGCCTACAGCCGCTCCCACGAACAGGAAGCCGACCGGGTTGGCATGGACATCCTGGCCAGTGCCGGCATGGACCCGAGAGGCATGCCCGAGATGTTCGAAATCATGATGCGCCAGAACCGCCTGCAGGGGAATCGCCTGCCGGAATACCTTTCCACTCACCCCCTGACCCAGAACCGGGTTGCCGACACCCGCAACCGGGCCGAACAATACCCTGATACCCGGGTGCAGGATGGCCAGGAATACCACCTGGTGCGCAGTCGCCTGCAGGTGCACTACAGCGAATCCCCGGAAACGGCGATAGAAACCTTCGAGGCCTACCTGGCTCGGGAAGACGCCCAGCGCAACGATGCTATCCGCTATGGTCTGGCGGTGGCTTATCAGGAAAGCCGGCGCTACGAACAGGCCGAACAGTTAATGCGGGAATTACTGAAAGCCAACCCCGGGCGCATCACGTTCCAGGTATCACTGGCGGAGGTACTGATCAGCCAGAAACGGTATGAAGACGCCAGAGCGCTTATGCAGGAGGCACTGGCGCGCAATCCCGGCAACTATCCAATAACCTCCACGCTGGCGGCCATAGAGATTGCCGATGGTAACGGGGCCGCCGCTGCCGACTACCTGAGGGAACTGACTCGCCGCCTGCCCAGCCAGGAGCAGCTATGGTTGAGACTGGCCGAAGCCGAAGGTATGGCTCGGAATATTGTCGGGGTGCACCGGGCGAGAGCGGAATACGACGTACTGATGGGCGATCTGAAATCAGCACAGCGGCAATTGCGCCAGGCTCAAGAAAAACTGCCGGCCGGCTCCGCCGAACGTCAGGTGGTCAGCGAGCGCCTTGGAGAGCTGACCAACCGGCTTCAGGCGCGCGAAGCCGGTTAGGAATAACCACGGAACCTTCAGGCGTTGCCGGCAGCTTTGAGGTTCATGTTGGCGGTAAAGTCCAGCATGCGGCGCAGCGGGCGCAGCGCGTCTTCTCGCAGCGCGTCATCCACATGCACTTCCTGGTCGCCATGCTCGAGCACGTGCAGCAGATTCTCCAGACCGTTCATGGCCATCCAGGGACAATGGGCACAGCTTCGGCAGGTTGCGCCGTTGCCCGCGGTGGGCGCCTCAATCAACGTTTTGTTGGGCGCCAGCTGTTGCATCTTGTAGAAAATGCCGTTGTCGGTTGCAACGATAAACTCTTCGTTCGGAAGCGTTTGCACCGCGTGAATCAGTTGCGAGGTTGAACCGACCACATCCGCCATCTGTACCACCGCATCGGGTGACTCCGGGTGCACCAGGATCGCTGCATCCGGGTACAGGGCCCTGAGGTCTTCCAGGCCACGGTACTTGAACTCTTCGTGCACGATACAGGACCCGTCCCACAACAGAACGTCTGCGCCTGTGGTTTTCTGGACATAGCCACCCAGGTGCTTGTCCGGCGCCCACAGGATTTTTTCGCCTTTGGCGTCCAGATGCTCAACAATGGCCTGGGCACAACTGGAGGTAACAACCCAATCAGCCCGGGCCTTTACCGCGGCCGAGGTATTGGCATAAACCACGACGGTGCGATCCGGGTGCTGATCACAGAACTCCGAAAACTCATCTGCGGGGCAACCAACATCGAGCGAGCAGGTCGCCTCCAGGGTTGGCATCAGAACCTTTTTCTCCGGATTCAGAATCTTTGCCGTCTCTCCCATGAAACGAACGCCGGCAACGACCACGGTGGAGGCCGGGTGCTGGTTGCCGAAGCGCGCCATTTCCAGGGAATCCGCCACACAACCACCGGTCTCTTCTGCCAGCCGCTGGATGTCCGGGTCGGTGTAATAATGCGCAACCAGAACGGCATCCTTCTCCTTCAGAGCCACCTTGATCCTGGCCTCGAGATCAGCTTTCTCTGAGGCGCTCAGGGGCTTGGGCTCCGCCTGATGGGCGAGATGTTCCTGAACCAGAATGCGGTCTTGCGCTTTAGTCATCACTTATTCTCTGATTGACGTTAACGGCCAGAGTATATCACTTCTGCCTTTGGTTTCATGATCCTGCAATGTGGGTATGCCAGGTTGCAGGGTAGCGTCCGTCCTGTGGGTATAGGTGGGTTCTTGCAGGCAAAAAAAAAGAGCCTTTCGGCTCTTTTTTCCGCAAACCCCGTAGTGACGGCTTGCCTTGTTGGTGGGTCGTGAAGGATTCGAACCTTCGACCAATTGGTTAAAAGCCAACTGCTCTACCAACTGAGCTAACGACCCCTAACTGGCTGTGCTGGCTTTTCATCCAGCGAACGCGTGGCACAAACCTCGCGCTCTGAATTTGGTGGGTCGTGAAGGATTCGAACCTTCGACCAATTGGTTAAAAGCCAACTGCTCTACCAACTGAGCTAACGACCCAAACGAGGCGCACATATTACTGATATTTTTTTGGTGATCAACCCCTTTTTTTCATGGTCGACCAACTTTTTTCAATGACCGATCAAGATCCGTGCAGGTTGACCAGATACCGATCAACCCTGGGCGGAATCCAGATACTTCTTCGCCAACTCTGCCGCTCCTGAATTCGGGTACTGCTCAACTACGGAGGTCATCCGGCGCCGAGCTTCATCTTTTTCGCCCAGACGATCCAGGGTCACCCCCAGCTTGTACACAGCGTCCGGTGCCTTGCGATGATCACTATAGCGCGTCGCAACAATGGTAAAAGCCTGACGGGCCTGCTCCAGCTGGGGTTTCGCCAGATAGACTTCACCAAGCCAGTAATAGGCATTAACGGTGAGGTCGCCCTCGGGATAGGTATCCACAAACTCGTACAGGCGCGTTATCGCCGTGTCGTAGTCTTTCTTGTTACGGATAAGGTCGATAATGTCGTTATAGGTTTTCTGCTCTTCCGGTTCCGGCGAGCGATACACCCGGGCAGGCGTCAGTCTTCCACTATCTGCTGAAGCCCCCGCTGCAGTCGGCTGCTGGGCTGCACTAGCCCCGGACTCGACGGCCTTGGACAGCTCCAGTATCCGCTGATCCAGATCCACATAGCGGTCCCTGCCCTGCTGTTGCAGACGACTGATCTGGTGTTGCTGTTCTTCAACCTGGCCCCGCAGGTCTCGCACTTCGCGCTGCAGTTGCTGAATCATGTAGAACAGCTCTGCCGTGGCCTGGTTGTTGCCGGCCTTACGCTGGGCCTCGGAACTGTTGTTCTGGAATGCGGGTGTGGACGACTGTGCATGGATGACTCCCGCCAGGCCAAGGCCCAGCGGGATCAGCACGGCCGCCATGAGCTGTTTTCTCATGGATACGTCCGTCTAGGTCGGTTTTACTGGAACACCAGCTCTACGCGACGGTTCTGTGCCCAGGCACTTTCAGTGGAACCACGCACGGCCGGCTTTTCTTCACCATAGCTTACGGTTTCAATCTGGCCACGGGAAGCGCCGTTTACGATCAGGAAGCGCTGTACAGCGTTGGCGCGACGCTCACCCAAAGCCAGGTTGTATTCCTTGGTACCACGCTCATCAGCATGACCTTCCAGGCGTACCTGCTGACGCGGGTTGTCCGCCAGGTAGCGAGCGTGGGCAACCAGCACGTCACGGGCGTCCGGCTTGATTTCAGAGGTATCGAAATCGAAGTAGAAAGTGGTGATGTCACGCAGGGCTTCCTGCTCGGCTTGCTCCTGAGCGGCCCGACGCTCGTCATCAGTCAGCTCGGAGGCGGAAACGCCGGAGCCATCCGCACCACCGTAAACGGTAGAACCGCCATCCTGATCAATCGCGGCCACGTCAGAACCGTAGGCACCCTCTTCCATGTTCTCACCGGTGGAGCTACAACCAGCAACCAGGCCGGCGGACAGGAGCATGGCAAACGCTTTTGTAGAGAAAGACATCTTCATCACGTTATTTCCTCTTTTCAGGTCTTCGTTGAATTAATTCCGTTCAGTGCATTTTCAGCGGGTAACCGGCCCCCAGGCCGGCTCCCGCACTTCGCCCTCGGAGGCCGGCAGGCTATACGCCGCACCTCCGTCTGCGGATACCACGGTCAGTACGCCTTCCCCATTCTGACGGGTTGCGTAGATCAGCAACCTGCCATTGGGAGCCACACTGGGTGATTCGTCGGAACCGGTTCGGGTGATAACCGTCTCTTCACCGGTCTCCAGATTGGTTCTGGCGATATGGAAGGCACTGTCGCGCTGATGAACGTAATAGACATAGTCACCCGTGGGGCTCGGTCGCGGCCTTGCGTTGTAGCGACTGCCAAAGGTAATTCGACGCGGTTCAGCACCCGGACGTTCCATATGATAGATCTGCGGCCCGCCGGAACGGTCAGAGGTAAAGTAGATACCCCGGTCGGCATGGTCCCATGCGGCTTCGGTATCAATCGCCCAATGGTCGGTCAACCGCGTCAGATTGCGGCTGGCAAGGTCCATTCGGTAAATCTCGGCGTTACCGTCACGGGAAAGCGTCATCAACAGCGAACGGCCATCGGCCGACCAGGCCGGTGCCGAGTTCAGCCCCGGGAAGTCCGCAACCTTCTGGCGCTCACCGGTGGCCAGTTCGTGGACAAAAATGACCGGTTTGCCAGTCTCGAAGGAAACGTAGGCCAGCTTTTTGCCATCCGGCGACCAGGCCGGTGACAGAATCGGCTCCCGGCTTTCCAGCCGGACTTTGGAGCGCTTACCATCCACATCGCTGACCTGAAGCCGGTAACGGGTCTGCTCGCCCTCACCAGACACGGTGATGTAAGCCAGCTTGGTGGAGAATACACCGGGAGCCCCGGTAATGGCTTCATACACCCGGTCACTGATGTGGTGGCCCAGCGACCGCAGGTTAGAGGCAGGAACTGCCGCCGTTTCACCAAGAATCCGCTTCTCCTGGTTAACATCAAACAACTCGTAGCGGGCCTGAATCCGATCACCATTGCGGGTCAGTTGCCCCACCAGCACATAGCGCTGCCCCAGCATGCGCCAGTCCCGGAAATACACCTCGGAGCGCTCAGAGGGAAGGCTCAGCATTTTTGATGGTTCTAGCGGACGAAACTCACCACTCATGGTCAGATCTGCCTGCACGATACTGCCCACCTTGTCCCCGGCGGGCATACTGCCACTCTCTGCGAACGGTACGACGGCAATCGGAATGGCCGACCCCGCACCTTCGGTGATGCGGATCAACAGTTCCGCCCGGGCGCTCAGGGATGCCGCCAAAAACAGCACCAGGCAGGCAATAATCGGTGTCTTCAGAAAGCTACCAGAGCAATGGGATCTGCTTTTCATAAACATTATCAACCTCACCGCAGTCTTTGCGGGTTGAATTCAATCGTGAACTGGCGGAAATAACGCTCAAACGTGTCACGATTATCCGGAATGGGATAGCGGTTCAATGATCGGACCGCACTCAGGGCCGAGTTATCAAACGCAGTGTTGCCACTGCTACCGACCAACTTCACACTGGCCAGTTCACCGGTGGGCAACAGTGTGATCTGCAACCTCGCCGTCATGTTTTCAGTCGCCGAGGACGGCGGATACCACGCCTGGCTTAACCGCTCGCGAATCAACGCCTGGTATTTCTCACTCTCGCTCAGCATCTGTGCTTCTCTGGCACGTGCTGCCGCGGCTTCCTGCTGGCGGCGGGCTTCCGCTTCACGCTCCTGTCTGGCCTGATCCGCCAGTGCTTCCAGCTGCTGTTCACGCAGGCGCCTCTCAGCCTCAAGACGTTTCCGCTCCGCCTCTTTGCGAGCTTCCTCTTCGCGGCGCTGTCGTTCAGCCTCTTCTTTCTTTCGCTGTTCTTCCTGGCGGCGCTTTTCTTCCTCGGCCCGGCGCTTAGCTTCTTCTTGCCGCTTGCGCTCTTCCTCAGCTTTCTGCCGCTCCCGCTCTTTGGCTTCGGCTTCCGCTTTCTGGCGCGCCGCTTCACGCTCTCTGGCTTGCTTCTCTGCCAGCTCCTTTGCCTGCGCCTCTTGCTGACGACGCTCTTCTTCGCGCCTGCGAGCTTCTTCCTGAGCCTTCCGTTCCGCCTCCTGCCGGGCTTTTTCTTCAGCCTGGCGCTGGCGTTCGGCTTCTTCCCGCTCGCGCGCCTGTGCCTGCTTGCGCTCCTGCTCTTTATCCGCCTCGTCCTGCTCTTCCACCACCGGTGTCGGCCTTGGTTCAGGACTGATCAGCCGGGCCGAAATACTTCTGGGCTCCGGTTCTGGTGGCGTATTCCACGACCACCCGGCCAGAGCAATACCGAACACCAGCAGGTGCAGCCCTACCGAGACCGCCACCGGTGATTTCAGAGGTGCTTTTCCGGTACTGACGATGTCCCGCTTGTGGCCCTTCAAAATGTCACCATCTTCCAATTACTGATTATCATTGGGCGCGTCGGTAATCAGGCCAATCCCGGTGGCCCCGGCAGCCTGAAGCTCAGCCATCAGGCGCACCACCACACCGTAGTCCACGTACTCATCGCCCCGGACGAGCACTTCACCGTTGCTCCGTTGGGACAGAATCTTTGCCACCTGGTTGCGCACCTCGTCCAGCGCCATCGGCTCGCTGGCGTCGTCACCCACTTCCAGGTAGTAGGCCCCATTGCTATCCACAGATACGGTGATGGATTCCACGTCTTTGTCCTGCTGAATCGGATCGGAGGTTGTCTCCGGCAGATCCACCTTCACGCCCTGGGTGAGCATCGGTGCCGTCACCATGAAGATCACCAGAAGCACCAGCATCACATCGATGTAGGGGACTACGTTGATCTCAGACATCGGCTTGCGCCGTTGCTGAGGCATCATTCCCATACCTTTCATCTCGCTATACTCCTGTTACCGCCAGATGGCAACTTATGCTGCGGCCTGATCGCTGTTGTGGACCCGGCGATGCAGAATGCTGGAAAACTCTTCCGCAAAGGTTTCATAGTTCTTCAGCAAGGCGTCTGACATGGCCGAGAACCGGTTATAGGCAATGACCGCAGGGATGGCCGCGAACAGGCCCATCGCCGTGGCAATCAACGCCTCAGAGATACCCGGCGCCACCGTGGCCAGCGTGGCTTGCTGCACCTGGGCCAGCCCGCGGAAGGAGTTCATGATGCCCCACACGGTACCGAACAGGCCAACGTAGGGACTGGTGGAACCGACCGTCGCCAGGAACGGCAGATGGGTTTCCAGGCGCTCCTGCTCCCGGGAAAAAGCCACGCGCATGGCTCTTTGGGTACCTTCCATCACGGCGTCGGCATCTCGGCTCTGCTGACGAAGGCGGGAGAACTCTTTGAACCCTGCCCGGAAAACAGACTCCATACCAGAAAACGGCGTTGGCTCCGCACTCACTTCTTTGTAGAGCTGGCCCAGATCCATTCCGGACCAGAACCGGTCCTCAAATTCCAGTTGAGCCTGACGGGCTTTCCGGAAGACCTGCAGGCGCTGGAAAATCAGTGCCCAGGAGACGACCGATGCCAGCATCAGCAAGAGCATGACCAACTGCACCAAAATCCCTGCATTCGCAATCAGATGCCAGACTGACAGTTCCGTTTCCACTGTTCACTCCCAAGTAGTTTTGTAAATCTTTCAACAAATTATACGAAATTCTTAAGAATTTCCTGCATATTTTCCGGAAGACGCCGGGGTTTACCGGTATCCAGTGCAACACAGGCCACACGGACGTCTGCATCACACAGCAACTGCCGATCATCCGCCCGATACACGCATTGCCGAAAGCCCATCCAGACCCGAGATGCCGCTTTCAGCTCAGCCGTAACCAGCAACTGATCATCCAGCTTCGCGGGCATCCGGAAGTGCAGATTCATCTTTTGCACCACGTAGCTGATGTTGTGCTCCAGCCCCGCACGAAGCCCGACACCCTGGCTACGGACCCACTCCGTTCTGGCACGCTCCATGTAGTGCAGGTATTTGGCATGAAAAACAATGCCACCGGCATCTGTATCTTCTATGTAGACCCGAACCGGCAATTCAAAGCTGGCAGAGGGATCACTCAAACAGGTCGTCCTCCCGGCCGGATCTGGGCGGCACCACTCCGAAATGCTGGTAGGCATTCGACGTTACCATACGCCCTCTCGGTGTACGCACCATGTACCCCTGCTGAATCAGGAACGGCTCCAGTACGTCCTCAATGGTACCCCGCTCCTCACTGATTGCGGCCGCCAGACTCTCCACACCCACCGGGCCACCATCAAATTTCTCGATCATGGCCAGCAACAGGCGACGGTCCATGTGGTCGAAGCCCTGGCTGTCCACCTTCAGCATGTTCAGTGCCTGGTCGGCAATATCCGCCGTGATATGGCCATTGGAGCGCACTTCGGCAAAATCCCTGACCCGGCGCAGCAGCCGGTTGGCAATCCTCGGGGTTCCCCGGGACCGGCGGGCAATCTCGAACGCCCCAGCCTCGTCGATTTCCACCGACGACAGCCGGGCCGAACGGGTAATAATATGGGTGAGGTCCTGGTGATTGTAGAACTCCAGGCGCTGGACAATGCCGAACCGGTCTCTCAGTGGCGACGTCAGCAGACCAGCACGAGTGGTTGCCCCAACCAGCGTAAACGGCGGCAGATCGAGCTTGATAGACCGTGCAGCCGGCCCTTCACCAATCATGATATCCAGCTGATAGTCTTCCATGGCCGGATAGAGCACTTCCTCCACCGCCGCACTCAGGCGATGGATCTCGTCGATAAACAGGACGTCGCCTTCCTCGAGATTGGTGAGCATGGCAGCCAGATCTCCGGCCTTTTCCAGTACCGGGCCGGACGTGGTCTTGATCGAGACACCCATCTCATTGGCAATGATGTTGGCCAGGGTGGTCTTACCAAGCCCGGGAGGGCCGAAAATCAACACATGGTCCAGCGCTTCCTGGCGGCCCCGGGCAGCGGAGATAAAAATCTCCATCTGTTCGCGTACCGTAGGCTGGCCCACATACTCGGAAAGCAACGTCGGACGGATGGCCCGATCATGCACTTCCTCATATTCTCCGGCCTTGGCCGATATCAATCGGTCCGATTCAATCATGGCATTATCCGCTTGCTGGGAATAAACAACATGCCCGCTGGCTCACCCTGTAAGTCAGGTTGCACCAATTGTACAAAGGGGCGCTTGTGAGTCACGTTACGCTCTATACACATTGGTGTCATGGTTCTGTGGCCATAGCCAACACAAAAACGCCGGGTTGTTACCCGGCGGGAATCATATTCTTCAGGGCCAGACGTATCAGCGTTTCGCTGTTCATATCCGGGCCGGCCACCTTGCTGATCACTTTGGCCGCCTCCTGGGGCTTGTAGCCAAGCGCAATCAATGCGGCCTCAGCCTCCTCCCGTGGGTCAGGGCTACCCAGGCTCGCCGTACCCGCCCCGGCTCCAGCCGGGACATCGGGCTGGGACGGGACGAACTGCCCTTCCAGCTGCCCTATCCTGTCGGCCATTTCAATCAACAGCCGCTCGGCCGTTTTTTTGCCGACACCGGGCAGTTTGACCAGCGAATTCGCATCCCGTGCCTCAACACAGCGAATGAATTGTTCCGCATCCAGGCCCGACAGAATACCCACCGCAAGCTTGGGCCCAACACCGTTAACCTTGATCAGCAGCCGGAACAGATTTCGATCCAGACGGGAGGCAAAACCATAAAGGCTCTGGGCGTCTTCACGAACGGCGAAATGGGTATGAAGGATCACTTCCTGCCCGGTCTCGGGCAGATGAAAGAACGTGGTGTAGGGAATGTCAATTTCGTAACCCAGGCCAGAACACTCCACCAGCGCCTGCCCAGGAGACTTTTCAATCAGCATTCCTCGGATTCGACCAATCAAACGGGCTCTCCTGTCGCGGCAAACCGCCGCTTATGGTTGGCGTACACGGCCGCTTCGGACTTTACCTCCGGTCCTGGCCATACGTAATACGCTCTGATTCATATGGGCATGGCACAGGGCAATGGCCAGGGCATCGGCGGCATCCGCCTGTGGTTTTCGGGACAGCCCCAGAAGCGCCTGCACCATGTGCTGCACCTGGGATTTATCCGCTCCACCAGTACCCACCACCGCCTGCTTCACCTGTCGGGCAGAATACTCATGGACCGCCAGGCCGCTGTTGGCGGCACTGACGATTGCAGCTCCCCTCGCCTGACCGAGCTTCAGGGCCGAGTCCGGATTCCGCGCCATGAACACCTGCTCGATAGCGAACTCCTCCGGGCGATATTCGCCAATCAGCACGGCGAGACTGTGGAAAATGGTCTGCAGCCTCTCCGCCATTGGCTTTTCACCTACGCGAATGCAGCCACTGTCGAGGTACTCAAGAACCCGGCCTTCAGAACGAATAAGACCGTAACCAGTGATTCGGGAGCCGGGGTCTACCCCCAGGATGATTGCCATCCGTCTGCCCTCGGAAGTGGGAGAGTTTGGCCAGGCCGGAGGTGGCGCACCACCTCCGGCATTGTGCCCTTACTCTTTGTCTTCTGCCTTGTTGCCTTCAACGGCCTTGGCAGAGCGGCGCAGGCGAATGTGCAGTTCTTTCAGCTGCTTTTCATCAACCTCGCCCGGCGCCTGGGTCATCAGACAGGTGGCGCTCTGGGTTTTCGGGAAGGCGATGACATCGCGGATAGACGAAGAACCGGTCATCAGCATCACCAGGCGATCCAGGCCAAAGGCCAGGCCACCGTGCGGCGGGCAACCGAACTTCAGTGCATCCAGCAGGAAGCCGAACTTGGCGCGGGCTTCTTCCTCACCAATGCCGAGGATGCGGAATACGGCTTCCTGCATCTTGCCATCGTGGATACGGATGGAACCACCACCCAGCTCGGTACCGTTCAGAACCATGTCATAGGCACGGGACAAGGCGTTCGCCGGGTCTGCTGCCAGATCTTCCGGACTGCAGGACGGCGCCGTGAACGGGTGGTGAATGGCGGTCAGATTGCCATCCGGCAGCTCCTCGAACATCGGGAAGTCTACAACCCACATTGGTGCCCACTCGCAGGTAAGCATATTGAGGTCGTGTCCTACCTTGATACGCAGGGCGCCCAGGGCTTCATTCACGACGGTAGCCTTATCAGCGCCGAAGAAGACGATATCGCCATCTTCCGCACCTACGCGCTCCATGATGGCCAGCGCAACGTCGTCACCCAGGAATTTCACGATTGGCGACTGCAGGCCTTCGGCACCCTTGGCCAGTTCGTTTACCTTGATGTAGGCCAGGCCCTTGGCACCGTAGATACCAACAAACTTGGTGTAGTCATCAATCTGTTTACGGGTCAGCTCGGCACCCTTGGGCACGCGAAGGGCGGCGACACGGCCTTTCGGATCTTTGGCGGGACCAGCGAACACCTTGAAGTCCACGCTTTCCACCAGATCACCCACATCCTGAAGTTCCAGAGGGATACGAAGGTCCGGCTTGTCGCTGCCGTAACGCTGCATGGCTTCAGAATACGGCATGCGCGGAAACTCCGGCAGCTCAACATCCAGCACATCCTTGAACAGGGAACGAATCATTTCCTCGTTCAGGCCCATCAGGGTTTCTTCATCAATGAAAGAAGCCTCGATGTCCACCTGGGTAAACTCGGGCTGACGATCGGCACGCAGATCTTCATCGCGGAAACACTTGGCAATCTGGTAGTAGCGATCTACACCAGACACCATCAGCAACTGTTTGAACAGCTGCGGCGACTGTGGCAGAGCGAAGAAGGAACCTTCGTGGGTACGGCTCGGTACCAGGTAGTCACGGGCACCTTCCGGGGTGGCACGGGTCAGGATCGGGGTTTCCACATCCATGAATCCGCGGCTGTCCAGGAAGTTACGGATGTAGCTGGTCACACGGGAGCGGAACCGCAGACGGTTGATCATCTCCGGGCGACGCAGATCTACGAACCGGTAGCGCAGGCGAACATCCTCACCCACATCGACGTGCTCATCCAGCGGGAACGGCGGGGTGGCGGCTGCGTTCAGAATGACCAGCTCTTTGCCCAACAGCTCGACCTGGCCGGTGGGCATGTTGTTGTTCTCGGTACCCGCCGGACGACGACGAACGCGGCCGGTCACCTTGATAACAAATTCGCTGCGGACTTTCTCCGCCAGAGCAAAACTTTCAGGGGTGTCCGGATCGACCACAACCTGAGACATGCCATCCCGATCTCGCAGATCCAGAAAGATGACCCCACCGTGGTCACGGCGGCGGTGTACCCATCCGCAGAGTGTGACTTCCTGATCGATGTGAGATTCGTTAATCCCACCGCAATAATGGCTGCGCATATCGGTTCCCGTTCGTTCTGAATGTGTTCGCGTTGAATCAAAGCATTTGGGCGCGCTGGTGGGGATGGCTTTCCGAAACCGTGGTAGCCATGGATGGCGAAGCCGAGCGTACATGGATGTATTCACAGCGTGTTTCGGAAAGCCATCCCCACCAGCGTGCTTGCCGCATCTTGGGGCTGGCTGCAAAGTTAGCGGCCAAAGCCGAAAAGCCGCCCATTATAAACACAATGACAGGGAAAATCAGGCGTCCGGAAACAGAATTGACACCGGATATCCGGCAGCGGGATGACTATCAAAAAACCGGGGGCTAGAATGCATGGTTTGACCGGACCATGGAGTAAGACGTTGGCCACCCGAGCGGAACAGAAACTGAAAACCCGTCGCGCACTGATGGACGCCGCCCTCGCTCAGCTGAGCGCAGACCGGGGCTTTGGCAGCCTGAGTTTGCGGGAAGTGGCCCGGGAGGCCGGCATTGCCCCCACCTCCTTTTATCGGCACTTCGCCGAGCTGGACGAACTTGGCCTGGCCCTGGTGGACGAAGGCGGCGTGGCCCTGCGACAGCTGATGCGCCAGGCCCGTAAACGTATTGCCCGGGACGGCAGTGCGATTTCCACTTCGGTGGATACCTTCATGGAGTACCTGGGCAACAACGCCAACCTGTTCCGCCTGATGCTGCGGGAGCGCACCGGCGTATCCAAGCCGTTCCGGACGGCGGTGAAAGCAGAGATCGACCATTTCGTAACGGAGCTGGCCGACGACCTTGGCCGGTTTGCCGACGAACAGAACAAACCCCTTGCGGAAGCCAGGATTGTCGCCGAAGCCATGGTGACACTGGTCTTCAATCAGGGCGCTGAGGCGCTGGATGCAACCCCGAAAGAGCGTGAAGAACTCAAGCAGAAACTGAAAACCGAGCTGAGAATGATTCTGGTAGGTTCCCAGACCCTGGCCCAGTGGCAGCAGGGTCTGGATTGAGCTACTAAAGCTTAGGCAAGTTGCTCAAGTAGCGGCTGCAGCTTTGCTTTCACACTGGCTAGCTGCTCTTCTGTGTAAGGCACAGGAGGCTGCTTGCCCCATACCGGGCCGGGCCACGCGGCATCGCCCTCAAACCTCACAATATGATGCAGATGAAGCTGCGGCACCATATTGCCCAGCGCCGCCACATTCATTTTGTCGCCGCCAAACAGCTGCATCATCCCCTCACTCAATGCAGAGGACTCGAACAGCAGGCGTTGCTGCTGCTCGTTCGGCAACTCATAGATTTCCCGAATGCCTGATATGCGGGGTACCAGGATAACCCAGGGCCAGGTGTTGTCGTTCATCAGCAAGACATCACACAGACGGCTTTCCCCCAGCTTGTGGGTATCCGCCGCCAAACGCTCGTGAAGCTGGAACATCAACACCCCTCCCCGACCGTCAGACCGCTGAATGGAACTGGTTACGGCCGCGGCCAATGGCGTAGTAGATCAGGCCATGACGATCCAGCATTTCCGGCTCGTACAGATTGCGACCATCAAACACCACCGGCTCACTCAGGGTTGAGGCAATCACATCAAAGTCCGGTGACCGGAATTCTTTCCACTCGGTGCAGATCACCAATACGTCAGCCCCCTTCAACGCCTGTTCCTTGGTACCGCACAAAGTCAGTCCCTCGTGATCCCCGTAGATGCGCTGGGTTTCTTCCATGGCTTCCGGATCGAAAGCCTGCACCTTCGCACCGGCTTTCCAGAGATCTTCCATCAGGGTGCGGGACGACGCTTCGCGCATATCGTCGGTGTTGGGCTTGAACGCCAGCCCCCACAGCGCCACGGTCTTGCCCTTCAGGTCACCCTGGAAGTAATGCGAGACCTTGTCGAACAGCACGTGCTTCTGGGCATAGTTGACGGCTTCCACTGCATTCAGCAGCTTGGATTCGTAATCACAGTCGCGGGCGGTGCGGGCCAGGGCCTGCACATCTTTCGGGAAGCAGGAACCGCCGTAACCGCAACCCGGGTAGATAAAGTGGTAACCGATACGCGGATCTGAACCGATACCCCGGCGCACTTCTTCAATATCCGCACCCAGCCGCTCGGCCAGGTTTGCCACTTCGTTCATGAAGCTGATCTTGGTGGCCAGCATGGCGTTAGCGGCGTACTTGGTCAGCTCCGCAGAACGGATGTCCATGAAGATCATGCGATCGTGGTTGCGGTTGAACGGGTAGTACACTTCCCGCAACAGATCCGCCGCCTTTTCGCTCTCGGTGCCAACCACAATCCGGTCCGGCTTCATGAAATCGTTGATGGCAGCGCCTTCTTTCAGGAATTCCGGATTGGACACAACATCAAAATCCAGTTCCAGCCCCCGCTTGTCCAACTGGGCACGAACCGCCGCCTTGACCTTGTCGCCAGTCCCGACCGGTACGGTGGACTTGTCCACCACCACCTTGTAATCCTCCATGTGCTGGCCAATGGATTTCGCCACGGCCAGAACATACTGAAGATCCGCAGAACCATCTTCATCCGGTGGCGTGCCAACGGCAATAAACTGGAGAGTGCCGTGTTTGACCGCCTCTTCAGTGTCCGTGGTAAATGCCAGGCGACCAGCCTCAACGGTGTGCTTGACGATGTTGTCCAGGCCCGGCTCGTAAATAGGAATCTGGCCGTTCTTCAGTTTTTCGATCTTGCCCTGGTCAACGTCCATGCACAGCACGTGGTGCCCGACATCCGCCAGACAGGCGCCGGTCACAAGCCCGACATAACCGGTTCCAAAAATCGTAATCTTCATGCAACTCTTCCTGAAAATTTAGAATGAAAACTGTCAGTGGCCTGCTTTCTTTTGCTGCCAGATCTTTTCCCAGGCCAGCGCGGTCCGCACAATGGTATTCAGATCGTCGTAATCCGGCTGCCAGCCCAGCACGCTCTTGATCCGTGTATTATCGGCCATCAGCGCGGCCGGGGCGCCGGCTCGGCGTTCGGTTTCCTGTACCGGGAAATCAACGCCGGACTCGGCTTTCACCACATCGATCACTTCACGCACGGTGAAACCACGGCCATAACCGCAATTGAGTACCTGGGACTCGCCACCTTTGGCCATATAATCCAGCGCCATAACATGGGCCTTGGCCAGATCTTCCACGTGGATGTAGTCACGGATACAGGTACCGTCACGGGTCTCGTAGTCGGTGCCAAACACGCTCATACCATCTCTCTGCCCTGTCACGCACTCGCAGGCTACCTTGATCAGGTGCGTTGCCTCCGGCGTTGCCTGCCCCAACAAGCCGTCCGGATTGGCACCGGCCACGTTGAAATAGCGCAGGATCACGTAATTCAGACTGCTGGCGGCGGCGAGGTCCATCATCATGCGCTCGCTCATCATTTTCGAGGCACCGTAGGGGTTGATGGGCGCCAGCGGAAGGCCTTCCGTCAGTACGGTTTGTTCGGGCATGCCGTAAACCGCTGCGGTGGAGGAAAACACCATGTAGGGAACCTGATGGCGCTCAACCATCTTGAGAAGATTCAGGGTGTTACGGGTGTTATTGCTGTAATACTTAAGGGGGTTGGCAACCGATTCCGGCACCACAATATTGGCGGCAAAATGCAGCACCGCCTCGAATTTGTGTTCGGAGAACACCGCTTCAAGCGCCTGCTCATCGGCGAGATCACCCACCACCAACTCGCCGGCGGTCACGGCCCAGCGATAGCCGGTAGACAAATTATCAAAGACGACAATGTCGTGACCTGCGGCCGCCAGCTGACGCACAACGTGACTGCCAATGTACCCGGCACCGCCCGTTACCAGTACTTTCATGGAGCTTCGCTTCCCTTCCCTGAGTGTTGTTTGCGACGTTGCCGGATTTCACGGCGACGCCGGCTGAAAAATTCAGATATCACCTGGCCGCATTGCTCTGCCAACACCCCAGCGGAAACCTCTACCCGCCAGTTCAGGTGCGACTCTTCCAGGGTTCGCCTGGCTGATTCCACCGCTCCGGCCTTGGGCTCAAGGGCACCAAATACCAACCGGCTAACACGGCTGTGAACGATCGCACCGACACACATGGTGCAGGGCTCCAGGGTGACGTACAAGGTGGCACCGGCCAATCGATAATTGCCCACCCGGGCCGCCGCATCCCGTAACGCCCGGATTTCCGCATGGGCCGTGGGGTCACAGCCGGAAATCGGTGCATTGAAGCCCGCACCCACTTCCTTGCCGTCAAGCACAACCACGGCTCCTACCGGCACCTCACCGGCAGCATCCGCCTGGCTGGCCAGGGCCAGTGCCCGGGTCATCCAGAACTCATCCTCAGCAGCTGTCGTCACCGTCAAACAGCTCCCGGCCGCTTATTCCCACTCTATTATCAATAAGCCATTTTTGTCTTTTATTTTCAACGGCTTATTATACTGATAATCGGTAACACCATGATAAATACCATGCTCAGAAATTCCTTAAAAATAATTTCATTTTTTACTGGCAGCTCCTCTCAACAGGGTCAGAACCAGCCAAACCGGGTAAAAAGCCACCAACCCTGTGGAGACGCCCATCCCCGCTACTGTCAGAAAAAAGGTATAACGCTGACGCTAACCATTTTACCGTATCTCTCCCGACCCAACCTAAAGAGATTTCAGTCCCCCTCGAAGCCTGCCGAAATGCTCAGGGCAAGTGTCGGGAGTTCATTGCGCCCCAATGATACTATCGTGCCCTCGAAAAAACAGCGGGAACAGCCTTAAATGCGCGAACAATTGGAGCGATATCAAGTCTGGCTTTATCTCCTAGCCATCCTGGCCGGCATGACCATCGGCTGGATGTCATCAGAGCAGACCCGTCATTGGGAAGCGCTGCTTTGGCCCGCACTGGGCGTTCTCCTGTACACCACTTTCACTCAGGTACCACTGATACATCTCAGGTCGGCATTTCGTGATCGCCGCTTTCTGGCCGCTTTGCTGACGGGCAATTTTATTCTGATACCAGTGGTCGTTGGTCTTCTATTGTGGCTGTTACCGGATGATCCCGCTATTCGTCTCAGCGTGCTGCTGGTACTGCTGGTACCCTGTACGGACTGGTTTATCAGTTTTACCCATCTCGGTGGCGGGGACGGTGCCCGGGCCATCGCGGCCGCGCCGATCCTCCTGATTGTCCAGCTCATTTTGCTGCCCGTTTACATCTGGCTCTTCATGGGCAATATCGCCATTGAACTGGCGGTTGGCAGCCACTTGTTGCCAGCCTTCTTCGGACTGATTGTCACTCCGCTGATCCTGGCCTGGTTAACCGAACGGCTGACGGAAAAGCACCAGCGAGCGCAAACACTGGTGGACTGGCTTGGGTGTCTGCCCGTGCCATTGCTGGCGCTGGTGGTGTTTCTGATTGCCGGCTCCCAGGTCAGCCTGGTGATCGACAATGGCGCCCTGCTGTGGTCCGCGCTCCTAGTCTTTGTACTTTACCTGGTTGCCGCCGCCATTATCGGCAAGGGGCTCAGCGAACTATTCGGGTTCACACCCACTACCAGCTGCACCCTCACCTTCAGCTTTGGCACCCGAAACTCCTTCGTTATGCTGCCACTGGCCCTGTCACTGCCGGAACCCTGGCGGGCCGCTGTCGTTGTCATTGTTTTCCAATCCCTGGTCGAGTTGTTCGGTATGGTCGCGTATCTGCGCTGGCTGCCGCACCTGATCAGGCATTCCGACTGAGCCGGGAACGCAGCCTTACCCGGCACAACAGGACAATTGAGTCACGTCCTTGGTAAAAGTCTGGGCGCAGTGCTTGAGCCCTTCCACTGTGGTCCGGTAGGGAAACAGCTCTTCAGCCAATTTCTGCACGGTCATATTGGCCCGCATCGCCATGACCGCCGGCATGGCGCGAAGATCGAGCATAGCGTCGCCGCCGGCCATATTGATCCCGGCCCGGCTGCCCCCGGCGGCAGCCACATAGACGAACTGCGGTTGGTCGGTGCAATCGCCCGCCACTCAGGGCAGCGCACTACGGACACACGTAACGCCATGGGAGTCCAGTCCTTTCTATGTGGTTGCCTTTCTGCTAGGCTCACGATCAAATTCCGGGACCACTTGCATGATTAAACGCTGTTTCATAGTCGCAATGACGCTGTTGATTGCTTTGCAGTCAGTGGCATCTATTGCCTATGAAGCACAACCGCACAACCCCGCAATGCCACATTATGATGAGCATTCACACGAATCAGCGGATTTTTCCAGCGAAAATCAGGCAACCAAGTCGTCTCCCGACAGCCCCAGTCATTCAGCGGACCATGGCCATCACAGCCACAGCTGCTTTCACATGGTGTTGCTGGGAACCCTCACAGACATTTCCGGCTTGGCTGCGGGAATAGTACAGTCCGACTACCAAGCCAACTTCACCACCGGGGTTCAATCCTCCCTTTTCCGCCCTCCCGTTTCCTGACCCTGCGAATACCTTCCCCACCCGGGGAACAACTGTCATTTAGACTTTCGTAGGAGCAGCCTCATGCTTTTCAGAATGCCCATGAAAACTGGGCGGCGCGCAATGCCGTCCCACTCTATTATCCATGCCTTTTCCCTTCTAGCGCTGGCATTCGGTGCTGCCCTGGCACACGCCGGGGAGAAACCGCTCACTCTGTCCGAGGCCCTCTCGCGGACCATGGCGCAAAACCCCGGCCTCCAGGTCTTCGATTTTCGCCTTCAGGGCCTTGATGGCCGCCGCATTACGGCAGATCAAAATCCTGCCCTGGAGGCCGGCCTGGAAGTGGAAAACTTCCTCGGCAGCGACAATCTGCGAGGAGTTGACGGGGCAGAGTACACCCTATCCCTGTCATCGGTTCTCGAACTTGGCGGCAAGCGTCAGGCCCGCGTCAGCGTGGTTGACTCACGATACGGGCGCGTCGAGGCCGAGCGCCGGGCCGAGACCCTGGATGTGCTCGGACAGGTGACCCAGCGCTTTGTCGCCACCCTGGCCCTGCAGGAAAAACTCCAACTCGCCGCTGAAGCCGTGGCGCTGGCCGAGGCCACCCACGAGATCGTCACCCGTCGCGCCGACCGCGGCGCGGCGCCCCAGGCCGAAGTCCTGCGCGCCAGGGCCGCGCTCACCCAGAGTCGTATTGAGCAGTCCCATCTGCGAGCCGCCTACGAGAGCCGGAAAATGGCTCTGGCTTCCCTGTGGGGTGATACCAGCCCGGACTTTCAAATGCTGGAAGGCGACCTGTTCCAGTTCGGTTCCTCCGACAACTTCGTTGCTCTGTACCAGCGGGTCAGCGACAGCCCGGCCATTCAAATCTACGCCAGCGAACAGCGTATCCGCGAAGCGGAAATTCAGCTGGCGCGCAGCCAGTCCGAGAGCGACATCCGTTGGCAGGTCGGCATCCGGCGCTTCGAAGAGACGGATGATACGGCCTTGACCGCTGGGCTCTCGGTACCGCTCTTTTCCGGACGGCGCAATCGCGGCGAGGTGCAGGCCGCCCTGGCGGCGCGGGATGAGGTCCGATTCCGCCGGGAGGATACCCTGCTGCGCCTCCATTCGCGCCTGTTCGACGCCTACCACTTGCGGCAACAAAGCATCGAGACTGTTGAGCAGATTCGCAGCCAAATGCTTCCCGACCTGACCGAGGCACTCACTCAGACCCGCGAAGCCTATGAAAACGGCCGCTACAGCTATGTGGAGTGGACCGCCGCACAGCGGGAGCTGCTCTCAGCACGGGAGGCACTGGTCGACGCCGCCACCACGGCGCTGCTCAACCAGGCGTTGATCGAACAACTTACGGCGCAGCCACTCGCGACTGTTCCGGGCGCCCCGACGCGCTAACCCACAAATTCAGGATTCACACCATGCAACTGATAAAACAACTCTGTCTGATTCTGGTGGCCACCTGCCTTGCCATCAGCCCCTTACAAGCTGCCGAGGAACAACACGACGAATCGCAGGCAGAGGCCAGGGGGCCTCACGGCGGCATACTGCTGCAACAGAACGACGCCACCGTCGAACTGCAGATCTTCGAGCAGGGGGTCCCACCGGAATACCGGGCCTGGGTCACCAGGGATGGCCGCGCCGTTACTGATGATATTGACCTCAATGTCCAGCTCACCCGCCTGGGTGGGCAAGTGGACACCTTCGACTTCGCCTACCAGGGGGACTACTGGCTGGGGGATGGCGTGGTGACCGAACCCCACTCCTTCGACGTAGAAGTGAGCCTCGCCATGGACGGCAAGAACTACCGCTGGCACTGGGAATCCCACGAAGGTCGCACCCGGATCGCCCCGGCTATCGCCCGAAAAGCGGGTATCACAACGGCCGCAGCCGGGCCGAGTGCCATCGAGCGCAGCCTCACCACCTACGGCAGCCTGACCACGGCACCGCAGCAGATTGCCCGGATCCGCGCCCGTTTCCCGGGCGTGGTCAGCCAGGTGAAGGTCAATCTGGGCGATCGGGTCGAGCGTGGTGACGTGCTCGCTCAAGTCGAGTCCAACGAAAGCCTGCAAACCTACGCACTGCGAGCGCCCATCGACGGGATCGTCATTGAGCGTCGGATCAGCAACGGAGAAATGACCGGGGAGCAACCCCTATTCGCCATTGCCGATTTGACCACTCTGTGGGCGGAATTCAAGGTCTTCCCCGGCCAACGGGCCGAGGTTGCCATTGGCCAGAAAGTCCGACTGAAGGCTGACGGCATTGACCGGGAAGGCACCATCCGCCACCTGCTGCCGGCACCCGGCAACGCGCCCTACACCCTGGCCCGGGTCGAAGTCGACAATGCCGAGGGACTGCTGACCCCCGGTTTGCTGGTGGCCGGGGATATCGTGGTGGAAACGGTGGAGGCCCCCTTGGTGGTTGACAACCGCGCCCTGCAATCCTTCCGGGACTGGACCGTGGTGTTTATTCAGGTGGATGACACCTACGAGATCCGCCCACTGGAGCTGGGCCGCAGCGACGGCAACCTGACTGAGGTGCTGGGCGGCCTGCAAGCAGGCGATCGCTATGTGGTGGAAAACAGTTATTTGATCAAGGCCGATATCGAAAAATCCGGCGCATCCCACGACCACTAACCCAGGAGGCTTTGATGATAAACGCCATCTTACGCTTCTCGGTAGAGCGGCGGTTTTTAACGTTATCCCTTATTCTGGTGCTGGTCGGCGTGGGCGTGTGGAGTTTTCAGCGCCTGCCCATCGACGCGGTGCCGGATATCACCAATGTCCAGGTACAGATCAACACCGAGGCACCGGGCTATTCGCCCCTGGAGGCAGAGCAACGCATCACCTTCCCGGTGGAAACGGCCTTGTACGGCCTGCCCAACCTGTCCTATACCCGGTCCCTGTCCCGCTACGGCCTGTCCCAGGTCACGGTGGTGTTCGAGGAAGGCACGGACATCTATTTCGCCCGCAACCTGATCAATGAGCGCTTGGGCGCCATCAAGAGCGCGCTGCCACCCGGGCTGGAGCCGGAGATGGGTCCCATCGCCACCGGTCTTGGCGAGATCTTCATGTACACCGTAGAAGCCCTGCCCGGTGCCACTCAAGCGGATGGCAGTCCGCTGGACGCTACGGCACTGCGTGAGATCCAGGACTGGATCATCAAACCCCAGTTGGCCCAGGTGCCCGGCGTGATCGAGGTCAACACCATTGGCGGCTACGACAAGCAGTACCACGTCACGCCGTCGCCCCAACGGTTGCTGGAGTTCGGCATCACGGTGGATGAACTGGTCAGCACCCTGCGGGCCAATAACACCAATCGCGGCGCCGGCTATATCGAACGCAACGGCCAACAGCTGTTGGTGCGCTCGCCCGGGCAGCTGGCCACCATTGGCGATATTGAACAGGTGGTGATTGCCAACCGGGATGGTGTGCCAGTCCGGGTAGCCGATGTAGCTGAAGTGGCCATTGGCAAGGAGCTGCGCACCGGCGCCGCCACCCGCGACGGCAAGGAAACGGTGATGGGCACCGCCATGATGCTGGTGGGGGAAAATTCCCGGGCGGTAGCACAGGCGGTGGCCGAAAAGCTGGAGGCCATTCAGCCCTCCCTGCCCGACGGCGTCAAGGTGGAGGCGGTATACGACCGCACAGCCCTGGTGGACAAGGCGATTGCCACGGTGGAGAAGAACCTGCTTGAAGGGGCACTGCTGGTGATCGTGGTGCTGTTTCTGTTGCTGGGCAACCTGCGCGCCGCCTTGATCACGGCAGCTGTCATTCCGCTTTCGATGCTCGCCACCATCACCGGTATGGTGCGGTCTGGCGTATCCGCCAATTTGATGAGTCTGGGGGCGCTGGATTTCGGCCTGATCGTCGACGGCGCGGTCATCATCGTCGAGAACTGTATCCGGCGCCTGTCCCAGGCCCAGCACCAGGGTCAGTTGGCCCTCAAGGAACGTCTGCAATTGGTGTTCGAGGCCACCAACGAAGTGATTCGTCCCAGCCTGTTTGGTGTCGCCATCATTACTGTGGTGTACCTGCCGATCTTTGCTCTCACCGGGGTCGAGGGCAAGATGTTCCACCCCATGGCGGCCACTGTCGTAATGGCACTGCTGGCGGCCATGGTGCTGTCACTGACCGTGGTGCCCGCCGCTGTTGCGGTCTTTATGGGGGGCAAGATCAGCGAAAAGGAAAGCCCGGTAATCAGCGGTGCTAAATCGCTCTACAGGCCTGCGCTGCGGGTGGCTATGAGGTTCCGCTGGCTGGTGTTGGGCGGCGCGACCACGCTGGTAGCGGTCTGTCTCTGGCTGGCGACCACCCTGGGGTCGGAATTTATTCCACAACTGGATGAAGGGGATATTGCACTCCATGCCCTGCGCATCCCGGGCACCGGGTTGGAGCAGTCCATCGAGATGCAATCGCAGCTGGAAGAACGGCTGAAGGCCTTTGGGGAGGTGGACAAGGTGTTCGCCAAGATCGGCACGCCGGAAGTGGCCACCGACCCCATGCCCCCCAGCGTAGCGGACAACTTTGTTATCTTGAAGCCCCGCAGCCAATGGCCGAACCCAGACAAAACCAAGGATGAACTGGTGGCGGAAATGGCAGCAGCGGTGGAAATGCTTCCCGGCAACAAGTATGAGTTCACCCAGCCCATAGAAATGCGCTTCAACGAACTGATCTCCGGCGTGCGCGCCGACCTCGGCATCAAGGTGTTCGGCGATGACCTGGATCAGCTGCTGGCATCGGCCAACGACGTCCTTGAGGTTGTGGAATCCATGGAGGGCGCCGCCGATGCCCGGGTCGAACAGGTGACCGGCCTGCCCATGCTGTCGGTACACCCCAAGCGCATGGCGCTATCCCGCTACGGGCTGACCGTGGATGATCTCCAGGATCTGGTGGCAGCCGGTGTCGGGGGCGAAAACGCCGGCCTGATTTACGAAGGCGACCGCCGCTTCCAGTTGGTGGTGCGTCTTCCCGAAGACATCCGCCGGGATGTGGACAGCCTCGCGGACCTACCTGTCCCCCTGCCGGACGGTGGCTATGTGCCCCTGTCGGAAGTGGCCGAGCTGGAGCTGGCTCCGGCGCCCAACCAGATCAGCCGGGAAAACGGCAAGCGTCGGGTGGTGGTCACCGCCAACGTGCGGGACCGCGACCTGGGCGGATTTGTCGAGGAAGCACAGGCGCGCATTGCGGACGACGTGGACCTACCCGCCGGATACTGGCTGGATTACGGCGGGACCTTCGAGCAACTGCAGTCCGCCAGTCAGCGGCTTGCCATCGTGGTGCCCGTGACCCTCGCCATCATCCTCGCACTCTTGGTGATGGCCTTCGGCTCCCTCAAAGATGCCTTGATCATCTTCACCGGCGTGCCACTGGCCCTCACCGGCGGGGTTCTGTCCCTGTGGCTGCGAGACATGCCCCTGTCGATCTCGGCGGGTGTTGGCTTTATCGCCCTCTCCGGGGTGGCGGTGTTAAACGGCTTGGTGATGATCGCCTTTATCCGCGATCTGTGGCACGAGCAGGGTGACCTGATGAAGGCCATTGTCGAAGGCGCCCTGATCCGCTTACGGCCGGTATTGATGACCGCCCTGGTAGCAAGCCTCGGCTTTGTACCCATGGCACTCAATACCGGCACCGGTGCCGAAGTACAGCGTCCTCTGGCGACCGTGGTGATCGGCGGGATTATCTCGTCCACCCTGTTGACGTTGTTTGTACTCCCTGTGCTCTATGCGCTGTTGCATGGCAGAAGTGCCAGTAACTCCACGCCCACAGGCGACATTAATCACGACACTGATAGTTAACCAACACTCCATCGTGGGGGGGGGAATCTCCCCATGATTTTTTCAATGTTCTTTTATTGCGGTTTATATCCTGGAAAGACTATGAACGATCCACCCAAGCAACGAATAGATGACTTGAAAGAAGCCTCACCCTTTCGAACACATCGCATCCACGCCATCAACAGTGACTGGTATTTTTTAACCCGTGAAGGTCAAAATATCGGGCCATTCCCGAACAAAAAAGCGGCCGAAGACAGCCTTGCGGAACTCCTGAAAACTGTCAAAATGGATGAGTAGCCAATGGCCCAAAATCCACAAAGTCGCCAAGGTACAGGCGACCAGGCACAGAGTAAGCTGAATACAGCAGATGCCTCTTTATAAATAGCCACCAACTAGGTTAACCCAATGAGTCACGACCATGTGCATATACCCCCCGAGACCAAGGATAAACGCGTTGCCATCGCCATCTGGGCGAACGGGATCCTGACCCTGGCTCAGATTGGGGGAGGTATCTTTGCCGGCAGTCTCGCCCTTATCGCGGACGCCTTGCATAACTTCTCTGACATGGCCTCACTCGTCATCGCGTTCGCGGCGCAAAAAATTGCGCGCCGCCAGGCTGACGCAAGGATGACCTTTGGCTACGGACGCATTGAAATCGTTGCAGCTCTCATCAACTACACTACCTTGATCATTATCGGGATCTACCTGGTTTACGAAGGTGGCATGCGGATAATCGATCCTCCAGAGGTAAAGGGCTGGTGGGTCGTCTGGCTTGGTGGTATCGCTCTGGCTGTGGACGCCTTGACAGCGTTGCTCACCTATTCGATGCAGAAAGACAGCGTCAATATCCGTGCACTGTTTCTTCACAATCTGTCGGATGCACTCGCGTCGGTCGCCGTGGTCATTGGCGGGACTCTTATTTTGCTCTACGACATGCGCTGGGTTGATCCTGCCATCACCATCGGTATCGCGGGCTATATTCTCTACCTGGGCCTGACAGAAATCGGCGGCACCATCAGAACACTCATGCTGGGTAGCCCGGTGGACATCGATACCGATGCCGTCATTGTTGCCCTCTCCAACATCGAAGGCGTTATCGACCTTCACCATGTGCATTTTTGGCAGATGGGCGAACACGATGCCTCGCTGGAGGCCCATGTGATTATCGAGGAAAGTGCATGGGATCAGCTTGAGAATATCAAATACAGGATAAAACAGGCTCTGGCGCAGGAATTCAACATACGTCATTCAACACTGGAATTCGAGCACCCGGACCACATGCACAAGGATGCCCACACCTATGGGCACGGTTGACAGAAAATTCTCCATAAGCATCGGCGAGAGCGGCGACTATTTTAATAGGCCGCCCAGGCGCGGAATTTTGCCGGCATGAATCCGAGCAGCGAGAAAGAGCCAGAGACTAATAGCGCAGTTGCAGAATACGCCGGGCGCCATTCAGCACAATCAGCCCGATGATCAGACCAATGACCAGGTCGGGATGACGGGAGCCCGTCCAGGCGACCAATACACCGGCGACGATAACCCCCACATTGGCGATGACATCATTAGCCGAAAAGATCCAACTTGCTTTCATGTGTGCGCCGCCGTGCCGGTTTCTTGCGATAAGCACCAGACACCAGACGTTGGCCGCCAGGGCCACAAGACCAAAACCCATCATTAACGCGGATACAGGTTCGCTGCCGAAGACAAATCGCCGCCCGACTTCAGCCAGGACTCCCAGCGCCAGAATCAACTGAAGCCAACCGGAAAAATGCGCAGCGCGCAGCTTCATCCGTACACTGTGTCCAACGGCATACAGTGCCACGCCATAGACGGCGGCATCAGCAAACATGTCCAAAGAATCCGCGATCAAGCCAGTGGATTGCGCCAGCCAGCCTACTGTCAGTTCAACCACGAACATAACGCCGTTGATGGCCAGCAACCACTTCAGTATACCGGCTTCGACCTGGGCGGTTGCCTCTTCCTTCTCCCTGGCCAGGACTAGATCCCCTTCCCCCACCGGGGTGGTTTTTTCCAGCGTGGCACCCAGCCCCAGGGAGCGCATCCTCTCCTCGATGGCAGCCCCATTGTCGCCATGGAATACCCGCACCTTCCGATTCGGTGTATCGAACTCCAGTAAAACGCGGGGCTCAATACTGTCCAGAGCCATGCGGATCATCCCCTCTTCCGACGGGCAGTCCATTTTTGGTACCCGGTAGTCACTGACATAGCCATGCTGCAAAGCTACGTCAGTATTCGCTATCCCAGAGGTGGGGGCACTGGCAATCTTGTTGCTCTGACAGTTGTCATTGCACGGGTCAGACATCGAATAAAGCCCTTGTGGATGTACAGACAGCCACTATAAACTCTATAACAACTATAGAGTCAATCGGAATATTGAGAGATGATGAAAATCGGCGAACTGTCGAAAGTGACTGGCTGCTCCGTGCAAACCATCCGGCATTATGAAAAGGAACATTTGATTGCCTCTGTAGAACGCAGTGAAGGCAATTTTCGCCTGTACGATGAAGCTGCCGTTGAGCATTTGCTGTTCATCAAGCACTGCCGCAGCCTGGATCTCAGTTTGCCGGAGATCCGGCAGTTGTTGGCTTTAAACCGGTCACCCGGTGCGCAATGTGATGATGTGAATCGGATGATGGATAGGCATATCGAGCAGGTGGAGGCGCGTATCCAGGAACTAACCAAACTGAACGAGCAACTGAGAATGCTGCGCCGCAGCTGTTCAAACCGTCGGACAGTCGAGCAATGCGGCATATTGCGGAATTTGTCGGCTACTCCGGTTTCGAGCGGCTGACACCCGGTTCCAAAAACTCTCCTGAACGTTCTGTAACAGGGGCATTTTTCCAGCGTAGGCGCCGACCGCAATGGTGAGAGAAGAACTGCACAGCGGAAAACCGGTCAGTCTGTTGAATGACTGGTTTACCACCTATGACGGCTATTACCTGTATTACCCGAGTCGCCGTCAATCATCCCCGCTGTTTCGCTTGCTGGTGGATGCACTGAGGTTCAAATAGAAAAACCGGGTAATTCCAGGTAATTAATCAAAGTCCAAAAACAAACAACCCGGCAATGGCGCCGGGTTGAATGAACGCCTGTCATTGACAGACGGTTACCAGAGAGTGCCCGTCGTTGCCGGCTACTCCCACTCAATGGTTGCAGGCGGCTTGGAAGAGATGTCGTAGGTTACCCGCGAAACACCGGAGATTTCGTTGATAATCCGGTTTGACACGGTTTCGAGCAATTCATACGGCAGGCGCGCCCAGCGAGCCGTCATGAAGTCGACGGTTTCAACCGCGCGAATAGCGATGACATATTCATAGCGACGGGCATCACCCACTACACCCACTGATTTCACCGGCAGGAAGACGGCAAACGCCTGGCTGGTCTTGTGGTACAGATCAGCACGGTGCAACTCTTCCAGGAAGATCGCGTCGGCACGGCGGAGGATGTCCGCGTACTCTTTCTTGACCTCGCCGAGGATACGAACGCCCAGCCCCGGCCCCGGGAACGGATGGCGATACACCATGTCGTATGGCAGACCCAGCTCAAGGCCGATCCGGCGCACTTCGTCTTTAAACAGCTCGCGCAGCGGCTCTACCAGCTTCATCTTCATGGTTTCCGGCAAGCCACCCACATTATGGTGGGATTTGATGACGTGAGCTTTACCGGTTTTGGACGCCGCAGATTCGATTACGTCCGGGTAAATGGTGCCCTGGGCCAGCCAGTTCACATCTTTGATGTTGGCCGCTTCGTCGTCGAACACGTCAATGAAGGTGTTACCGATGATCTTGCGCTTCTGCTCCGGGTCGTTCACACCCTTGAGCTTGGACAGGAACAGATCTTCGGCGTCAACCCGGATAACCTTCACGCCCATGTTACTGGCAAACATGTCCATCACCTGATCGCCTTCGTGCAGACGCAGCAGGCCGTTGTCCACGAACACGCAGGTAAGCTGGTCACCGATGGCTTTATGCAACAAAGCCGCCGTAACCGAAGAATCCACCCCACCGGACAGGCCCAGCAACACTTTGTCGCTGCCGACCTGCTCCCGGATCTGCCGAACCGCGTCATCCACGATTTTCGCCGGCGTCCAGAGCGCTTCGCAGCCACAGATGGTCATCACGAAGTGTTCCAGAATTCGCTTGCCTTGCAGCGTATGCGTCACTTCCGGATGGAACTGGACACCGAACAAGCCGCGGCTCAGATCCTGCATGGCTGCAATCGGCGCACTTTCAGTGGAAGCCAGCAGTTCAAAACCTTCAGGCATGGCCACCACTTTGTCACCGTGGCTCATCCACACATCCAGCAGAGATTCACCGGCCGGCGTCAGATGGTCTGTAATGTCCGCAAGAAGTGGACCCTTGGCACGCACTTTCACCTGGGCGTAACCGAACTCCCGCTTCTCGGAACTGGCCACCCGACCACCGAGCTGCTCAGCCATGGTCTGCATGCCGTAGCAGATACCCAGCACCGGAATACCACGATCAAACAGACCTTCCGGGGCGCGCGGGCCACCCAGCTGGGTTACCGATTCGGGGCCGCCCGCCAGAATAATCCCCTTGGGATTGAACTCGTTGAGCTCGTCATCGGTGATATCGAATGCCTTGATCTCGCAGTAAACGCCGATTTCGCGAACGCGACGGGCGATCAACTGGGTGTACTGGGAACCGAAATCGAGAATCAGGATACGGTGGTCGTGAATGTTCTGGGCCATGGAGTCCTCGGGCTGTAAAGAAACAACGCGGCCCGGAAACCGGGCCGCGTCTGATCAGGCAAAGATTAACCGATTCGGTAGTTGGGCGCTTCTTTGGTGATGGTCACATCGTGAACGTGACTCTCACGCATACCGGCATTGGTAATGCGAACAAACTCGGGCTTGGTACGCATTTCGTCCATAGTGGCGCTACCGGTGTAGCCCATGGAGGCCCTGATACCGCCAACCAGTTGATGCACGATATTGCGCATCGGGCCTTTACAGGCCACACGGCCTTCAATGCCCTCCGGCACCAGTTTCTCGATGCCTTTGCTGGCATCCTGGAAATAACGGTCGCTGGAACCCTGGCCCATCGCGCCGATAGAGCCCATGCCACGGTACGCCTTGTAGCTGCGACCCTGGAACAGTTCGACTTCGCCCGGCGCCTCATCGGTACCCGCCAGCAGGCTGCCGATCATGACGCAGTGAGCGCCAGCGGCAATCGCCTTGGCAATATCACCGGAGAAACGGATACCGCCGTCTGCGATCAGCGGCACACCGCGATCTTTCAGAGCCGCAGCCACATTGGAGACGGCAGAAATCTGAGGCACACCAATGCCGGCAACGATCCGGGTGGTACAGATGGAACCGGGGCCGATACCTACCTTCACAGCATCAGCGCCAGCTTCGGCCAGCGCGATGGCAGCATCACTGGTGGCGATATTACCGCCAATGACCTGAACATCCGGGTAGTTTTCTTTCACCCAGCGAACGCGATCAATCACGCCTTTGGAATGACCGTGGGCAGTATCCACCACGATCACATCCACGCCGGCTTCCGCCAGTGCTGCAACGCGGGCTTGCGTGTCGCCACCTGTACTGACCGCAGCACCAACCCGCAGGCGACCCTGCTCGTCCTTGCACGCCAGCGGATAGTCCTTGGCTTTCTGAATGTCTTTTACCGTGATCAGGCCACGAAGCTGGAACTCATCGTTAACCACCAGAACTTTTTCAATGCGGTGACGATGCAGAAGCTCTTTTACTTCTTCCAGATCGGCGCCTTCCTTGACGGTAACAAGCTTGTCCTTGGGCGTCATGATGTCCCGGACGGGGGTATCCATGCGGCTTTCGAAACGGATATCACGGCCGGTGACGATACCGACAAGGTCATTGCCATCGACAACCGGGAGGCCTGAGATATTGTTGGCCATGGTGATATCGACCAGTTCGCGCACGGTGGTCTCGGGAGATACGGTGATCGGATCCTTGACCACACCACTTTCGAATTTCTTGACCTTGCGGACAGCAGCCGCCTGCTGCTCCACCGTCATATTCTTGTGCATGATACCGATACCGCCTTCCTGGGCCATGGCAATGGCCAGCTCCGCCTCGGTTACCGTATCCATGGCCGCCGACACCAGCGGAATATTCAGGGTAATACCCTTGGTCAGCTGGGTTTTCAGGTCGACCTGGTGAGGGAGAACTTCAGAATATCCGGGCACGAGCAGAACGTCGTCAAACGTGAGGGCTTCTTCGGCAATACGCAGCATTGGGATCCGCCTTTTGAACATGCTAAGTTGGGAATTTCCGTGCCGCACCCGCGGCGGTGCGACAAAGCAAAATCCTTAATCGATCTATTATAAAGTGGTGCGTAAGGACAGTAAACCGCGCGGTTTTTGCCATTTGGTTGCATCTTTTTGAATTTCCGTTATTTTTGGCCACCTCTTTCGGCTATTGCTTATGAATAATCCTGGAGCCCGCCCTGTGAGCACCCCCTATCCGGACACCCGCCCACGAGCACTAACGGTCAGTGAGCTCAATCACCAGGCGCGCCACCTGCTGGAATCAAGCTTTATGCAGGTCTGGGTTGAGGGGGAACTCTCCGGCTTTTCCAGACCATCCTCCGGGCACTGGTATTTCTCGCTCAAAGATCAGAAATGCCAGATCCGGTGTGCCATGTTCCGTGGCGCCAACCAGCGCATACGCACCCTGCCCCGGGAAGGAGACCAGATCCGGATTCGCGGCAAGGTGACCCTGTATGAGAACCGCGGGGATTTCCAGATCATCGTGGAACACCTCGAACCCGCCGGCCTGGGTGCGCTCCAGCAAGCTTTTGAGGCACTCAAAGCGAGACTCCAGAGTGAAGGCCTGTTTGATCCGGCCCGAAAGAAACCGATTCCCGCCACGCCCAGGCATATTGGTGTGATCACCTCACCAACTGGCGCCGCCATTCACGATATCCTGACGGTACTCAAGCGACGTTGCCCGGCTATTCCGATCACGCTCTATCCCACCGCCGTTCAGGGCCAGGCGGCCACCGCAGATATCGTCCAAGCCATTGACCGTGCTCAACGGCACGGTCTCGCTGACGTCCTGATCATCGGCCGTGGTGGCGGCTCCCTGGAAGACTTGTGGTGCTTCAACGAAGAAGCCGTCGCGCGGGCCATTGCCGCCTGCCCCATCCCGACCGTCAGCGCCGTTGGCCATGAGGTCGACGTCACCATTGCTGATTTTGTCGCGGACTTGAGAGCCCCCACGCCGTCGGCTGCCGCTGAGAAGATCTCGCCCGACCAGCAGGACTGGCTCCGTCGACTGGCCGAGCAACAGGGGCGTCTTGGCCAGTCTGCACGCCGCTTATTGCAAAGACTGCATAACCAATTGGGGCACCTGTCTGCCCGGCTCCGGGATCCTCGACGGGAACTACTGGAAAAGGCGCAACGCATGGATGAGCTTGAGCTGCGGCTGAACAAGGCGATCCGTGACAGACTGGACCAGCAGAAGCAGAAAACCGATTACCTGCTTCAAAGGATGAGCGCACAATCCCCACGCCGAACGCTGAAAACGGTAAAAGAACAGACCCAACGTCTCGAGGAGCGCCTGACACTCGCGACCCGTCACCAGCTGCGCCAAAAAGACGAGCGATTACAGCATATTGCACAAACCCTTCATGTTGTCAGCCCCCTGGCCACCCTCGGAAGAGGCTACGCCATCGTCAAAGACGACAATGACCGGATCGTTCGCAAGGCTGGTGATCTGGAAACTGGCAGTCAGATTACCGCAAGACTTGGTCACGGCTCGGTGTCCGCCCGGGTGACAGAGATCAATTCTTCGAGCGAATAGAGCCGCAGAGCCTGGCAACTACGCCTATGGTCTACTAGCCCCGGATTTCAAAGCTCCTAAAGTTGTCGATAACAACGATAAAACAACAACACGGACAACCGAGGTGGAGCACAATGAGCTACAACTCCGAATTTCGCCGGTCCATTGACCAGCGGGATGATTTCTGGCGTGAGCAGGCGCAGCACATCGACTGGATCAAAGCCCCGAATACGATCTGGCGCGCCCTCGACAATGGCCACGGCGAGTGGTTTCCAGACGGGGAACTGAACACCAGCGACGTTGCTCTGGATGCCAATATCCGTGCCGGCCGTGGCGACCAGAAAGCCCTGATTTACGACTCCCCGGTCACCAATACCAAGCAGTCATTTACCTACAACGAACTGCGTGATGAAGTCGCTCTGTTTGCCGGCGCCCTGCGCGCCCGCGGAGTCGAAAAAGGTGACCGCGTCATCATCTACATGCCGATGAGTCCTCAGGCAGCCATAGCCATGCTGGCCTGCGCCCGGCTCGGCGCTATCCATTCGGTGGTCTTCGGCGGGTTTGCCGCACACGAACTGGCCGTTCGCATTGAAGATGCCAAGCCCAAGGCCCTGATTACCGCCTCCTGCGGCATCGAAGTTACCAAAGTGATCGAATACAAACCGCTGGTAGACAAGGCCATTGAGCAATCAAGCCACAAACCGGAAGCCTGCGTGGTATTCCAGCGGCCCCAGGTCAAGGCAACCATGCAGGAAGGCCGAGACTTTGACTGGAACGAGATCGTGGCCAACGCCACCCCGGCCGAACCGGTACCCGTCAAGGCCAACGACCCGCTTTATATTCTCTACACCTCCGGTACCACCGGGAAACCTAAAGGCGTAGTCCGTGACAACGGGGGCCACGCCGTTGCCCTCACTTACAGCATGAAGCTGGTCTACGACGCCAAACCCGGAGACGTTTACTGGGCTGCTTCAGATGTTGGCTGGGTGGTAGGCCACAGCTACATTGTTTATGCACCGCTCTTTACCGGCTGCACCACCATTTTTTACGAAGGCAAACCGGTAAAAACCCCGGATGCCGGCGCATTCTGGCGTGTGGTTCAGGATCACAAAGTCAACATGCTGTTTACCGCGCCCACCGCATTCCGTGCAGTGCGCAAGGAAGACCCGGAAGCAGATCAGCTGAGCCGCTACGATGTCTCCTCTCTCAAACGCATCTTCCTGGCCGGCGAGCGCCTGGATCCGCCGACCTACGAATGGCTGAAAGAGCACACCGGTCTGCCCATCCTCGATCACTGGTGGCAGACCGAAACCGGCTGGGCCATATGCTGCAACCCGGTCGGCATTGAAATGATGACCACCAAACCCGGTTCTGCAACCGTCCCCTCACCCGGCTTCAACGTTCAGGTGGTGGACATGGAAGGTAGCCAGGTACCGGCAGGCGAACAGGGCCAAATTGCAGTCAAACTGCCATTACCCCCGGGTTGCCTGATGACCGTATGGGGCGATGACCAGCGCTTCCAGAACAGCTACCTGAAGCCGATTCCGGGCTTCTACAGCTCCGGCGACGGCGGCTTTATCGATGATGACGGCTATGTCTTCATCATGGGGCGGACGGATGATGTAATTAACGTCGCCGGGCACCGGCTCTCTACCGGCGAGATGGAAGAAGTCGTTGCTTCCCATCCGGCCATCGCAGAATGCTGCGTGGTGGGCGCCCATGACGACATGAAAGGCCAGATTCCGGTTGGCCTGGTGCTGATCAAAGATGGCGCCACCATCGACCAGGACGAACTGGAGGAGGAGCTGGTAGAGATGGTTCGCGAGAAGATCGGGGCTATTGCCTGTTTCCGCCGGGCCATCGTTGTTGACCGTTTACCCAAAACCCGCTCCGGCAAGATCCTGCGACGTATTATTCGCCAGATTGCCGATGGGGAGGAGTACACGGTACCCAGCACCATCGACGACCCGGCCATTCTGGAAGAAATCAGCGAGAAATTCGGTCGCTGACCAAACCTCCATCCGCTGAGCCACAGAACACCCGGGGCGCTCTTGATCAAGAGCAGCCCCGGGTTTCACTTTGATTACAACTTATTGTTTTTTATCAATTAAAAAACACTTACTGATCATAAAAAAAACAATTGACGCCTTTCAAAGTCGGTCTATACTTAAAATTGCTGTGTACTTCTGCAGCGTTATTTGGCGAATGCGTTACAACGTCCTGCCCTTGGCTTTTCGTTGCCCCTTCCTCAGTGCGCTCCGGATGTCCCAGCTCGAAAGAAGGTCCCGTGAGGGAAAATTATCAGTAAGACAGGAAAGATCGATGTCCGATACCAAAACCGGCCACGTAAAGTGGTTCAACGAATCCAAGGGCTTTGGCTTCATCGCCCAGGAAGGCGGCAGTGACGTTTTCGTTCACTACAGTGCAATCAACGCAAACGGTTTCCGTACTCTGGCCGAAGGTCAGCAGGTGCAGTTCACCGTAACCCAGGGCCCGAAAGGCCCGCAGGCCGAAAACGTAACGCCGCTCTAAGCCGTTATGTTAACGTCCTGATGCCCCTCACGGGCAGAAACAAGAAAGGCCGGTAATCCTTGGATTACCGGCCTTTCTGTTTGTTTCAGGGATTATCCGTTCAGGCAGTCTCGGCTGTTTCTGCAGAGACAGACTCGGACCGACTATCATCGAGCACCTGAGCGACAGCCGAGAACAGGGCCTGCAACGTTGCCGAGGTGGTATCCTCCGCCAGGGCTGCCGCACTGCAGTGCCTGCCATTGGCTGTCAGCCGGATACACGCCAGAGCATTGGCATTGGTACCTTCGCCCAGCGCGTACTCATCATAGGCTTCGACCGCCACCGAGACCCCAAACTGCCTGGACAGTGCGTCGGAAACCGCCTCCACGGCTCCCAGCCCTCGACCTTCCAGGGTAGCCGGAGCCGCATCGCCACCGACGACCACTTCGGCCCGCACACCATTGTCATCCCGATGCAGGTCGTAGGAGCGAAGAGCCCAGTCGCTGTGTACTTTCAGATAACGCTCTTCAAACAGACGGTGGATAGTATGTGAATCAATCTCTCCACCATTGGTTTCAGCTTCGCGCTGGACCACCTTGCTGAACTCGATCTGCAGCCACCGCGGCAGGGTAATATCGTAGTCCCGCTCGAGTACGTAAGCGACACCGCCTTTGCCGGACTGACTGTTGATACGAACCACTTCCTCGTATCGGCGCCCGACATCGAACGGGTCGATGGGCAGGTAAGCCACGTTCCAGGCATCGCCCTCTTTCCGACGGGAGAGACACTTGCGAATGGCGTCCTGATGGCTGCCGGAGAAAGCGGTAAAGACCAGCTCACCGGCATAAGGATGACGCGGATGGGTGGAAATTTCGGTGCACGCCTCCACCACTTCGGTGATTTCGGCCATGCCAGACAGATCCAGGGTCGGGTCAATTCCCTGGGAATACAGGTTCATGGCCATGGTAACCAGGTCCATGTTACCGGTGCGCTCGCCGTTACCCATCAGGGTACCTTCCACCCGGTCTGCACCCGCCATCACGCCAAGTTCGGCGGCTGCCACCGCGCAGCCCCGGTCATTGTGGGTATGCAGGCTGATGCTGATGTGCTCCCGATAGCGAATGTTGTCGCAGATCCACTCCACCTGATCCGCGAACACATTGGGCGTTGCCATTTCAACGGTCGCCGGCAGGTTAATGATGACCGGCTGGCCCTGGTCCGGGCGCCAGACATCGTTGACGGCATCAATCACACTGGCAGCAAAATCCAGCTCCGTGCCGGTAAAGCTCTCCGGCGAATACTGGAAGGTCCACTCTGTGCCCGGATAGCGAGCAGCGATATCCCGCACGATAGTGGCACCACGTACGGCGATATCGCGAATACCTTCCCGGTCAAGACCAAATACCTGCTCCCGCTGCACGGTCGAGGTGGAATTGTAGACGTGCACAATCGCCCGTTTGGCGCCCTCAAGGGCCTGATAAGTCCGCTCGATCAATTCCGGGCGAGCCTGGGTCAGGACCTGGATTTTCACATCATCCGGGATCCGGTTTTCTTCGATCAGCTTGCGGCAGAAATCAAAGTCCGGCTGGCTGGCTGCCGGGAATCCGATTTCGATCTCCTTGAAACCCAGCTTGACCAGCAAATCAAACAAACGCTGCTTCTGGGCAACAGACATGGGTTTGACCAGGGCCTGGTTGCCGTCCCGAAGATCTACAGCGCACCAGGCCGGGGCTTTCTGGATAACCTGATCGGGCCAGCGACGGTCTTTCTTGGCGACCGGCTGGAAAGCAACGTATTTGCGATGGTCAAAAGCCATGATGAAAATTCCTTCCGAGATCAGACAGTGATTGGAACACGCACAGTGTAAAGGCTGGAGCGAGCTATTTGGTTGCCATTTTCTGGCCGCACAACCAAATAATGCCATATAATTTCAAAAACCCGCAAATAAGAGACAGAAAATGCCAGACACAGAGAAAACGCTTGTCAAAATTGACAAGCTCGACCGGAAAATACTCGAACAAGTGCAAAAAGACGGCTCCCTGACCAATCAGCAGCTGGCCGAGAAGGTCGGGCTGTCCCCCTCTCCCTGCCTGCGCCGGGTTCGCGCCCTCGAGGAGGCCGGCATTATCGTGCGGACGGTCACCATTCTGGATCACAAAAAACTGGGACTGTCGCTCACGGCGATTATTCTCATTGGCATGGACCGGCATACACCAGAGCGCTTTGCTGCGTTTGAGGAACAGGTGGGAGAATACCCGGAGGTTCAGGAGTGTTATCTGATCACTGGTCAGAGCGCGGATTACATGCTCAAAGTGGTCGTGCCGGATATGGACCACTACCACCACTTTCTGTTGAACCGGATAACCCGCATTCCCGGTGTCAGCGGCGTTCACTCCAGCTTTGTTCTGCGGCGGGTCATCGACAGCACTGCCCTGCCGCTGGGTTACCTGTCCTGAGCCACCAGGTTGTCCAGGTAAGCACGGGCCATGGTTTTCATTTCCTGTACCAACAATACGCCCTGCTCATCCGGCAGGGTGGCCGCCAGCCGAAGAATCGTGCCGGCAGAACGGGGTAACAGCAAACTGGCTGTCCAGCGGCGATCTGCCGGCAAATCGGGATACTCCTCCTGCAGACGGGCATCCAGATCCCGGGCATTGCTGTAGAGTTCGCGAAGATCCAGCTCCCTCAGTTCCGGCATGGCTTCCACGCCACTCCAGATGGCGGAATAGGCGGGCTCCGTTCGGTAGAAGTCGTAAAACAGATCGATCAGAACATCCACCGCATCGCTCAGACTCAGTTGCGGCAGCCTGGCCCGCAACGCCTGCTCCATCTTCTCAACGTGACGCTCCGCAATGGCATGAACAATCGCTGCTTTATTCGGGAAATAGCGGTAAAGCGATGCCAGAGACATACCGGACTGCCGGGCAATGGCCGACATACTGGTACTGTCGACGCCCTGCTCGTGAAAGATCCCGGCGGCATGGTGCAGTATGGTGTTCACCCGTTCCCGGCTGCGAGCCTGAACCGGGCGCCGGCGGGGTGACACATCGATGGATTCGTCAGTCATTATCTGTACCTTGTGATGCAGGCTCCGTACAATAACGCCCACTCTACGACAATGAAAGGCTGTGGCGGGCATCCCGCCTTGCCAATTAGTCTGACTCCCACTTTTCTGATGACAGCGGAAGACACGATGCGAGCGAGCCGTTACCTGATAGCTACCCAGAAAGAGACCCCTTCCGACGCCGAGATTATCAGCCACCAGCTGATGCTGCGGGCGGGCATGATCCGTAAACTGGCCGCCGGCCTTTATACCTGGTTGCCTTTAGGGTTGCGCACCCTGCGCAAGGTGGAGCGAATCGTCCGTGAAGAAATGGACAAGAGCGGTGCCCAGGAAGTTCTGATGCCGGCGGTACAACCCGCCGAGTTGTGGCAGGAATCCGGGCGCTGGGAACAGTACGGCGGTGAACTCCTGCGCCTGAACGACCGCCATGGCCGGGATTTCTGCTTCGGCCCCACCCACGAGGAAGTCATCACTGATCTGATCCGGAACGAGCTGAAAAGCTACAAGGAGCTGCCGGCCAATTTCTACCAGATCCAGACCAAGTTCCGCGATGAGCGCCGCCCCCGGTTTGGTGTGATGCGCGCCCGCGAGTTCATCATGAAGGATGCCTACTCCTTCCATCTGAACGCGGAATCCCTGGATGAAACCTACAAGGTCATGCACCAGACCTACTGCAACATTTTCGACCGTCTGGGGCTCGACTATCGTCCGGTACAGGCGGACTCCGGTTCCATCGGTGGCAGTTCATCCCATGAATTCCACGTCCTGGCCTCGTCTGGTGAAGACGCCATCGTGTTCAGCACCAGCGGTGACTACGCCGCCAACATCGAAAAAGCCGAAGCAGTGGCACCGGCCGGTGAGCGCCCTGCCCCCGGCGAAAAACTGAAAGAAGTTCATACCCCGGGACAACGCACCATCGACGCCGTTTCCCAGTTCCTCGGCATGCCGGCTGAGCGCAGCGTAAAAACGCTGCTGGTGAAAGCAGAGGCGGATGAGAATGGTGAATCCGGCCTGGTGGCCCTGATTCTGCGTGGCGATCACACCTTGAACGAGATCAAGGCCGAGAACCTTCCCGGCATTGCCGAGCCGCTGACCATGGCAACCGACGAGGAAATCGAAAAAGCCATCGGCTGCAAGCCAGGCTCCATCGGCCCGGTCAAGCTGCCGGTGCCGGTTATCGTGGATCGCAGCGCAGCACACCTGGCAGATTTTGTCTGCGGCGCCAACAAGGATGATTATCACCTGACTGGCGTAAACTGGGAACGCGATGCCGAAATCAGCCGTGTGGAAGATCTTCGCAATGTGGTCGAGGGCGATGCCAGCCCGGATGGGAACGGCACACTGGAGATCCGTCGCGGTATTGAAGTTGGCCACATTTTCAAGCTGGGCAATAAGTACAGCAAGGCCATGAACGCCTCGGTTCTGGATGAACACGGCAAGACTTCGATTATGGAAATGGGCTGTTATGGTATTGGCGTTTCCCGCATCGTCGCGGCATCCATCGAGCAGAACCACGACGAGAAGGGCATCATCTGGCCGGATGCCATCGCACCGTTCGAGGTGGCCATTGTTACCCTGAATGGTCACAAATCTCCGGTGGTGGCCGAGGCTGGCGACAAGCTTTACGAACAGCTTCGCCTAGCTGGCTACGATGTTCTGCTGGATGACCGCAACGAACGCCCGGGTGTGAAATTCGCAGATATGGAGCTGATTGGCATCCCCCACCGCTTCGTGGTCTCAGAACGCGGCCTGAGCGCCGGAACCCTGGAATACAAGGGTCGGCGGGACGAGGAAAAACAGGACATTCCTGTGGATGAGGCTCTGTCGTTCCTGGTGAAGGCATCGCCCAAAGGCGGCTTGTAACCCTGAACCATACACACCGGAAGGCTGCCCCCAGCCTTCCGATGTGTTAACGACGTCTCCGCAGATCAGGCGTTGCCCACAATCCCCGGCTCCATCTCCAGCTCAACGCCGAATTTCTCAAGCACAGACTGGCGCACGTCATCAGCCAGGGACAGTACATCCTGGCCAGTTCCACCGGAATGATTGATCAGCACCAGCGCCTGGCGGTTGTGAACCCCTACCCGGCTGTTACGAAACCCCTTCCATCCCGCCTGGTCAATAAGCCATGCAGCCGCCAGTTTGACCTGACTATCCGCGGGATAGGACACAACATCCGGAAACCGGCCCTGAAGCTCCCGAAACTGAGCCAATCCTATAACCGGGTTTTTGAAGAAACTGCCTACATTCGGCAATACCGCAGGGTCCGGCAGTTTGCGATGGCGGACAGCCATCACGCCCTCGGCCACCGCCAGGGGGGTTAACTCCGCCTGATCAATATCGCCAAAGTAGTCCTGAAGATCCCGATAGCCGATATTCAAAGGCGCGTTCCGGGACAACCGAAGCCGGATTTCAACAATGATGTAACAGCCCGGCCGGTGCTTGAACAGGCTGTCGCGATAGCCGAATTCGCAGGCACTTGCAGGCAGGGTTTCAACCTCCAGAGTCTGGCGGTTCAGTACCGTGACACTCTCCAGACAGTCACACAACTCGGTGCCATAGGCCCCGATGTTCTGTACCGGGGCGGCACCGGCCGTGCCCGGGATCAACGCCAGATTCTCGATCCCGCGATAACCCGAACGGGCGGCATAAAGTACAGCTTCGTGCCAGTTCTCGCCGGCTTTCAACACCAGTACTGCGCCGTGGTCGTCTACCTGCTCCCAACTGCGACCGCGCAGTGTCATCCGGATAACAAGGCCGGGATAATCGCCGGCAAACACCAGATTACTGCCGCCGCCGAGCACCAGAACAGACTGCTCATGGTCATCTGCCCAGCAAAGCGCCTGTTTGAGCTGCGCCGCGCTTTCAACTTCCACCAGGTACCGGGCCGTTGCTGGCACAGCCAGGGTATTCAACCCCTGAAGGCTGGCCCGCTCCTGAATGTCCAGAGCCTGACTCAAGCCAGCCGCCCCCGGATTTCGTCCAGAAGGCCGGCACTGGCGTCATGAATCAGATCAAGCACGTGCTCAAATCCATCCTCTCCGCCGTAGTAAGGATCGGGCACCTCGGCCAACCGGGAGTCACCGTAATCCAGAAACAAGCGCGGCTCCGTGCCCCCATTCTGGTGCCAGACCTCTCGAACATCCGCGAGATTAGACCGATCCATCACCAGCACATAGTCAAATTGATCCAGATCTTCTGCACGGAACTGGCGGGCACGAAGGTCGCTGATGTCGATACCACGGCGCGCCGCGGCGGCAGTTGCCCGCTCGTCCGGAGATTTACCGATATGCCAGTTGCCGGTGCCGCAGGAATCAATATGCAGTCTGCCGAACAGGCCTTGTTCCCGGGCGAGGTGGCGAAAAACGCCCTCAGCACTGGGAGAACGACAGATATTGCCCAGGCAGACAAACAGCACGCTTACACGATCAGCCACGGGCACCCCCTTTTTCCATCAGCGCCCGCAGACGGGCCAGATCCTCTTCGGTATCTACCCCCGGAGCCGGCGGTCGGTCCGCCACATCCACATGAATAAGAGCGCCGTTATAGAGTGCCCGCAACTGTTCCAGGGATTCCACCCGTTCGGTGGGGGCCGGCAGCCAGGTAACAAACTCACTGAGCACACTGGCACGATAACCATAGATGCCAATGTGCCTGAAATAGCCGATGCCATCCGGAAGGTCCACGTCCTGGGTAGCAGCCCCCGCTGGCCAGAAGTCCCTGGCCCAGGGAATCGGTGCCCGACTGAAATAATGAGCCATGCCCCGGGCATCGAACACCACTTTCACAACATTGGGGTTGAACACCTGGCGGGCATCGTGAATCCGCTCGCACAGTGTTGCGATGGCGGCCTCCTGGTACTGTTCAAGGTTATCGGCAACCTGATTGATCAGTTCAGGCGGTATCAGAGGCTCGTCCCCCTGAACGTTGACCACGCGATGATCCGGATCCAGCTGCAGCTTCCTCGCCACTTCTTCAAGGCGGTCTGTGCCACTGGCATGATGGGGCGAGGTCATGATGACTTCGGCACCAAAACCGCGACACGCCTCCTCGATACGGGCATCGTCGGTCGCGACCACCACGCGGCTGGCGCGGCTCTCATTCGCCCGCTCGCAGACATGCTGGATCATCGGCTTGCCGGCAATCATGGCCAGAGGTTTGCCGGGCAAACGACTGGAAGCGTATCGAGCGGGAATGACAACGGTAAATGACATGGTTGCGTCCTGCGGGTGACTCAGTGTTTGTCGAGGCGCTCGTCCGTGCTGAGGGTGCGGGCTTCAACCGCCAGCATAACCGGAATCCCCTCACGAATGGGGAACGCCATGGCATCCTGGTAGCAAATCAACTCGGTGCGGGCGTCGTTGAGCTTGAGCTCGCCCTTGCACACCGGGCAGGCCAGCATGGCCAGCAGTTTCTTATCCATGGTTCGATTCCTCGCTGATATCAGTTTGCAACTGGCCAGAGCTGGCTCTGAGCCGTTCCAGAAAATGCTGTTCAAAAGGTTCCGACAACCGGGCCTGAACCGTCAAGACCCAGGCGTTGTCCGGCGCAAAGCCATGGCACTTCACCGCATCCTTGGCCGTCATCACCAACCATTCAAGAGCACCGGATGCCAGGTCTTCGGGGCGAAAATGATGATGGTCGGGAAAGGGAACTTCATTCACGTGGGCGCCAAGGTTCCGGAGGGTTTCGAAAAATCGACCGGGATTACCAATACCCGCTACTGCCCGTACCGGCTTGCCTTTGAGCTGCTCCGGAGACAGGGTCTCACCGGAATTCAGGTTCACCAGAGCCGAAGGCACCAGCGCCATGGCATGAATCTCCGGATGATCAACGCCGGCAAAACTCTCTATGGTCTCTCCGGCCTCCGGAAACTCAGCTCCGTTAAGAACGACAAAGTCGACACCGTTCAAGCGCTCAACCGGTTCCCTCAGCGGGCCTACCGGAATGATGGCACCATTTCCGGTACCGCGCCGGGCATCGAATACAGCCAGTTCGATATCCCGGGGCAGGCGGTAGTGTTGCAGGCCATCATCACAGATCAACACATCGCCCAGTCCATTCTCCAGCGCCCAACGGGCCCCTCGACAGCGATCCGGATCCACTACAACGGGGCATCCGGTGGCCCGGGCCAGCATCAGAGGTTCATCACCACAGACACCCGCCGGGGTCCCGTCAGCGACCAGCAAGGGATACTGAGAACTCTTACCACCGTAGCCACGGCTGAGAATCACCGGTTTCCAGCCGTGTTGATTCATGCACTGAACCAGACTGGCAGTAAGAGGCGACTTGCCGGTCCCGCCAGCGGTGATATTGCCCACCACCACAACCGGCACCGGCAGCGATTCATTGCGCGCATGCCAGGCCTTTCGGCGTCTGGACTCAGACACCGCCCGATACAGCCAGGCCAGTGGTGTGAGCAGGGCAAGAGGTCTGCCCTGCCCGTACCAAAGCCGGTCAACCAGGCTGGTGCTCATGCGTGCTCGCTGAACTGAATCTGATGCAGCTGGGCGTAGGCACCCCCCGCAGCCAGCAGCTCACCATGACTGCCGGATTCGACAATGCGGCCATTGTCCATGACCAGAATCCGGTCGGCCTTCTCGATGGTGGATAGCCTGTGTGCGATCACCAGCGTGGTACGGCCCTGCATAACCGTTTCCAGCGCTTCCTGAATATGGCGTTCGGATTCCGTATCCAGCGCCGATGTCGCCTCATCCAGAATGAGAATTGGGGCGTCCTTGAGGATGGCCCGCGCAATCGCAAGACGCTGGCGCTGGCCACCGGAAAGCATCACACCATTGTCGCCAATCATGGTGTCGAGCCCTTCCGGCATGCGGTTGATAAACTCGAGCGCGTGGGCCTTTTCAGCCGCTTCCATAATTTCTTCCCGGCTGCAGTCGCGCAGGGAACCGTAGGCAATGTTGGCGGCGATGGTGTCGTTGAACAGCACCACGTTCTGGTTCACCAGAGCAATCTGGGCACGCAGGGACTGAAGCGAAAACTCCTTCAGTTCATGGTCATCAATGCGGATAGCTCCCCCGGTGTACTCGTAGAAACGGGGTAACAGGCTGACCATGGTCGACTTACCACTGCCTGATCGACCAACAAGCGCAACACTCTGGCCTGCCGGAATATCGACGGTTATTCCCTCAAGCACATTGTCGAGCTGATCCCGGTAACGGAAAGACACCTGGTCAAAAGTGATGTCGCCTTTGACCCGCTGGGGCTTGTAGGAGCCCAAATCATCTTCCGGTTTTTCGTCCATGGTCTCGAACACGTCAAACGCAGCAGCAACACCCTTCTGTATCTTGGCGTGCACGGACGTAACCTGACGAATGGGCTTGGCCATGGTCGTCGCCGCGGTAATGAACGCAATCAGCTGACCAGTCGACATCTCACCCCGAATCTCCGGCGCAAGCATGGTCCACACCAGCGCGGCGATAGCAAAAGCCACCAGCACCTGAATGACCGGGACACTGATCGCCTGAGTAGAAGCCATTTTCAGGCTCTGTTTCAGGTTACGGGCACTGACCTCACGAAACCGCTCCCGTTCATAATCTTCGCCTCCGAAGGTGCGCACCACCCGGTATCCGGTGATCGACTCGGAGGCCACATGGGTGATATCGCCCATGGAACCCTGAATACGCTTGCTGATTCGACGAAACCGTTTGCTGGCATAATTCACGACCAGACCAATGACCGGACCGGCCGTAAGAAAAATCAGGGTCAACTTCCAGTTGGTGTAAAGCATGAAGCCGAGCAGACCCACTATGGTCAGCCCTTCGCGAAGGGTGATAGTCACCGCATTGGTCGCAGCATCCGCGACCTGCTCAACGTTAAAGGTGAGCTTCGAGACCAGACGCCCGGATGCGTTTTCATCGTAGTACCGGGACGGTAAAGACATCAGTCGATCAAACACATCGTTGCGTAAGGCGTTGATCACGTTACGCCCAACGTAGCTGATAAAATACTGGCTGAAAAACGTACCAACGCCTCTGAAGGCAAATACACCCACGATCAGCCCGGTCAGCAACATCCGGTTCTGGTCGGACGGATTCTCGATCGCCGTGATCACATATTCCATCGCCGCGGCCATCCCGGTGGATGCAGCGGCGTAAATGATGTTTCCGAACACGGCGAGGGAGAACGCAAACCAGAAGGGCTTGACGTACTTGAGCAGGCGTTTGTAGGTGGTCCAGCTACCGGCAGGTGGCGTCTTGAGCGGCTCCGGCCTTGTCTGCATCACTGGCTTTCAGCCTCCCGCTCTGTGGTTATGCTCAGCTTGGCAAACCCCAGGCGACCGGCAACATCCATGGCCCGCACCACAAATTCGTGGGGTGTTCGGGCATCTGCAGTGATAATGAACGGCAGGCTGTTGTCGCCTTCGGCCAACTCACTGACACCACGCTCCAGAGTTTCCCGGCGATTGTTGACCAGCGGTCGGTCATTCAGAAAGTACTGGCCTTCGGCATTGATCACCACATCAATCTGCCGTAACTCAGAAGGTGCTGCCGGCTCTGCACTGGCTTCCGGAAGCTCCACCTGCAGGTGACTCTCCCGGGTAAACGTGGTCGACACCATGAAGAAAATCAGCAGCAGGAACACCACATCAATCAGTGGTGTCAGATCGACCCCGACTTCCTGGCTTCGTTGGCGCTTGAACTTCACGGCGTTCAGGCTCCTTCAACGTCGATTTCGCGGTCTCCGTGGACCACTTCCACCAGTTTGATGGCTTCCTGTTCCATGTTGACGACCAACTCATCCACGCGACGGATGAAATAGCGGTGACAGATCAGAGCAGGAATGGCGACACTCAGGCCAGCCGCAGTAGTAATCAGCGCCTCGGAAATGCCTCCGGCCAGGTTACCGGCATTGCCGACGCCGGCCAGCTGGATCTCGGCAAACACTTTGATCATGCCGATAACGGTACCCAAAAGGCCCAACAGCGGCGTGATTGTGGCGATAGTACCCAGGGGGTTCAGAAAACGCTCCAGCTCATGGATAACCTGGCTGGCTTCGTGTTCGATGCTTTCTTTCATGATCTCGCGACCATGCTTGGCGTTGATCAGGCCACCAGCCAGTATCCGGCCAAGGGGCGACGATGCCTGCAGGGCTTTCAGCTTGCGACCGTTAAGCTCTTTTTTCTTGATCCAGCGCCAAAGTTCGTTAATAGACTGCGGGGGCGCGACCCGAGAGGCCCGCAAGGTCCAGATTCGTTCCAGAATGATGGCAAGTGCCAGGATGGAACAGGCAACAATGGGCACCATCAGGATGCCACCGGCTTTCAACAGCTCGAACACGCTTGATCTCCCTGATTAGTTACAAGCCGCGCTACTTTAGCATAGCTGTCGGTGCAGGCCACACCCGGATTGTCACGGTATTTTACATTCACTCCTGGCAAGCCCCGGAGACGCTATCCAGAAAGGCTGAGTCTCCCAGAGTTGCCTTGTAAGTAACCCTGAATCTGTAAACGTGAGCATGATCTGGCCAGAGCAGGCCGTATTCAATGCCATTGTGCCCGCCTCCCGGTATCGACCGGTTACCTCCGGATGCGGATGCCGAAAATGATGCCGGTAGCCCGCCGTATAGATCACCAGATCCGGCGCCACAGCCTGTATCCAGCGAATTGAAGATGAGGTTTTACTGCCGTGGTGTGGCGCCAGCACCACCCGGTGCACAACGCGATTCTCTATCCAGTCTGGTCCACCGGCACCCAGCATGAGCTCTTCAACCTTCCGGCTGATATCCCCGGTCAATACGAGATCACTGTTACCTGGCGGATGGTACAGGCGTATCACGCACGAAGCGTCATTCCCGTCCGCAGGCAACGGATTTTGCCACAGCGACATCACCAGACCCGGCCACCGGATATTCCCCTGGCGACAACCTTCCACCGTCACCGGCACCCGCCCGGTAATAAGAGCAGGCTCTCCGGAAACCACCCTTTTGATCGCGAAGTGCTCAGACAACGTCTCGAGACCGCCGGCGTGGTCATTATCCGCATGGCTCAAGACCAGCAGATCAATAACCTCGACGCCCATTGCCCGGAGATTCGGAACCAGCACCGAATCCACAGCAGAGTAGACGCCCGCAACTTCCGGCCCGGTGTCGTATACCATCACTTTGCCACCGGCGCGAACAACAACCGACAGCCCTTGCCCCACATCCAGCACACGCACTTCAGGCGACTGTACGACGGAATTGCCTCCTCCTGCACCTGGCCAGGGAACACTGAGCAGCAGAAAGGCACACCCCAGCAACGCCCGCCATCGCCAGTCGCTCCAGCGAATTGCCCAAAGCGCCAGCAACGCCAAAGCTACTGCCAATGGTGCGGGCAAGGGCTGCATCTGTCCTGCCGGGATCCGGGCCACCAATTCCAGCCACCACCAAAGCGTTCCCAGGACCAGGTCAAACCCGGCCGATACCCAGGGCAGGAGCCACCCTCCGGAAAGGAGCGCGATGATAGCCCCCAGGAACAGCACCGGCATGACGGCAAACGACACCCAGGGCACCGCCAACAGGTTGGCCGCGAAGCCTGCAAGGGGCTGGCCCTGATGCACCAGCATCAACATTGGCCACAACCCGACAAAGACCGCCAACTGGGCTATCAACAAAGCCGATAACCAACCCGACGAACCCAGACGCCCTGAAAATACCGCCAGCAGCACCCCGACAGCGCCAAAAGACAACCAGAAACCCTGGTCCAGAGGCGCAAACGGATCCATCAGAAGCACCACTGCCAGAGCCAGCACAAAGGGCCGCCAGCCGCTCTGTTGTCTTGCCTTCAGCAGATACCAGCCGCCGGCAACCACCATCACCAGGGCCCGCCGGGTTGGTACGGTAAAACCGGCCAACAGCGAATAGACAAGGCAGCTGAGCACAACCACCAGAAAAACCAGAGAACGCCGGCCCTGCTCACTCAGACAACCAACCGGCAGCAACAGCAAGCCCCAGCGCGCCAACAGACCAACTCCGACCGCCACCAGACCCAGATGCAAACCAGAAATAGCCACCAGATGAATGGTGCCGGTCGACTTGAGTACCTGCCAGTGATGATCTTCCAGAGAACCCCGGTTACCCATTAGCAGAGACGCAATCAGGGGGTAGTATTCCGCTTCACCAAACCAATGCTGCAACTTCTTTGATGCTCGCCAGTGCCAGGCGTGGTACTGACATTGCAGTGCGCATACCAGCTCCGGTGCAGCAGATACCCGTTTGACGGAACCGGTCGCCCGATAACCGTGGCGGAACAACCAGTCTTCGTAGCGAAACCCTACTGGATTGAGGTTACCGTGAGGTCGCTTGAGAGAGACCTCCAGTGTCAGGCGATGGTCGGGTAGCCTGCGCCCCTCCCTGCCGTACCAGGATAGTCGGAGGACGCGGGGCAAGTTGTCATCTACCGACACGCCAGGTGTCTGCCAGTTCAAGACACAGAATCCGAATCTCAGACTGTCAAAGCTTCCCGGCATCGGCAAATCACAGAGATAGCCGGAAACCACAATGCGCTTGGCTTCCCACTCCGAAGGCAGGCGTTCGGCCAGTCTCATATCGGCATTCCAGCCGGCCCAGACCAGCCCCAGCATCGCAGCAACCACCACGGGGCCGAGCCTCTGTATGCACTGGCATCGACAGGCCATAGCCAGCAACATTAACCCAACGAGCACAAACAGCCATGGATATGGTGGCAAGGTTGCGAGCCGATACAGTAAGATAACGCCGCAAGAGAAGGCGAGAATGCTGGCGAGTCCAACACCGAGCCTGCGGACCCGGTTGGAAACTGGGTTTTCGGACAATCCTTGTCCTCCGATTTTCGATAGCGCTGGCAGCCTCTGGGTGCCAGTGATTACTCAAAGCCAGGAAACAGGCCGAACTTCCTATGCCGAAGAAGTTCATGAAACGGTATTTGCCCACCCCTGAAAAGGTGCAGTCGATGCAATCGCTGCGTTTTCTGGGCGATATCCTCCATGAACCCAACCTGTGGCACATCAACCGGCACTGTGTTGCCAGGGCCTTCCTGGTGGGCGTCTGGTTCTGTTTTATTCCGATGCCTTTCCAGATGCTGGCAGCCGCATTCTGCGCCATCTGGTTTAACGCCAACCTGCCTTTATCCGTGGTTCTGGTCTGGATCAGCAATCCGCTGACCATGCCCCCGATGTTCTACTTCAATTACAAGGTGGGGGCCTGGATACTCAATCGGCCCGTTCTGGCGTTCGAATTCGAGCTTTCCTGGGACTGGATCAGCCACCGGTTGATCGATATCGGCGTGCCGTTGTACCTGGGTTCTCTGGTTCTGGCCACGGTGACCGCCTGCGTCGCTTACCTGATCATCCAGTATCTATGGCGCCGCAAGATCCGCACTGAATGGCAATTACGGCGTCGCCAGCGCAACAAGCGAACGCCCGCGAGCAATCAGGCCTCCTGAACCAATCGCCCCTGCTCCAGTCGCAGCACCCTTCCCAGGCTCCGGGCCATGGTCATGTCGTGGGTAACCATGATGAATGACGTCCCGGAATTATCACGCAGGTCGCCGATCAGGGCACGGATACCCTCCCCTGTGTGCTCATCCAGATTGCCGGTAGGCTCATCCATTAACACACACTCCGGGCTGTTAACCAGCGCTCTGGCTATCGCTACCCGCTGACGCTCACCACCGGACAACTCGCCGGGTTTGTGCCTGAGCCGCTCACCCAGCCCCACCCGTTGCAGCAGTTGCTCCGCCTTCGGGCGGGCCTGCCTGGGTGCCATGCCACCCAGCGCGCAGGGCAACATGACGTTCTCAAGTGCGGTAAATTCCGGCAGCAGATGATGGAACTGATACACAAACCCCAGGTGCTGATTCCGGAACCGCGCCCGGCCTGCTTCCGATAGCTGATGAATATCCTTGCCACAAATCCGGATATGCCCGGAGGAAGGGCGATCCAGGCCACCCAGCAGGTTCAGCAAGGTGGTTTTCCCTGCCCCGCTACTGCCCACAATGGCAACCGTCTCGCCGGCCTTAACCTGAAGTGAGATGTCCGAGAAAATCGTCAGTGTTTCCGGCCCTTCACTGTAGGTGCGGGTAACCTTCTGACAATCAATCACCAGAGATGTCGTCTGCCCGTCACTCATAACGCAATGCCTCCGCCGGTTCGACCCGCGACGCACGCCAGGCCGGATAAATAGTTGCCAGCAGGCTCATGGCAAGGCCCGCACCGCTGATAATCAGTACATCCTGCAACTGGAGCTGCGACGGCAGGTAGCTGATGAAATAAACATCAGCGCTGAGAAACTGATGTCCCAGTGCGGATTCGAGCCAGGAAATGAAGCCGCTGATGTTCAGGGCGCCAAAGATCCCCAATGCAGTACCTGTGAGCGTGCCAAACACACCAATCACGGCACCCTGGATAATAAAGATCCTCATAATGCGCCCGGGCGTGGCGCCCATGGTTCGCAGGATGGCGATATCCGCAGTCTTGTCGGTCACCACCATGACCAGCGTTGACACAATATTGAAGGCCGCCACAGCCACAATGAACATCAACAGCAACCCGATCATGGTTTTTTCCATGCGAATTGCCTGAAACAGGTTGCCGTGGGTGCGGGTCCAGTCCGATACGTAATAGCGGCCTCCCAGGGTCCGGGCAACCTCATTGACAACTTTGGGCGCCGCAAACAGGTCATCCATTAAAAGCCGGATACCCTCCGCGCGGCCACCGGTACGCATCAAACGCGCCGCATCATCCATATGAATCAGCGCGTAGTTCCCATCAAGCTCAGCACCAACGCTGAAAATACCCTTGACGGTAAAGCGCTTGAGCCTGGGTAACACGCCGGCCGGCGTTACCGAAGCTTCCGGCAATACCACCGTGAGTTTATCGCCTACCCCCAGTCGAAGGCTGTTAGCCATCAACCGGCCAATGATGATTCCGAATTCCCCGGACCGAAGTTCCTCAAGGCTGCCTTCGATGAAATGGTTCTCGATAATAGAAACGCTGGCCTCCTGCTCCGGCAGGACACCGTTGAGCATCACGCCCCGGACGTTACCACCACCGGTTACCATGCCCTGCCCCTGGATAAAGGGAGCGGCCGCCAGCACCCGCGGGTAGGCTTCGACCCTCTGGTCAATCTCCTGCCAGTTCTCCAAGGGACCGGAAGCCCCCTGAATCGTGGCATGAGGCACCATCCCAAGAATGCGCTGCTTGAGTTCGCGATCGAACCCGTTCATGACCGATAGCACGATGATCAGTACCGCAACGCCCAGCATCAGGCCAATCATTGAGGTCAGGGAGATAAAGGAGATGAAGTGATTGCGTCGTTTGGCGGCGGTATATCGCAGGCCAATATAAAACGATAAGGGTCTGAACATGTAGGGGTGCCTGTCGCTACCTTGCGGTCCGTCGATTATTGAATCCCCGCTGGCCTTTATCATTACCTGGCCCGGAGATTTGCCAGGCCTCTTACCAGCCGTCGGGAAACTGCTAAACTGTTCTATAATCAATAAAAACCCGTCCGGAGACAGGATGCCAAGCCAGAATAAAACGCCACCGAGCGGAGACTGCCAGCGGGAGCGCCGGGAGTTCTTCCGGATAGACGACCGTATCGGGCTTGAGGTACGCCGCCTGGACGACGCCCATCCCGGCGACGATCCGTTCAATAATTCTCCACTGGAAGCCCTGAAAGCCGAGTTCCGGAGGCTGGACCAGGACGTACGTGCACACCTGGCAAGCCTGGCTGAGCGCGACCGCCTGCTGGCCGGGCTGGTCAAATCCCTGAACAGCAAGGTCGATACGCTGGCGCGCATTATCGCCTTTGAGCAAAATCCGTTGCAACCGGAGGACTGGCAGGATGTAACCCTGAGTGAGGGCGGGCTCTCGTTCCGCTGGCCGACAGCAACCTTTGTCGCGGGTGACCGACTGGCCATTCGAATGACTCTACCACCAGAGCTATACCAGCCAAGAGCCATTGCTGAAGTACTGGATACCGAGCACGACAACCAAGGCGGCACACGGGTTCACACGCTGTTTGTTGAACTGGATGACAGCGACCGTCAGCAAATTGCCCGGCATGTGATGCGTTGGCAGATTCGGCAACGACAAAAAGAGTAAGATACTGAAAAAGTGCTGACTTTTGCTAAGCTTTTCGGGATATTACGTTTTATTCATCTGCCGCAGACAGTGCGCAGTAATCATGCATTATTGGAGACTCCTCTATGACAAACTACCGCAATGTGATGGCTGCCGCCGTTCTGGCTACGGCTGTATTCGCTGGTTCAGCGCCACTGGCCCTTGCCGAGGAACTGAGGGTGCCGGTCGGCAGCCAGGCAGATAGAAGCCAGATCAGCCTGCCCGCGAACGGCATGAGTGAAGACTCCGTCCGTAATCGCTGGGGCACCCCCCAGGACATCAAGGGCCCGGTCGGAGAACCCCCCATCAGTCAGTGGCATTATCAGGATTTTGTCGTCTATTTCGAAGGTAACCGCGTAATACATGCTGTGGTAAAGCAACACAAAGACTGATCGACACCCGCTTCATCAAACAGTAAGGGCATCCGGCCAGGGAATGACAATGCACGGGCTGCATTGCTCAGATAGAATGGCGGCTTTTGCAAATCAAGGTGACTTATACAGTGACTTCCAGACGCACGTTGCCTGCGGAGTGGGCTCCCCAAAGCGCAGTCATGTTGACCTGGCCTCATCCCGGAACCGACTGGGCAAAGCGCATGGCCGACGTAGAGCCCGTATTCGAGGCCATTGCCAAAGCGGTCCTCCGTTTTGAACACCTGGTGATCAGCTGCGAGTTCGTGGCACGTCTCCAGCAACTTGGCCAGCAGCTGAACGCTTATGCCGAAGGCAATGGGTTACCAGGCCGCGTGATCACTGTGCCAGCCCCGGCCAACGACACCTGGGCCAGGGACCACGGCCCCATCACCGTGGATACCACCGACGGCACGACACTGCTGGACTTCCGATTCAATGCCTGGGGAGACAAATTTCCCTGGGAAAAAGACGATGCCCTCAACCGGCACCTGGCGAACGCGGGCGTTTTCGGCAAACACCCACTGCAGCCAGTGGATTTTGTCCTGGAAGGTGGCTCGATAGAATCCGATGGCGCCGGCACCTTGCTCACTACCAGCGAGTGCCTTCTGACTCCGTCCAGAAACCCATCCATGGATCGGACCGCTATCGAGCAATTGCTGGAGGAGGTCCTTGGGGTCGATCGTATTCTCTGGCTCAACCACGGTTATCTGGCGGGCGACGATACCGACAGCCACATCGATACCCTGGCACGGTTCTGCGCGCCTGATCATATCTGCTATGTGACTTGCCCGGATGTTGCGGACGAGCACTACAGTGCACTGGCGGCCATGGAAGAAGAACTGCAGGAATTCCGTCAGGCGGACGGCAGCCCCTATCGCCTGACCACCCTGCCCTGGCCCGACCCGATTTACGATGAGGACGGCGAACGGTTGCCAGCGACCTACGCCAACTTCCTGATCATCAACGGCGCAGTTCTGCTGCCAGTCTACGATGTGCCGCAGGACGAAGAAGCAGTTCGCATCATGGCGGGCATCTTCCCAGACCGGGAGATTATTCCAATTGACTGCCGCCCGCTCATTTACCAGCACGGCAGTCTGCACTGCGTAACCATGCAAATTCCTGCGGGGGTGGTAACGGTATGACCAGCACGAACACCAGCTCCAACCTGAAGGTCGCCGCCATTCAGCAAACCTGCAGTCCCGACAAGAACCGGAGTCTCGCGACATCCGAACGCCTGATACGGCAGGCTGCGGTGGATGGCGCGCAGTTGATTGTCCTGCAGGAGCTGCACGCCACCCAGTATTTCTGCCAGACCGAAGACACCGCCATTTTTGAGCTTGCAGAGCCCATTCCCGGGCCCACCAGCAACTATCTGTCTGGTCTCGCAAAAGAATTAGGCGTTGTGCTTGTGGGTTCTATTTTTGAAAGGCGCATGAATGGCGTTTACCACAACACATCTGTGGTGTTCGACACCGATGGCAGCCTGGCCGGGCTGTACCGGAAAATGCACATCCCGGACGACCCGGGCTTTTATGAGAAATTCTACTTTACTCCCGGTGATGCCACCTTCAATGACGGCAGCAGCGGGTTTACCCCCATCCAGACTTCCGTTGGTAAGCTGGGGGTCCTTGTGTGCTGGGACCAGTGGTACCCGGAAGCGGCCCGACTGATGGCACTGGCCGGCGCGGAAATACTGATCTACCCGACCGCCATTGGCTGGGATGTGACCGACGATCCAGACGAACAGGCCCGGCAACTGGACGCCTGGGTGACCGTTCAGCGTGGCCATGCGGTAGCCAACAACCTTCCGGTTATCGCCCCGAATCGCGTTGGGACCGAGCCAGATCCTTCCGGCCAAAGCGATGGCATCCGGTTCTGGGGGAACAGTTTCATCTGTGGCCCTCAGGGCGAGTTTCTGGCCCGCGGCAACGAGACTGACGAGTGTATCCTGTCGGTAACCCTGAACCGCCAGCGCACCGAATCCATCCGGAGAATCTGGCCGTACCTCAGGGACAGGCGCATCGATGCCTACGGCGACATTCTGAAACGGGTGAGGGACTGAAACCGGCATGAAACAGAAAATGGACACTGTCGTCAGCGCCCTTAACAAGGTACTGCTGGGCAAGGAGAATCAGGTTCGTCTGGCGCTCTGCGGCCTGCTTGCCCGCGGCCACCTGTTGATTGAAGATATTCCGGGCATGGGCAAGACCACCCTCTCCCATGCGCTGGCAAAAATCATGGGGTTAAGCTATCAGCGAATCCAGTTCACCAATGACCTGCTGCCTGCAGACGTCCTCGGCTACTCCATGTATGACAAGCAGGCCGGCGGGCTCGTGTTTCACCCCGGCCCCATCTTCGCCCAGGTGGTTCTGGCAGACGAAATCAACCGCGCGTCACCGCGCACCCAAAGCGCCCTGCTGGAAGCCATGGAAGAAAGGCAGGTATCCATTGAGGGGGAAACCCGACCACTACCTACCCCGTTCTTTGTGATCGCAACCCAGAACCCCATAGAGCAAGGCGGCACCTTTCCCCTGCCTGAATCTCAGCTTGACCGGTTTCTGATGCGCCTTCGGTTGGGCTACCCCGACCCGAAAGCGGAACGGGAGCTGCTGGAGGGCGAAGACCGCAAACACCTTACCGATCGTTTGCAGGCCATACTCCCGCACGATGAGCTGGTGGCCTTGCAGCAGGCCGTGGAAAAGGTATCCGCCAGCCCGGCTTTGCTGGATTACCTGCAACGCCTTCTTGAGCAGAGCCGGCGCATGCCCGGATTGCTTTACGGCTTGTCCCCGAGGGCGGGCCTCGGCCTGCTGAGAGCCGCCAAAGCATGGGCACTGATGGAAGGTCGTAATCACGTACTGCCCGACGACGTGCAGGCCGTCTTCCCCGCCGTAGCCGAACATCGCCTGGAACAGGGAGAATCCGGTAAAGCCCGGGAGCGGGTGCGCCAGCTGTTAACGACCGTATCGGTGCTTGAATAATCCGGGTCTGACCACATAGCAACGTTTTATAAGCCGCATTGGCGTAAACGAATGGCAGCCCGGTCATTTCATGTTAGCCTTTTGCCAGATTTCAGATGAGCGGCTCCCGTTCTGCCCTCCGAAGGGACAGAGGAGAGCCGTCGAATACGCATACTTCATTTCAGTGAGACACAGATGAGCGAAACCCGACATTCCCGACTGATCATTCTTGGCTCCGGCCCGGCCGGCTACACCGCTGCAGTCTATGCCGCGCGCGCCAACCTGAACCCGACCCTGATCACCGGTATCGAAGTGGGCGGCCAGCTGACCACCACCACTGACGTAGACAACTGGCCGGGCGACAATGACGGCGTTCAGGGCCCCGAGCTAATGCAGCGCATGCAGAAGCACGCCGAGCGTTTTGAAACCAGCATCGTGTACGACACCATCAACGAAGCTGATCTGAACAACCGCCCGTTCCGGCTCAAAGGCGACAACGGCGAATACACCTGTGACGCTCTGATCATTGCCACTGGCGCTTCTGCCATGTATCTGGGGCTTGAATCCGAAGAGAAGTTCAAGGGTCAGGGCGTGTCGGCCTGCGCCACCTGTGACGGCTTCTTCTACCGCAAGCAGAAAGTCGCGGTTATCGGCGGCGGCAATACTGCTGTGGAAGAGGCTCTGTATCTCTCGAACATCGCTGATGAAGTGACCCTGGTTCATCGCCGTGACAAGCTTCGGGCCGAGAAGATCCTTCAGGACAAACTCTTCGAGAAAGCAGAAAACGGCAACGTCAACATCATCTGGGACCACACCCTGGACGAAGTGCTCGGCGATGGCACCGGCGTTACCGGCATGCGCATCAAGAGCACCAAAGATGGCAGCACTCAGGATCTCGAGCTGGCCGGCGTATTTATCGCGATTGGCCACAAGCCGAATACCAGCCTGTTTGAAGGCCAGCTGGATATGACCAACGGTTACATCCGGATTCGCTCTGGCCTGGAGGGCATGGCCACCCAAACCAGCATTCCGGGCGTGTTCGCCGCGGGCGACGTAGCTGACCACGTCTATCGGCAGGCTGTGACGTCCGCCGGTTTCGGGTGCATGGCTGCGCTGGACGCCGAGAAGTTTCTTGACCAACAGGGCTGACAGCTCAGAAGCAGAATGACGTCGCTACCCTGGCTGGATCCTGATCAACTCTGGTTTCCTCCCGCAGAAGAAGCGCTGGAGGATCCCGATGGACTGCTTGCCCTGGGTGGCGACCTGTCTCCGGAACGCCTGATTCTGGCCTATCGGAATGGCATTTTCCCCTGGTTCAGTGACGACCAGCCCATTCTCTGGTGGTCACCCAACCCTCGTTGCGTGCTGTTTCCCTCTGACATCCACATCTCCCGGAGCCTGCGCCGGACACTGAACCAGCGCCGATTTCGTATCACCACCGATCACTGTTTCGGCCGCATCATCCGACTCTGCGCAAACACCCGCGCTGAGGGCACCTGGATAACCGACGAAATGATGGCAGCGTATACAGAACTTCATAGACGTGGCATCGCCCACTCCATTGAAGTCTGGAATCGCAACAATGAGCTCGCAGGCGGCATGTACGGACTGGCTATCGGCCGCTGCTTCTTCGGCGAATCCATGTTTTCACTGGAAACCAACGCCTCCAAGGTTCTGATGGTGCACCTGGCACATCAGTTGGGTGAATGGGGCTATCAGTTCATGGATTGTCAGGTGGAGAGCGACCATCTGCTGACGATGGGTGCGAGCAGTATTCCTAGGGCCGAGTTTTTATCTATACTCAGGGCATGTGTCGATCGGAAACCGGACCAGCCAGACTGGAACTTCAGCTGGCAATGGCCCTGCCCGGAGGTGAAATGAGTAATCTCAGAACGCTCGTTTTCTTTGCCACCCCTCCTCACGATTGCAGTTACCTGCCAGACCGTGAAGCGACCACCATGTTTGTGGACCCTCGCGCCCACATCGACAAAAAGCTATACAGCCAGTTAACCGCACTGGGCTTCCGTCGCAGCGGCTCACATTACTACCGTCCGCACTGCGAAAGCTGCAACGCCTGTGTTCCGGTGCGCCTGCAGGTTGGCCAATTCGAGCCAGACCGGAATCAACGCCGGGTGCTTCGCAAAAATGCCGACCTCGACTGCAAGCTGGTGCCAGCAGCATTCAGTGAACGCTATTACCGGCTGTATGCCCACTATATAGAGGAGCGTCATCGCGACGGTGACATGTATCCACCTTCAAGAGAACAATTTACCTCGTTCCTCGTGGAGGGGGCTACCGACTCCTGGTTCCTCGAAATGTCTCTTGATGGTGACCTGGTGGGACTGGCAGCCGTCGACCTGCTGGATGATGGCCTCTCGGCCATCTACACCGTCTTCGCGCCGGAACTGGAGCACCGGAGCCTGGGCACTTTCGCAGTGCTCTGGCAGATTGAGGAAGCCAAACGGCGGGAACTGCCACATCTGTATCTGGGCTACTGGATCAAAGAATGCCGGAAAATGAACTATAAAACCCGCTTTCAGCCTATCGAGGCCTTGCGGGATGGCCACTGGCGCAAGATGTCGCCCGACTGAATTTTGCCAAACGTGGAGAATTCAGGCAGAATTGCGCAATTTAAAATCACCGAAAAGTATTCCGAACGAGGTTTCTACTGAATGGCGAAATCAGATGTCATTGAAATGGAAGGCGTTATTGTCGATACCCTTCCCAACACCATGTTCCGCGTTGAGCTGTCCAACGGCCACGTTGTGACCGCACACATCTCCGGAAAAATGCGCAAGAACTATATCCGCATTCTGACTGGTGACAAGGTCAAGGTTGAGCTGACTCCCTACGACCTCAGCAAGGGCCGCATCGTTTACCGTGCCCGTTAATGGTCCGAGCTGACATCTGAAAAGCCCCGCAAGTGCGGGGCTTTTTTGTATCACACGGCTTCAGCCGGTTCGTCCTCATAATCAAAGGTCAGCTCGTCGTCCTTGAGCTGAATGAACACATCACCACCGTGCTCCGATAGCCGGCCGAACAGGATCTGCTCCGCCAGCGGACGCTTGATCTTGTCCTGAATCAGGCGCGCCATCGGCCGGGCCCCCATGGTCACGTCATAGCCTTTTTCCGCCAGCCAGAGCTTGGCCGCATCGTCAACGTGAAGCACCACATGCTTCTCATCCAGCTGGGCCTGAAGCTCGGTGAGGAACTTGTCTACCACGTGCGTGATGGTGTCCTTCTGCAGATCGGCAAACTGGATAATGCCATCCAGCCGGTTCCGGAACTCCGGCGTGAAGGTTTTGCTGATCACCTCCATACCGTCGGTACTGTGATCCTGCTCATTGAAGCCAATGGAGCGGCGGGCCATGCTTTCAGCGCCCGCATTGGTGGTCATCACCAGAATCACGTGACGGAAATCTGCCTTACGGCCATTGTTATCCGTCAGGGTACCGTGGTCCATCACCTGCAGCAGCAGGTTGAAGACTTCAGGGTGCGCCTTCTCGATCTCATCCAGCAGCAACACGCAGTGCGGGTGCTTGTTGACCGCTTCGGTCAGCAGGCCGCCCTGGTCATAACCGACATAGCCGGGAGGTGCACCAATCAACCGCGACACGGTATGGCGCTCCATGTACTCTGACATATCGAAGCGAACAAGCTCGATGCCCAGCACCTTCGCCAGTTGCTTGGTGACTTCCGTTTTACCGACACCGGTCGGCCCAGCAAACAGGAAGGCACCTTCCGGCTTCTCAGGCGCTTTCAGGCCTGCCCGCGCCAGCTTGATGGCGGTTGACAGGGATTCGATCGCCGGATCCTGACCGAACACCACCATTTTCAGATCGCGTTCAAGATTGCGCAGCAGATCCTTGTCGCTGGTGGAAACATTCTTCGGCGGAATTCGCGCAATATTGGCGACCACGTCTTCGATGTCGGTCACGTCAATGGTCTTCTTGCGCTTGTCTTCCGGCTGCAGCCGCTGCCGTGCACCGGCTTCGTCGATCACGTCGATGGCCTTGTCCGGCAGGTGCCGGTCGGTGATGTACCGGTCTGCCAGCTCTGCGGCTACCCGCAACGCCTTGTCGGTGTACTTGAGATCGTGATGTTTCTCGAAGTTTGGCTTGAGACCCTTGAGGATCTGGTAGGTGTCCTCAACGCTCGGCTCGTTGACATCAATTTTCTGGAAGCGACGCGCCAGGGCGCTGTCTTTCTCGAAAATACCGCGGAACTCCTGAAACGTGGTCGAACCAATGCAACGGAGTTCGCCTGAACTGAGCATAGGCTTAAGCAGGTTGGAGGCATCCATCACGCCGCCCGACGCAGATCCGGCACCGATGATGGTGTGGATCTCATCGATGAACAGAATGGCATGATTCTGCTTCTTCAGGTCACTCAAAAGGCCCTTGAGGCGTTTTTCAAAATCGCCACGATACTTGGTACCGGCCAGTAACGCTCCCATATCCAGTGAGTAGACGACGGCATCCGAGATAATCTCCGGCACCTGCCCGTCCACAATCCTCTTGGCCAGACCCTCGGCAATGGCTGTCTTGCCAACGCCGGCCTCGCCCACCAGCAAGGGGTTGTTCTTGCGGCGGCGAACCAGAATCTGTACCACCCGCTCAACCTCATGCTCACGGCCAATCAGCGGATCAATACGACCCTGCCGTGCCTGTTCGTTGAGGTTAGTGGCGTAGCTCTCCAGCGGACGGGAATGACCGCCCTCTTCCGCTGCTTCGTCCTGGGCAGCGTGATCCGCGCCTTCCTGGTCCTCTGCTCCCTGAACCCGGGAGATACCATGGGAGACGAAATTAACCACGTCAATCCGGGCGATATTCTGCTTTTTCAGCACATAAACCGCCTGACTTTCCTGCTCACTGAAGATGGCTACCAGTACGTTTGCTCCGGTTACCTCCTTCTTGCCAGACGACTGCACATGGAATACCGCTCTCTGCAGTACCCGCTGGAACCCCAATGTGGGTTGGGTTTCGCGCTCACTGTCGGAGCTAGGGATCAGGGGGGTGGTGGAGTCCACAAACTCTACCAACTCTTCCTCAAGGCGCTTCAGGTCTGCACCACAGGCTTTCAGGACACCCACTGCCGATTCATTGTCGAGAAGGGCCAGCAACAAATGCTCGACGGTCATGAATTCATGACGCTTGTCCCTCGCATTTTTGAAGGCCGTATTCAGCGTAATTTCCAGATCTTTACTCAGCATGGGCCACCCCAACGTCTGTCAGTCCGCACGTTCAATCTCACAAAGGAGCGGATGTTCGCATTCCGAGGAATACTGGTTCACCTGTGCTGCCTTTGTTTCCGCGATGTCTCGGGTATATACCCCACATACGGCTTTTCCCTGCGTATGGACGAGCAGCATCACCTGCGTCGCCTTTTCTTCGTTCATGGCGAAGAACTTCATCAGTACGTCCACCACAAAATCCATGGGTGTGTAATCATCATTCAGGAGCACAACCCGGTAACGCGCCGGGCGCTTCAGGGCAGGCTTCTCCGGCGCAACACTGACCCCCTCATGGCGACCGGGTTGTTCATCCTCCCCCTGATTGAATACTAGTAGAGAATTCTCAATTGTCCGCATGGTTCCATATACCGGTTATTCGGTTCCTGACTTAAATGTGGATGCGTGGCAGCGTGTTTTCAAGCCAACACTGCCCACAAGCGTGCGTTGTTTATCAATACGAACATGATACCGCTTCCAGACCTGCCAGAACCACCTGTTCCGCAGTATCCGGCACTTGACTCAGGCGCCGGTTTGGCCGACAGTTAATGTGCATTGTTAAAGAATGTAAACTCATGCTTCATCGTGTAACCGGAAACCACAGCCAATACCGGTTTCACGTTGTTGGCAACAGTTCAGGCGCCACCAGGGCGCTGTGAATTCAACACACAAGACCAATAATAAGGGAGCACCTGCCGAGCCTCTGGAACTTGCCCGCCATACACGGGCACCAAGTACAGAGGAACAGTCAGCGCCTCCCAAAGTGACAGCAAAGGAACAGGGGAGTTCATCATGCCAAGAGGCAAAGTCAAATGGTTCAATAATGCCAAGGGATACGGCTTCATCATTGAAGATGGCTGCAGCGATGACCTGTTTGCCCATTTCTCCTCAGTCCAGATGGATGGCTACAAAACCCTCAAGGCCGGTCAGACGGTAACGTTCGACAAGAAGCCCAGTGACAAGGGCGTCCACGCCATTAACATTGTTCCGGACGAGGTTCCGGCCAGAGAGTCCGGGGCGAAAACGGCATCGGATTCGTCGGATCAGGCGGCTCAATCCAGCAACAGCAACGAGAGCTACACGCCCCGTGCTGTAAACGGCTGATGCCAGGCGTTGCCTGAAGCCCTCAGCCAACGCCGGCAGCCTGCCATTTCTTTCCTTTTCCCACCGGTTCTGCCGGTGGGCTGGCTTCGTGCTTTTTAATCAACGGTGATTGCAGTAGTCTTGGCGCTTTCGCGCATTTCCGGCACAGGACTTCACCCATGGCGAAGCTGATTCTCTTCAACAAACCGTTTCACGTATTGAGTCAGTTTACCGACGAGCGCGCCAGCCATCCCAGAGCTACCCTAGCCGACTGGATTGATCAACCCGGCGTTTATCCGGCCGGTCGACTCGATTACGATTCCGAAGGGCTTATACTGCTCACCGACGAGGGCGCAGTACAGCATCGTATCGCATCGCCCACCAACAAAATGCCCAAGACTTATTGGGTTCAGGTCGAAGGTGAGCTCACAGACGAGGCCCTGCAAAAACTTCGCAAAGGCGTAGTGTTGAAAGACGGGATCACGCGGCCGGCCAGAGCGGATCGACTTGAAACACCCGAACTGTGGCCCCGCAACCCGCCGGTGAGATTTCGACAGAATGTGCCTACCACTTGGCTGGCGCTGACGATTACCGAAGGCAAAAACCGGCAGGTACGCAGAATGACGGCGGCGGTAGGCTACCCTACCCTGAGACTGATCCGGGTCCGCATCGGGGACTGGACCCTGGATAACCTGAAGCCCGGCGAATACCGAACTGTTACGGTCAATCTGCCCGATACACCCCCGAACACATCCGCCAGGCCTAAAAGGAGGCGCCGCCGATCATGACCTGGAAACCCCATGCCACCGTGGCGGTGGTTGTTGAAGACGATCAGGGCCGGTTTCTTCTGGTCGAGGAAGTCAGTAGCGGAAAGGTGGTTTTTAACCAGCCCGCCGGCCATATCGAGGAAAACGAGGCCATCCTGGATGCCGTACGCCGGGAAACCCTGGAAGAGACCGGGTGGGAGATAGAGCCGGTTTATTTCCTGGGCGTCTACACCTACAAGGCTCCAGCCAATGGTGTCACCTATTACCGCTTCTGTTATGCCGCCAAAGCCATCCGGCATGCCACCGACGAGCTGGATACCGGCATCATCGGCCCACACTGGCTGACACCGGAGGAAATCCGGGAACTCGGTGACCAGCTTCGAAGCCCGCTGGTCCTCCAGTGCATCGAGGATTACCGAAACGGACGCAAATTCCCCCTTGATGTGGTTGTTGATGGACAGACGTAGTCGCCGGATGATGTTAAAATTCGCGCTTTTGACCGGTTCCCAGATGAAATGACCCAGAATTCCGAACCCAAATCCCCCCAGCACACCCGCGTGATCGTCGGCATGTCCGGCGGCGTGGATTCCTCCGTTGCGGCCTGGCTCCTGAAAGATCAGGGGTACCAGGTGGAAGGCCTGTTTATGAAAAACTGGGACGAGGACGACGGGACCGAATACTGTACTGCAATGACCGATCTGGCAGATGCCCAGGCAGTTGCCGACGCCATCGGCATCAAACTGCACACCGCCAGCTTCGCTGCGGAGTACTGGGACCGGGTATTCGAGCATTTTCTGTCGGAATACAGTGCCGGCCGAACCCCCAACCCGGACATCCTCTGCAACAAGGAAGTAAAATTCCGGGCGTTTCTGGATTACGCCGTTACTCTGGGCGCCGACTATATCGCGACCGGCCATTACACACGCCAGCGCCCGCTCAACGATGGTAGCGGCAAGGCCCAGTTGCTCAAGGGACTGGACCCCAACAAAGACCAGAGCTACTTTCTCCATGCCGTCTCCGGCGAGCGCATCGCCCGCACCCTGTTTCCGGTGGGCGAACTGGAAAAGCCGGAGGTTCGCCGGATTGCTGAAGAGCAGGGGTTCGTTACTCACGATAAAAAAGATTCGACAGGAATCTGTTTTATCGGGGAACGGAAGTTTACCGATTTTCTGAAACAGTACCTGCCGGCCCAACCCGGCAGCATTGAAACGCCCGACGGCAAGGTGATTGGCAAACATCAAGGCCTGATGTATCACACCATCGGGCAACGCCAGGGCCTGGGCATTGGCGGTCTTGCGGAGTTTGGCGACGAGCCCTGGTATGTGGCAGAAAAAGACCTCAAGCGGAATGTATTGATTGCCGTCCAGGGCAAGCATCACCCGCTGTTATTTTCGCGGGGACTGGTCTCGGGCCCTGTTGACTGGGTGGCCGGCGAACCTCCGGCACAGAAGTTCCGCTGCAAGGCGAAAACCCGATATCGCCAACCGGATCAGGATTGCGAGGTTACCGTCATAGATGGTGGCGTGAAGGTCGTCTTCGACGACGCCCAGCGTGCCGTAACTCCCGGCCAGTCCGTGGTTTTCTATCAGGGTGAGGTGTGCCTGGGCGGCGGCGTTATTGAACAGACCTGGCGCGATAACGAAGCCTTACCGGCAAGACTTGAGCACCAGGCAAGTGAAGGATCTGACACATGAGCCGCTCCCTGCATGACCAGACCCTGGCGCTGGCCGGCCTGTGTCAGGCTGCGACCCTGGTGCAGCAGATTGCCCATAACGGCAACTGCAATGAAGACAGCCTGGAAACCTGTATTCGCTCATTGTTTGCCACCAACCCGGCCTCAACGCTGGATGTCTACGGCGGCGAATTGTCTGACATACGGGAAGGATTGACGGTACTTTCAACGGTACTGGCCCAGCACGGCCAACCTCAGGACGTAGAAATCCTGCGGTACGTGTTCAACCTGATCCAGCTTGAAGCCAAACTCAAACGCTCCCCAGACATGCTGGACGTTATCGGCAACAGGATCGAGCAGGCCCGGCATACCGCCAGCCATTTCGGTTACAGTCACAGCAACCTTCTGGGCAATCTGGCCTCAATCTATGCCGACACCATCAGCACCTTCCGTTTGCGCATTCAGGTAACCGGCAACCCGCAGATACTCCAGCGTAATGAAAATGCAGACAAGGTACGGGCCCTGTTGCTGGCCGGCATCCGATCTGCCGTGCTGTGGAGGCAAAGTGGCGGCCACCGCTGGCAACTCATTTTCACCCGCAAGAAGGTCATCAGCCATGCCCGGGAGTTGCTGCGCTGATTCAGCGAGCCGGCTGGTGTATCATTAGCGTCTTCATTTTCCTGTCCCGCTTTTTCTTTGATGAACTGAGAGGTTTTCGATGGAACTCACCGCCCTGACCGCTATTTCTCCGGTCGATGGCCGCTACGGCAGCAAAGTCAGTGTATTTCGCAGCATCTTCAGTGAATACGGCCTGATCCGGAACCGGGTAACCGTCGAAATCCGCTGGTTGCAGAAACTGGCTGCCCACCCCGCGATTACCGAAGTGCCCGCGTTCTCCGCCGAAGCCAATGCCTTCCTGGACAAGCTGGTCAGCGAGTTCAGCCTGGCCGATGCTGAGCGCATCAAGGAAATCGAGCGGACCACCAACCACGACGTCAAAGCGGTTGAGTACCTGATCAAAGAAAAAATTGCCGACGTGCCTGAGCTGCACGCCGTAACCGAGTTTGTTCACTTTGCCTGCACCTCCGAGGACATCAACAACCTGTCCCACGGCTTGATGCTGCGCGAAGGCCTGGATCACGGCCTGCTGCCGGCCATGGACAACCTGGTCGAAAAGCTGGCCGAGCTGGCCCGGGAGCACGCTGAACAGCCCATGCTATCCCGCACCCACGGTCAGACCGCCTCCCCGACCACGGTCGGCAAGGAACTGGCCAACGTGGTCTATCGCCTGCGCCGCCAGCTGATGCAGATCCGTGAAGTGGAAATCATGGGCAAGATCAACGGTGCGGTGGGTAACTACAACGCCCACCTGTCTGCCTACCCGGACGTGGACTGGGCTGCCAACGCCGAAGAATTCATCGAGAGCCTGGGCCTCGACTGGAACCCGTACACGACCCAGATCGAACCCCACGACTACATCGCCGAGCTTTACGATGCCATTGCCCGCTTCAACACCATTCTGATCGATCTGGACAGGGATATCTGGGGCTATATCTCGCTGGGCTACTTCAAGCAGAAGACCGTGGCCGGTGAAATCGGATCCTCCACCATGCCCCACAAGGTGAACCCGATCGACTTCGAGAATTCCGAAGGCAATCTCGGCATCGCCAATGCCCTCTTCGGCCACTTGTCAGCCAAGCTACCGATTTCGCGCTGGCAACGTGACCTGACCGACTCCACCGTATTGCGAAACCTGGGCGTTGGCTTTGCTCACAGCCTGATTGCCTACGAAGCGACCCTCAAAGGTCTGGGCAAGCTGGAAATCAACCCGGCCCGTCTGAACGAAGACCTGAACAACGCCTGGGAAGTACTGGCGGAGCCGATCCAGACTGTGATGCGCCGTTACAACATCGAGAAACCCTACGAAAAGCTCAAGGACTTGACCCGCGGCAAGGCTATGACACCCGAAGTCATCAAGAATTTCGTGGAAACCCTGGAGATCCCGGAACAGGCGAAGGCCGAACTGCGCGCCCTGACCCCGGACAACTACATCGGTAACGCGATCGACCAGGCCAAAGACATCTAGGCAGGAGCAACACCATGGATATGCTTGGCGGGCTGACAGCCACTGAATTTCTGCGCGACTACTGGCAGAAAAAGCCACTGGTTATCCGCCAGGCGTTTCCCGGTTTTCAGTGCCCGGTCAGCCAGGATGAGCTGGCCGGACTGGCCTGCGAGGAAGCCGTTGAATCCCGCATCGTCATCGAGAACGATGCCGGAAAACCCTGGCAGCTTCACAATGGCCCGTTCACTCCCGATCGTTTCAGCGAGCTGCCGGAGCAGGACTGGACCCTGCTGGTCCAGGGCCTGGACCACTGGGTACCGGAAATCGCTGATCTGCTCGACAACTTCCGGTTCATCCCCAACTGGCGGCTGGACGACATCATGGCCAGCTACGCACCGACAGGCGGTAGCGTTGGGCCCCACTACGATATGTATGACGTGTTTCTGCTGCAGGCCCAGGGCCACCGACGCTGGACCTTCGGCGGACACTGTGACCACAGATCGCCCCGGGTAGAGGGTACACCCTTACGGATTCTGAGCAGTTGGGACGGTGAAGAAACCGTGACCCTGGCGCCGGGTGACATGCTCTACCTGCCACCGGGCGTTGGCCATCATGGGGTGGCGGAAGACGACTGCATTACCCTGTCTGTGGGTTTTCGGGCACCTACCGTCGACGACGTACTGACCAGCTTTACCGACTACCTGAGCCAGAAGGAAAAAGCGGCTGAACATCTGGATGACCCGGATCTTCAGGTTCAGGAGAACCCCGGAACCATCGGCGCCGATGTAGTCGACCGTCTCGACGCTGTGATTCGGGAGCAACTCGGTGATCGCCGCAATCTGGCCCTTTGGTTCGGGCAGTTCGCCACCGCCCCCAAAAGCATGGACATAGTCGTTCCTGCCGACGAGCCGGCTGAGCCTGATGATCTGGCCGAAGCCATCCGGGCCGGCGAACAGCTGCGGTGGAACGAAGGCTCCCGCTTCGCTTACCATGAGCTGAATGATGAGACCGCCCTGTTTGTTGATGGCGAACAGTTTCTGCTCAAGGGCGATGCCCGTCCGCTGGCCCCCCTGCTCTGTGCCCGCTCCCGCATTGATATGGCGACACTGGCGGAATTTGCCGGCGACGAAGCCTTGCTGGGGCTGTTAACTAACCTCTACAACCAGGGCTCGATCTATTTCGAGTAAGCCATGGATCTGAGATTTCGAAAATACAGCTGGCAACTGGCACCCGGGTCGGTTCGCGAGATTCGCCAGCGGGTGTTTATCGATGGGCAGAAGGTGCCGCCAGAGCTTGAGTGGGATGACACCGACGAGATTGCTGATCATTATCTTGCCGTCGATGCGTCCAACCAACCCGTGGCCACCGCCCGCCTGTTTTCCGCCCTGGAAGAAACCGGCTACATCGGCCGCATGGCCGTGTTACCGGAAGCCCGGGGCAAAGGTGTTGGAGAAGCCCTGCTCAGGCACCTGATCGCCGAGTCTGCCGGCCGTTACCAGGAACTCCGGCTCTCAGCCCAGGAACATGCCACTGGTTTTTACCAACGATGCGGCTTCCACATCTGTTCGCTTACCCCCTATGAGGATGCCGGCATTCCGCACCTCGACATGCGCTGTCTGGCACCGGATCTCGCCCATCGGGCCGGTGCAGGACGCAGCAACCCGTTAATCCTGGGAGCCGATGAGGAATCCTGGCTGTTTGACCAGCCCTCATCCTTCATGAACCTGATGGATTCCCTGGTTGGCCAGGCTGGCCAGCGCCTATGGCTTTACGACCGGATTCTGGACCATGAATTCTACGACAGGCATCGCCTGCGGGAATTGGTCTCTGCCCTCGCCCGTCGCCATCGACTGAGCGAGGTCCGTTTGTTGATTCACGACGACAAGCCATTAGTGCAACGACGACACCAACTGGTAGAACTGATGCGCCGGCTCACCAGCCGCATTGAGCTCCGGCTGGTGAACGAGGACTACCCCATGGAGGATCAGCCCTTCCTGCTGGTCGACCGCCAGGGCGTGTTGTACCGACACAGCTTTGACAAGACCGAGGGCTTTGCCGATTTTTCCGCCGGCCGGCGGGTCCGGCTGATGGAAGAGGCGTTCCAGAAAATGTGGGACGCCGCGCGCCCCTCTCTGGAGTTACGCGAACTACCGCTCTGAGTGGGACACCTGAACCGCCTGAGGTGACTCGAAACTGGCCCCGAATGGCGCAAATTCCTCATCCACTTCTTCCGCCACTTCCACAATCAGTTTGCGCAGCCACTGATGGTCCGAGTTGTGCTGCAGCAGCGGGCTCCAGGCCATCTTGAGTTCAAAGGGCGGAATCTCAAAAGGCGGCACCTTGACCACCAGATTTGGATTATCTTTTTGCAGCCAGGCTGCTCTCGATGGCAGCGTGGCGATCAGATCGTGTTGTTCCGCCAGCAGCATCGCCACCTGATAATGGCGCGTAAACACGGAAATCTGGCGCTTGCGCCCCATTCTGCCCAGTGCCTCGTCCACCCAGCCCAGGCGTTGAACATCCTTCGGATTCACCCCCACCCCGACACCAAAACCGGTCTTGCTGACCCAGATATGACTGGCGTCCAGATAGGTATCCAGTGTAAACGGCTCTTTCAGGATCGGGTTCCGGGCGTTCATCAGGCACGCAAAGTATTCCGTCCAGAGGGTTTTCTGATGAAATGACTGGGGAATCTTGTCGAAACGGTTAATCGCCATGTCCAGGCGACCCTGCTCCACATCCAGAAAACTGACATCACTGGGCGTCAGAACATCCAGCGTGACATGCGGTGCTTCCTGTCGGATACGGCGCAACACCCGTGGCATCAGGCAGGATTCCGCGTAATCACTGGCCATGATCCGGAACACCCGCTGGCTCTCACCGGCCGCAAACGGTGTTTTTTCCTGCACCGCCTGCTCGATATCCGATAGAATCCCGCGAACCAGTGGCTGCAATTCCCTGGCCCGCTCGGTGGCCGTCATGCCTTCACTGGTTCGCACCAGCAGGGGATCGCCAAACAGATCCCGCAGCCTCCGCAAACCGTTACTCATGGCCGGCTGAGTGATGCCAAGGTGATTGGCCGCTTTGGTTACATTGCGCTCCCGCAACAGCACATCCAGGTACACAAGCAGGTTCAGATCAACGCGGGAAATGTCCATAGGCAGCCAGACCTCACCGTCAGCAGCAGGGTGTATTATTCATTTCCGCAATATACAGGAATCTGAAAATTCACGTAATAAATGAACCTACTACCCTGATTACAACCTGAAAAGGACGGAATAGCATATTTCTGCTAGGCTTTCAGGGCGTTACCGAATAATATCAAAACCAATAAAACAAGCCCTCGGGCCAGACGTTCATTCAATCCGGAGCCTAACCCCACACCATGGATACCACTACCATTGTGCTGCTGCTCGCCGCGATCGTCACCGTTTCCCTGGTTATTATCGTTTTCAGCCAGATGCGGGAAAAAGCGAGGATCGAACGCGTTCGCAAAATGACGGCTCAGGAAGATGCCTACAACAAGGCCTACCGCCTGCTTACCGAGATTCCCGGCCAATACCTCACGCCAGACCTTAAACTGCTGCTACTCAAGCGCATGGAAGACGCCTGCCAGGAACTGACCGCGCTGAAGAGTGATCAGCCGGTAAAACAGTGGCTGGAGAACATTGCGCAAACCAAAAAGCAGATTCTGGAAAAAAACGACCAGCGCCCACCCGTAAAAGTCGACTCTCCGGAAAAGTCCACCTACATCAAAGAACTGCTCCAGGCCTTGTTCAAGCTGATTGAGGCTATGCATAAAGCCGGCCGGATAGACTCTGCCACCGCCAAGAAGAATCTGAAGTATGTTCTGTTTCTGGTGCACAAAACCCACGCCGACCTGCACGTATTCCAGGCCCGGGATTTCATTCGCCAGAACCAGATCCGCAAGGCCATTCACGCTTATCACCTTGCCAGTACTGAGATGGGCAAATCCCGGGACAACCCTCTTGCCATGAAAGCGGTGAAGAGCTTCCGTACCCGCATCAAGGAACTTGAGGAAATGAGCACAGAAGGCAAGATGAATGAGGAAAACCATTCCAAGCTGGACAAGGAATGGGACAACTTTCTGCAGGACGACGACACCTGGAAGAAAAAAGCGGATTACGACGACTGAACGCGGCTTCGTAAACGCCCATATCTCAAGGATGACGCAACATCGTGTTTAACAGAATCAGGCAACGGCTCTCCTATCGCCTCACCCGGGACACGGTCCTGGTCGCCATGGTGCTGGGCCTTGTACTGAACCTGATCCAGATCACCCTGGACTACTTCACCGCCCGGGAATCGATGGACCGCGAAGTTCGCGCCCTGATTGAAATCAGCCAGAGCCCGGCCTCCCAGATTGCCTATAACATTGATGTCCGGCTCGCGGAGGAGCTGCTCGACGGCCTCTTGCAACACCCCGCCACCATAGACGCCCGAATTATTGACAGCGATGGCCAGACCATGGCTGCAGCCAGCCAGAGCAGCCCGGTTTCCCGCTATCGCTGGATCAGCGATCTGCTGTTTGGCGCCAGCCGCGTGTTCAATGAGGAACTGCAGGTGCCGCAATTGGCGGATCTGCCTCTGGGCCAGCTTGTTGTAACCATCGACACCTATCATTACGGCATACAGTTTCTCACCCGGGCGACCAATACCCTGATTATCGGGCTGCTGAAAAGCCTTGCGCTCTCCGGTGTACTGCTCGCCATTTTCTATTTTGTGTTGACCCGGCCCATGATGAACGTCATCAACGCCCTCAGTCAGGTGCGGGCAAGTTCTCCGGAGAAAGTCCGGCTTCCGATTCCGGAAAACCACAAAGGTGATGAAATCGGCACCATGGTGGGCATCATCAACCAGCACCTGGAAAACATGGAAGTGAGCGTGGCCAAGCTGCGATCCGCCGAAAGCGCCATGAAAAACTATTCCAGCCAGCTGGAACGGGAAGTGGAGGACCGGACCCGGGAGATTTCGGAAAAAAATGAAGCTTTGCTGCGCGGTAACCGGGCGCTGGTCCGCGCCAAAGAAGACGCTGTTCGCAGAGCTCGCGCCCGGGCCAACTTTCTGGCAAGCATGAGTCACGAAATCCGCACACCACTCAACGGTGTTCTGGGCATGTTGGGTCTGGCACTGGAAAGCGAGAAAGACGCAGGTCAACGCAATCGCCTGGAAATCGCTCTGAATGCCGGTGAGAGCTTACTCGGCCTGCTCAACGACATTCTCGACATCTCCAAGGTAGAGGCTGGCAAACTCTCCCTGGAAAGCATTCCTTTCAGCATGAGAAAACTGATTGAAGAATGCGCAACCCTGCACGCTCAACAAGCCCGGCGCAAAGGCATTAACCTGGTTAACGAGACCGCGCCGGATTTGCCAGAGCATTTTCTGGGGGACCCCACCCGTACCCGTCAGATTCTGAACAATCTGCTCAGCAATGCCATCAAATTCACCGATGCAGGCACCGTAAAGATTCGCACCAGCTGGTCCGGGGGCAGCTTGCGACTGGAAGTCATCGACACCGGGATCGGTATGTCGAGAGAAGGCCTGCACCGGATATTCTCACCGTTTTCCCAGGCCGATACTGACACCACCCGCCTCTACGGCGGAACCGGGCTTGGGCTGACACTCTGCCGGCAACTGGTGGAGCGAATGCATGGCCAGATTCTGGTGGATTCCAAGGAAGGCGCCGGAACCCACTTTACCGTGACCCTGCCGCTTCCGGTACACCAGGGCGATGAGCCGGCGATCGAAGCAGGCGTGCTACGACGCCTGAGCGATATTGGTATTGCCATGGCCCTGCCCCAGAGCAACCCTCACAGACTGGCCATTGAGTCCCAGTTGCGCTCCTGGAACATACCGGTGCGCAGTGCCAGTCGGCATCCGGAAGGAATCCTGCTGATTGATGCTGCAAATTCGCCCCGGGAAAGCCTTGCCTTTGCCAATGACTGGCGCGGAGAAGGGGTGATTCTGGCCGATCAGTCCGGAACCGCAACCAGCAATCACCCCAGACACTGCGTCGTGGCACTGCCGCTGCGCAGGGACGACCTGTTCCGATGCCTCTGCGCTGCCGGCGGACTGGATTCGGGTGGGCAATCAACACGCCCGGATCGGTCGCTTGGCACAGGCCAGCCACCGATACCGGCTCTCAACATCCTGTTGGTGGAAGACAATCAGGTCAACCAGTTGGTGGCCAGCAGCCTGTTGAAGAAACTGGGGCACCGGGTAGATCACGCGGAGAACGGGCGCAGAGCCCTTGAGGCACTCCAAAACAAAACTTACGACCTGGTGCTGATGGACTGCCAGATGCCGGTTATGGATGGTTACGAAGCAACCCGTGCTATCCGCCAGAACCCCCAATGGCAGACGCTACCCGTCATTGCGGTAACCGCCAATGTGATGCAGGGCGACCGGGAGGATTGCCTGGCATCGGGCATGAATGACTACATCACCAAGCCCTACAATCGTGACGAACTCAGGGCGGTTATCGCTCGCTGGGCTCCACTGCCTCCAGAATCTCCAACAGACTCCTGAGCTCCTGTCGCAGTGACAGCAATCGCTCCGGATCAATATCCAGACCACATATAAGTCGGCCAGGCACGTTCGCCGCCTTGGCCCGCAGCGCCCGTCCGGCATTGGTCAGCCTCAGCCGAACCACCCGCTCATCCTCGGCGAGCCGAGCCCGTTGCAACAGATCCCGCTGCTCCAGGCGTTTAAGCAGCGGCGTCAACGTTCCCGAGTCCAGTCTTAATCTGGCCCCCAGGTCGCTGACCCGCGGCTTGATTCCCTCACGGTCCGCTTCCCACATCACCAGCATGACCAGGTACTGGGGATAGGTCAGCCCCAGCTCCTCAAGTATCGGCCGGTATCTGGCAGTCACCGCCCGGTTCGCTGCATACAGTGCAAAACAGATCTGGTTATCAAGCGCCAGTATCTGATCGTTATCTGTCATGGTCAGAGCAATTTCTCGATATCGGCGCGGATGTCGGCCGGCTTGGCCGTTGGCGCATAGCGCCGCACAACCTGACCTTCCCGATTGACCAGAAACTTGGTGAAATTCCACTTCACTTTCTCAGAACCCATCAGGCCTTTGGCCTCACGTTTCAGGAACCGAAACAGCGGATGTGTGCCGTCACCATTCACCTCAATCTTGGCGAACATGGGGAAACTGACACCGTAGTTCAGGGAGCAGAACTGGCTGATGGCATCGTCGTTACCAGGATCCTGATTCATGAACTGGTTACAAGGGAAACCCAGTACCTCAAAGCCACGCTCTCCCAGTTCATCATGGAGCGACTGCAGCCCCTCAAATTGAGGCGTAAAACCGCATTTGGAGGCCGTATTCACAATGAGCAGAACCTTGCCCCGATAATCGTCCATTGATACTTCCTGCCCTTTAATATCTTTGGCACTGAAGCTGTAGATGGTTTCGCTCGTCATGAAATGTCTCTCCTGTATTGGCCGGCTATGGCCGGTTTGTATGAACGGCTCACTTACATTGTGCACAATATAATTTTCCGCAACAAGACAAGGAACTGTCACTTAGGGTCAGCCTGGTGACACATCACTTCAAAGACGTTCCGTAAACTATCCTGTTTTGGCCACAATTCCACACAATTGCCCCTGTTACCCCGAGGCATCCCTCCGCTAGAATAAGACTTTCGTTCAGAACCTTAGCGAAGGACCCAGGCTCCCATGCAGAACTATTTCAAATCCGCCAAACTCGACAATGTCTGTTATGAAATTCGTGGCGTGGTTCTGCGTGAAGCCCGCAGGCTCGAAGAAGAAGGGCACCGGGTTCTGAAGCTGAACATCGGCAACCCGGCAGCCTTTGAGCTCAACGTACCGGAAGAAATCCAGCAAGACGTCATCTACAACATGCATCAGGCCCAGGGCTACGTGGAATCCAAGGGGCTGTTTTCGGCCCGAAAGGCCGTGATGCACTACTGCCAGCAGAGGGGCATTGCCAAAGTCGATATTGATGACATCTACCTGGGCAATGGCGTCAGCGAGCTGATTGTGATGTCCATGCAGGCATTGCTGAACACCGGCGACGAAGTACTCATTCCGGCCCCGGACTACCCGCTCTGGACCGCCGCCGTCACGCTGTCCAGCGGCAAACCGGTGCATTACCGCTGCGACGAACAACAGGACTGGTTCCCGGACATCGACGATATCCGCAAAAAGATCACCCGCCGGACCCGGGCTATTGTGCTGATCAACCCGAATAACCCGACCGGTGCCGTGTATTCTGAGGAATTACTCCAGCAAGTACTGGAGCTGGCCCGGGAACACAATCTGATCATCCTGTCGGACGAGATCTACGACAAGATCCTGTACGACGGCACCCAGCACACATCCATTGCCTCGATGGCAGACGATGTGCTGTTTTTCACCTACAACGGCCTGTCCAAAAACTACCGGGCGGCCGGTTATCGTTCCGGCTGGATGATCATCAGCGGAGCCAAACACAAGGCCCGGGACCTGATCGAAGGCATCGACATGCTGTCGAACATGCGCTTGTGCGCCAACGTCCCGGCCCAGCTGGCAATCCAGACCTCTCTGGGCGGCTATCAGTCCATCAACGATCTGGTGGCACCGGGAGGTCGTCTGTACGAGCAGCGTGAGACCGCCTGGCGCATGCTCAACGACATTCCCGGCGTCAGCTGCGTCAAGCCCAAAGGGGCGCTTTACCTGTTCCCGAGGCTCGATCCCAAGCACTTCCCGGTGGTGAATGACGAGAAGCTGGTTCTGGATCTGCTGCTCCAGGAGAAAATACTTCTGGTTCAGGGCTCGGCCTTCAACATTGATGACAAGCAGCATCTCCGGGTTGTTTTCCTGCCCAGAGCGGACACCCTGGCCGATGCCATGGGCCGTCTGGGCAACTTCCTTGAACACTATCGCCAGTAATTCGGAGTCAACATGGCAGACATTCATGTCGAGGAATTCTACAAGGACGTTGCAATTGCCCTGGTTCAGCTCTACATGGCATTTCCCCGGCGGGTAAACCTGTTCGTGGAGGATATCGCCGGGCCAGACGAACCCGATGAGTTCGGCCTGCACAGCAAGCGCCACATGGCCTGTTTCGGTGCCCTGCTCTGGCTTTCCGAAGAAGGCCTGCTCCGTTACGTGGACACTATCCGCCAGGAAGCTCTCGACCAGGCAGTGCTGACCCGAGAGGCGTTTGTGCGGCTCAGTGCCCCGGCCCCGCAGGCGCTTCTGAGGGAACTGTCGGCGGCTTCAAACGAACCCGAATTGCCGCCTTCCGTTCAGAAGGACTTGTCCACCTATATTCATCTGCTGCGCTCCGCCCTGAAAAGCGGCAGTTCCAGCCGCATCAGTCTGGCGGTGCAATCAACCTTCTTTAACGATTCAGGCCTGCAACCCGTTCATTAAATGGCGTTAAGGTTCTTGAACCGCTGAACCGGAACCACATATATCGGTCAGAAAGGCAACACGTTTCCCGGTAAGCTGATACAGGAAAAAACCATGCGTATTCTGTTGTTTCTGGCCACCAACCTGGCCGTTATTCTGGTTGCCAGTTTCACCCTGCGACTGCTGGGGGTCGATAGTTATCTGGCACAACAAGGCATCGACTACGGCTCGCTACTGGCGTTTGCGGCGGTGTTCGGCTTCGCTGGTGCGTTTATCTCGCTGTTCCTATCCAAGCCCATGGCGAAGTGGAGCACCAAAGCCCGGGTGATCGACTCACCTCGCACGCCGGCGGAGCGCTGGCTGGTTGAAACCGTCGCGGAGCTGGCAAAGAAAGCCGGTATCGGCATGCCCGAAGTGGCCATCTTCCCTGCTCAGCAATCCAATGCCTTTGCCACTGGATGGAATAAAAACGATTCTCTGGTGGCGGTCAGTGAGGGGTTATTGAGCCGCTTTGACAAGGACGAAATCCGCGCAGTACTGGGCCATGAGATTGGCCATGTGGCCAATGGCGACATGGTGACCCTGACGCTGATCCAGGGCGTGGTGAACACCTTTGTTATCTTCGCCTCGCGGGTGATCGGCTCGTTCGTGGACCGGGTCATCTTCAAGAATGAGAACGGCCATGGAATCGGCTTTTTCGTGGTCAGCATTGTGGCGGAAATTGTGCTCGGCATCCTGGCCAGCACCATCGTGTTCTGGTTCTCCCGTCGGCGGGAATACCGTGCCGACATTGCCGGTGCCCAACTGGCAGGGCGAGGCGCCATGATCAGCGCCCTGGCACACCTGAAAAAGGAAAGTGAGGTTCCGGATCAGATGCCGGACACCCTGCAGGCATTCGGCATCAACCGGGGAGCCCGCGAAGGCCTGGCAGCGATGTTCATGACCCACCCGCCGCTGGAAGACCGGATTGCGGCGCTGCAGAACGCCAAACTGTAATCACACGGAAAAGGGCGCCACTCAGGCGCCCTTCTCTTTTGACGAGTTCGGACATCCAGGGTGTCAGATCTTCAGTTTGAACCCGATGGCCCTGAAGCTGTCCTGAATCGACTTGCTGCTACCCTTCAACTGCACTTTCAGACTCGAGCATTCCCGGCGAACCGGATAGTCCCTGCGCAACTGATCAAAAGCCTGCGCCCGTTCCTCAGGATTACCGCACATCGTCAGGCGCAGGCGGGCATCGTCCCGGCGAGGGTCGTAACAGGCACGCAAGGCAATCTGAACGGCCTCATCCTCATCAGCGCTGCTGGTAAAAGAGACTTTACTGAGCGCCGGCTCCGGCAGAAATTGCCCGGCCTTCTTGCGCACGGGCAGCCCCAGATACCGGCACAGGGCCTGGTAGATCATTTCCGTGCCCTGCATCTTGCCTTCAAGACTGTAGCCGGCAATGTGGGGCGTGGCCAGCCACACCCTGTCTACCAGATCCGGATTGATTCTGGGCTCATGCTCCCAGACATCCAGCACCACCGTGGGTGCGTCCGCCTGCTGAAGCCGGGCAAGCAATGCCTCACCGTCTATCACCTCGCCCCGGCCGGCGTTGATCAGCAACTGATCCTGCCCAAGCAGCGCCAGCTCGCTGCCCCCGATCATCCGGTTGGTGGGGTGGGCGCCGGTTCGCGTCAACGGCGTGTGCAAGGTCACAACGTCACAATCCAGAGCCTCGGCCAATGGCACAAACTCCTCAGCGTGATCTTCTTCAGCTTCCTGCCTGGGCGGGTCACAGAGCTTTACCGTGAAATCCAGCCGCTCCAGCATTCGGGCCAACTCACCACCGACATTGCCCACCCCGACAATCCCGACCGTCAGGGATGACCAGTCTTCAATGCCGCGCTTTTCTGCGTACAACGACAGCACCGAGAGCACATACTCAGCCACACTGACAGCATTGCAGCCTGGTGCAGCGGCGAAACCAATGCCTTGCTCCTGCAGCCAGGCCTGATCGATATGGTCCGTTCCAATCGTGGCCGTGCCAACGAACCGCACCCGCGTGCCCTCCAGCAACTGCCGGTCTACCCGGGTTACCGAACGTACCAGCAGGATGTCGGCATCCTTTACCTGATCCGGAGTGAGCGTCCGGCCATTCACCCGGCGAATCTCTCCGATGTCGCCAAAAAAAGAATCCAGTAAGGGGATGTTTTCGTCCGCAACAATCAGCATAACAGTAGTCTCACCAGTGACTATCAATGACGACGTGGTCTGGGTCCGCGACCACTGTTGCCCTGCGGCCGGCGACCACCCCGCTTGCGGGTAATCGGCGGGTTATCCATGGCGGCTGTCAGATTCTCATCTGGCACCGCCGTCTTCAGCTTCTGGCTGATGTATTTTTCAATCTCCGGCAGGGCAAACGCGTCCTCTTCACCAGCGAAGCTCACCGATACGCCGGTTTTACCGGCACGGCCAGTACGACCAATGCGGTGAACGTAATCTTCGGCATTGTCTGGCAAATTGTAGTTGAATACATGGGTCACGCCGTTTACGTGGATGCCACGGCCCGCCACATCGGTAGCAACCAGCACCTGGATCTGCCCCTTCTTGAACTGGTCAAGCGTTTTCAGCCGCTTGTTCTGGGCAATCTCGCCAGACATCAACGCCACTTTCACACCCTGGTTTTTAAGATCCTCTTCAAGATCACGGCACTGGTCACGACGGTTGGCAAAAACAATCGCTTTCTCTACTTCCGGCCGCTTCAGGTAATTCACCAGCACCGGCAGCTTTTCGTTATCGGACACCAGGAAAACGGTCTGTTCAACTCGTTCTGCAGTCTTCTGTTCCGGCTCGATTTCGACAAACTCGGCATTGCGGGTCCACATGGATGCCAGGTTGAGGACATCCTGGTTGAAGGTGGCACTGAACAGCAGGGTCTGGCGCTCATCCTTGGGGGTACACTTGCGGATGATGCGCTTGACGTCCGGGATAAAGCCCATATCGAGCATCCGGTCCGCCTCATCCAGAATCAGGATGTCGAGCTGATCCAGAAAAACATCCTGTGAGCCCAGGAAATCGATCAATCGGCCCGGGGTAGCCACCAGGATGTCGACAATTTCGTTCTGCAACTGCTCCCGCTGCTTGTCGTAGTTCATCCCGCCAACCACAGTAACCACATTGTGGCCAGTGTAATGACACAGCTGTTCGGCGTCCTTGGCAATCTGCATGGCCAGTTCGCGGGTGGGCGCCAGCGCCAGAACACGGGGCTCGGAGGCAAAACGCTCTTTCTCGTCGATCGGAGTTTCCAGCAAAGACTGAATCGCGGTAATCAGAAAGGCTGCAGTCTTGCCGGTGCCCGTCTGAGCCTGGCCAATGAGGTCTTCACAGGCCAAGGTCCAGGGCAGCGTTTCTGCCTGAATGGGCGTGCAGTACTCGAAGCCAATTTTGGAAATAGCATCCAGCAGTCGCTTGTCCAGATTGAGGTCGCTGAAGCGTAAATCGCCGGTATGCTTTGGTTCTGATGTCATAGGGGTTCAGGTATCCTTGATTGATCGTATTCCTGCTCTGCAGTTAACAGACGGGTCTTCACTCGAGCCCAGGTTTCATCTATCCGGGCACCAGTGCTGTAAAACTGCAAGAGCGAATCGTAGAACTGCTGTGCACGGCGGGGTAATCCACAGGCAAGGTACTCGCTCGCCTGGTTGAGCACATTCAGGCGGAATGCCTCTCCATCGGCAGCGCCTCCGCCGGCGAGGTTGTCGACACTGATGTGAAAGCGGAAGCCGGCCGCCAGGGAAAACAGACACTCTATGGCCTGAGGTTTCACCTCCACCTGCTCAAACGCTTGCTGCTGTTCAGGTGTTCGTCCATCCGGACAGTACCAGTATCCGTAATCGTACATTGTGCGCCGATGCTCACCGGCAATGCACCAGTGGGCAATCTCGTGCAGGGCACTGGCAAAAAAACCATGGGCAAAGACTACCCTGGCAAGACCCTCGGGCTCGCTCACAGGGAGATATTCCGGTTCGTCGCTGCCCCTGACCAGAATCGTCCGGTATGATTCCCGGAACAGGTCATTGAACAGCATGATAAGATCGTCTGGATTGTGATTCATCGGTTGGCTATTGTGCGACTTTAACGCGGCCAATACCAGTGGGAACTTTCGCCACAGCATGGTGTCCACTGGCTTCGAACCGACTTCATGCATACCAGAATCAGGAAATGACCGTATCCATGTCAGCAGTCCAGGCCTTCAGTGCTTCTACGCGAAATCTGTCCTACCATCTCCTGCTTGTGTTGGCAGTGGGTCTGTCGCTGGCGTCTCCCGGAGCCAAGGCTCTGGGGTCCGGCAATGGCAGCCTGTTTGGTAACAGCGAATTTCTGCCGGTAGATGAAGCACTACCCTTTGATTACACCACTGATAACGGGGCTGTGGTGCTGGCCTGGAATATCACCCCCGGCCATTACCTCTATAAGAGCCGCATACAGATCAATGCCGTAACTGATAGTGTACAGGTTGGCGAACCCGGCTTTTCTTTGCCGGGCACGCTGACTGAAGACGAATTCTTTGGTGAGATCACCGTTTTTTTTGATCCGGTCCAGGCCAGGGTACCCATCACCCTGCCCGACGGTGTCCGGGAAGCGGAACTACAGGTGACCTACCAGGGTTGTGCTGAGGCGGGTCTGTGCTATCCCCCGCAGACCCGGGACGTACTCTATTATCCCGGCGGCGACAATGCCGGCAACGCCGCTAACATAGCGCCCCCGGATTCCGGAAATGCGGCGCCCGCAGACACGTCGACCGCCACTGGCCTCGCCGGTTTCCTGTCCAGCCAGTCGATCTGGATGATCGCCGGCGTATTCTTTTTACTGGGCCTGGGGCTGACCTTTACGCCCTGCGTACTGCCCATGGTGCCAATCATCTCCTCCATGGTCTCAGGGCGAAACACAAGAACCACAAGCCATGCATTACTGCTGTCGGGTAGCTATGTGCTGGGCATGGCATTGACCTACGCCGCAGCGGGTGTGATTACCGGCCTGTTGGGCGCCAGCTTCAATCTTCAGGCACAGCTACAGTCGCCCTGGGTACTGAGTGTTTTCGCGGTCATGTTCGTAATCTTTGCGTTATCGATGTTCGACCTGTTCGAGATTCAGTTGCCGCGTTTTATCCGGGAACCCCTCAACGATGCCAGCCATCGCCTGACCGGTAGTCGCGTCTTCAGTATCTTCGGCATCGGCGCACTTTCAGCACTTATTGTCTCGCCCTGTGTGTCGGCGCCATTGGCCGGCAGCTTGCTGTACATTTCCACGACCCAGGATGCCGTGATCGGTGGCGTGGCGCTGCTGGCACTGGGCCTTGGCATGGGTGTGCCCCTGATACTGGTTGCCGTTGGCGGCCGGAAACTGCTGCCAAGCTCGGGCCACTGGATGACCACGGTAAAGCATTTCTACGGCGTCATGCTGCTGGCCGTGGCCATCTGGCTGGTTGAACGCCTGGTTCCAGTCTGGCTCAGCCTGACCATGTGGGGGCTGCTGATCGCCATTACGGGCGTGCAGCTGGGGGCATTCGATGCCGCCAAGGCCGGTTGGCAGCGCACCCGCAAGGGTTTGGGACTGGTTATGTTTGCCTATGGTCTGGCTCTGCTGGCGGGAGCCGTCAGCGGTGCCAACGACCCGCTCAGGCCCCTGGCCCCCTTTGTCGCGTCCGCGGCGCCGGGCACTGTGGCGGGGGAGGTATCACACGCCAGTTTCCAGCGTGTTGAGGAGCCCGGCCAGCTCCGCGCTTTGCTGGCCAATGCCAGTGACCGCGGGCAGCCTGTCATGCTGGACTTCTATGCGGACTGGTGCATTTCCTGCAAAGTCATGGAACGCAATGTGTTCAGCGATCCACAGGTCATCCAGGCACTGTCGCCCTACACCCTGCTGCAGATTGACATGACGGACAATACGCCCGCCCAACAGGCCCTGCTTGATGAGCTCGGCCTGTTCGGCCCCCCGGCAATACTGTTCTATCAGGCGAGTGGGTCAGAGCTCAGCGATGCCCGCGTGCTGGGGGAAATGGATCGGGAGCAGTTTCTGGAGCACGTGGCCAACGTTGGTCAGAAACTCTGAGTCAGGCGTCCTGACAGCGGCGGATCAGGAACAGGAATTCGCCGCCGGATTCCCGCTGGCTGAGCAGTTCATGCCCGAGGAACTGGCAGAACCGCGGGATATCCCGAGTGGTTGAAGGATCGGTAGCCACAACCCGCAGCACCTGCCCAACCCCAACATCGTGGATGCGATTGTGCAACATCATGACCGGCTCGGGACAGAACAACCCCCGTGCATCCAGCTCTGCGTGATAATCATGATCGGACAAGCGTGACCTCCTGCCTGTAGCGTGATTTTTCTGAATCCGGTGCTAAATTATTGTTTATAGCAGCGAAAATAAAGGGAGAGTGTCATGATTCGGGTACTCATTGAACGCCATATTGCCGAAACTCTGGAGTCAGCCTACGAAGACAGGGCCAGAAAAGTGTTACAGCAGGCCGTCAGCGCCCCGGGCTTTATCTCCGGTGAGACCCTGGTCGACTGCCGCGACCCCAACCATCGCATGACACTGGCAAACTGGCGCTCAGAGGCAGACTGGGATCGCTGGTACCGCTCTCCTGAACGCCAGGAGTTAATGGCCGAGCTTACCCCGATGAATGGACCGCGATGAAGCAATCACCGTGCTACAGCACAGCGATATGCCCTGAGGGGCATCAATCCAGACGTTCAATAAAACAGGTGATTTCCTCACGGTCGTGGTAGAGGTGGCGAGCCCGGAGCCTGCAGTTGAGCTCGGCCTCTGCCAGCCCCTCCAGCAGTATCTCCCGGCAGATCAGCCATTCCTCGTAACGCTTCTTCATGGGTAGTTTGAGATTGAACACGGTATAGCGACACAGCTTGCCTCCGACCCAGTCTAGCGCCAGACGCGCGGTTTTGCGGGGCTTGTCGACAATATCGCAGACCATCCAGTCCACCGCCCGCTTCGGGCGCCAGGCGTAGCCATCCGCCCGGACATGCTCGACATGGCCTGAAGCCATCAGCTCCGGATTCATGGGGCCATTATCGACCGCCGTCACCATCATGCCCTGCTGTACCAGCTGCCAGGTCCATCCACCCGGAGCGGCGCCCAGATCCACCGCTTTCCGGCCCCCACCCAGATAGTCCAGATAGCGATCTTCAGGAATAAAGACCTTCCACGCCTCTTCGAGTTTGAGTGCAGACCGGCTTGGCGCTGAGGCCGGCAAACGTAAACGCGGGATACCTTGCGGGAAAGGTGATCGATTATTGGCCAGGCTCAGCCCGACAACGGCCGTTTCAAAATCCAGCAACAGCAGCTCCAGGCGGTCACCGTTGGCACTGGCCGAATCCTGCGCCAGCAGGCCCGCCTCCCTGAGACCGCGGGACAGGGGCGCGACCCATTTTCGGGCAAAGTTGCCCAGATCCCGATCTTCATTGGTTTCCATGAGCCGGGTCTCCAGTCGTGATACCCGGCTCTCTTGCCAATCGCAGCTCCGGAGGAATTCAATAACAGCTCCCACCCGGTCTCTGGTGGGTAACGGGCAATCGCCAATCACCAGAAACCAGTCCCGGACAAAGACCAGATGATCCAACGGAATCTTTTGCATCAATTCAATGGCGGATTCGGGCCCGCCAAGGGTAAACCGCACCAGCCCCGCGTTCCTGACTGGCTGAAAGTAGCCGAACAAGCCACAAGCGGCAGCTGAATCCATCACTTCCTGACCCGCCTCGGTCTCAAACCCCGGGCGGCACATCAGCATTATCTGTTGCATTCCATAACCTTGTTGGTGACCACTGTCAGGATTCTGACGCACTGACAGCGATAAAACTTGAACGTGTTTAACGGCAGCACTTGTTCACGCTGGCTACACTTTCTGCCTCCCAACGTACCGCCTGGTGGAAGATGCTCCGACTCTGGAACCTGCTTACGGCCTGTTTTCTGACCACGGCTGGCCTGCTGTTCAGCGGCCAGCTTGCGGCTATGGAACCGTGTCCCGCTCTTGATGCCGCCAGCCCGGACGCCCGAAGTGCAATCAACCACCACATCTGTTTTTACTCAGCCCGCCCGGGTGAACCGGCCCATGCTGCAACAGCACCTGAGGATCTGCCGGCCGAGTTGGCGTGGAGACCAGCCCGGGGCCATGACCTGGTATTCAGCCACACCGATTCCGTGTACTGGATCCAACTTAATGTCCGCAACAGCAGCGCTGAATCCGGTCTCTGGTACCTGAAGCTTCATTACCCGCTGCTGGACGAGGTGACGTTCTGGCAAAAAAGCCGCTACCAAAGCGGTTACAGCCCTGAAGACGCCCGACCTCCGCTGGCGACCGGCGACCTGTTCCCGTTTGCCACAAGGGGCATAGATTACCGTTATTTCCTGCTCCCCGTCACACTGGATGCCGGCGAAAACCGCTCCATCCTCATCCGGGTGCATAGCAGCGGCGCGCTGAATGTGCCCCTGGGCCTGATGACACCGGGCGAGGTCATTGCGGAAAGCAACCATCTCACCCTCATACACGGCCTGTTTTACGGCGCCCTGCTGATACTGGCGGCGTTCAACTTGCTATTGTTCATCAGTGCGGGCACCCGCTATTACTTCTACAACGCCTTTTATATAATCTCGATCGGGATGTTCCTGTTCGCCATGGGTGGATTTGCCAACCAATACTTCTGGCCGGAGAGCTCAGAACTGGCGAACCTCTCCATTCCGTTAACCCTGGCCGTTTGCGCGCTGGCGATGACTCTATTTGGCTGGTCTTTCCTGGAAGTCGGCCCCGACACTCTTTCTGTCAAGGCGCTGAAATCACTGGCCACAGTTGCCGTTGGCGCAGTAGCACTGACGCTCCTGATCCCGTATACCAAGTCCATCCTGATCAATACCGCCCTGGCCTTGACAGTCATTGTGGCGCTACAGGTTATTGCCTACGTTCGCTGGCGCCAGGGATACAGGCCCGCATTCTGGTATCTGGCGGCCTGGATGGTAATGGTTGCCGGGGCACTGATCTATGCCATGGCTGCGTTCGGGTATCTTGGCGATTATCAGGCCCGGGAAGTGATGATGCAGGCGGTTCTCGGAGGCCAGGTGGTCCTGCTGAATTACGCACTGGTGCAGCGCTGGCGCCTGCTTAACCAGAAACTGCTGGATGTGGAACACCAGGCTCGGACCGAACTGGAACTGAAGGTCCATGAACGCACCGCCCAGCTCCGCAACACCATGCGGGAACTGGAACAGGCAAATCGGAAACTGGCATCTTTAAGCCTCAACGATGCGCTCACTGGCCTGTACAACCGGCGCCACATGGATAATCTTCTGCCTGAACTCTGCAGGGAGGCCCGTCGGACCGGGAACCCATTAACTCTGGCCCTGATTGATGCCGATCATTTCAAACGCGTAAACGATACCTGGGGCCACGATTTCGGAGACCAATGCCTGAAACAGATCGCGGGCATTCTGGATGAGCACGTCAAAAGGCCAAGGGACGTAGCCATCCGTTTTGGTGGCGAGGAATTTGCCCTGCTACTCCCCGGAAACAATCTGGAAGGCGCGCGCACGCTCTGTCTCAGCATACTCAAGGCCATGCGGGAAACCGCCCTTATCGCTCCGGACAAAAAGCCTTTCCATCTGACACTCAGCGCCGGGATTGCCGAACTGGGTACGGGGGAGGAGCCATCTGACCTGTTCCGAAAAGCCGATGAAGCACTCTATCAGGCCAAGGGCGCAGGGCGAGATCAGATCGTACTCGCCAATCGCGCGTCAGCGCCTGGTCACAGCACGGCATCGTCGGCAAACTGACGCGTCAAAAGAGCAGCCTGCGCAATCAGGTCTGACTGTTGCTCTGGCTGCCGCGCCAGCGGCTGAAAATCGTGATTTCCGCCGTCCAGCCAGCACAGCCGGGTAAGGCCGGGGATCTGACCCTGCGCCTTCAGTTCATCCGGTTTACCGAATGGGTCCCGGGTACCCTGCACCACCAGTAGAGGAACCGCGACCTTATCCAGATGGTCAGTCCGCCAACGATCCAGCTTCCCCGGCGGGTGAAACGGATAGCCATAACAGGCAACGCCATCAATATCCCTGAACTTCCCGGCAGCCAGAAGCGTGGCCATCCGCCCTCCCATTGATTTTCCCCCCACCAGCAGCGGTACCTGACTTCCGAGCTCCTCTCTGGCCAGGGACACCTGATCTTCAAATGCCGCCAGCAAAGCCGGCTGCCGATCGGGCGGTCGCTTTCTGCCATCCTCGCGACGCTTCACCATATAGGGAAACTCGAACCGCACACTTTCGATGCCCTGCCCTGCGAGAGCCTCCGCCAACAACTCCATGAACAATGAATCCATGGGCGCGCCAGCACCGTGGGCCAGTATCATTACGGCTTTGGCATCTTTTCCGTAGCCTTTGGTCTTAATTCTTTTCACCAATTTTCTCTCTCTCGCTCCTGTTGCGGATCAAACCCGATGACAGAATGGATCTGGCAAGCCATTAAAGCGTCATTAAAAACATATTGGATAGACTTGCAACTTACTGGCCAGCCTACTGATTCCGGCGGATTTGACGGATGTCATAACTTGATCTTGATCATTGCAAAGGAATAATCGTTTCTCCATACTTGCCCCCGCATAATTCCCCATCCTGAACCCATTGGTAAGGCTATGAGCACAGTAAATGCAAACCTGACATACAACTATAAGGTGGTGAGACAATTCGCCATCATGACAGTGGTATGGGGTATTGTAGGTATGGCTCTGGGTGTGCTGATTGCAGCACAGCTGGTTTGGCCATCCCTCAACCTCGACCTGCCCTTTACTCACTTCGGTCGCTTGCGGCCGCTGCATACCAACGCCGTAATCTTCGGCTTTGGCGGAAGTGCCCTTTTTGCAACGTCCTACTACGTCGTTCAGCGAACCTGCCAGGCTCGCCTGATGTCTGACGGGTTGGCGGCGTTCACCTTCTGGGGCTGGCAAGCGATCATCGTGGCTGCTGCCATCACCCTTCCGATGGGCCTGACAACGTCCAAGGAATACGCCGAGCTGGAATGGCCGATTGACATCGCGATTGCGGTTGTCTGGGTCAGCTACGCCCTGGTGTTCTTCGGAACCGTGATGAAGCGTAGCACTCCGCACATCTACGTTGCCAACTGGTTCTACGGCGCGTTCATCATTACCGTTGCTGTACTGCATATCGGTAACAACATGGCGCTGCCGGCCACCGCCTTCAAGTCGTACTCCGCCTATGCGGGTGTTACCGATGCGATGATGCAGTGGTGGTACGGTCACAACGCGGTGGGCTTCTTCCTGACTGCTGGCTTCCTGGGCATGATGTACTACTTCGTTCCCAAGCAGGCCAACCGTCCGGTTTACTCCTATCGCCTGTCTATCGTGCACTTCTGGGCACTGATCGCCACCTACGTATGGGCCGGTGGTCACCACCTGCATTACTCCGCTCTGCCTGACTGGGCACAGACCGCAGGCATGGTCATGTCCCTGATTCTGCTGGCGCCGTCCTGGGGCGGTATGATCAACGGCATGATGACCCTGTCCGGTGCCTGGCACAAACTGCGCACTGACCCTATCCTGCGTTTCCTGGTGGTTTCTCTGTCCTTCTACGGTATGTCTACCTTCGAAGGCCCGATGATGTCTATCAAGACCGTCAACGCTCTGTCCCACAACACTGACTGGACCATCGGCCACGTGCACTCCGGCGCCCTGGGCTGGGTTGCTATGATCAGTATCGGTGCGGTTTACCACCTGATCCCGAAACTGTGGGGCATCCAGGCCATGTACAGCACTGCCCTGATCAACACTCACTTCTGGCTGGCTACCGTAGGCACCGTGCTTTACATCGCCGCCATGTGGGTGAATGGCATCATGCAAGGTCTGATGTGGCGTGCAGTAAACGAAGACGGCACCCTGACCTACAGCTTCGTGGAAGCGCTTGAAGCTTCCTACCCGGGCTACTTTGTACGCTTCATCGGTGGCGCGATCTTCCTGACCGGCATGCTGATCATGGCCTACAACGTGTACATGACCGTACGCCAGAAAGACGCCGTTGCAGAAGATAATGCTGCGGTTCAGGCGGCGTAAGGGAGAGAGACCAGATGAGACACGAAATAGTCGAAAAGAACCTTGGTCTGATGATCGTGCTGATCGTGCTGACCATCAGTGGCGGTTTCCTGGCGGAAGTGGTGCCCCTGTTCTTCCACAAAGAGGTTAACGAGCCGGTCGAAGGCCTGGAGCCTCTGTCAGCCCTGGAACTGGAAGGCCGGGACATTTACATCCGTGAAGGCTGCCACGTGTGCCATACCCAGCAGATCCGTCCGTTCCGGGCTGAGACTGAGCGTTATGGCCACTACTCCGTTGCGGGCGAGTTCGTTTATGACCGTCCGTTCCTGTGGGGTTCCAAGCGTACCGGGCCGGATCTGGCTCGTGTAGGCGGTCGTTACTCGGATGCCTGGCAGCGCCAGCATCTGTACGATCCGCGCAGCGTGGTACCCGAATCCAACATGCCTGCCTTCCCGTGGCTGTTCGAGAATCGTGTTGATCACGGTTCCATTGAGTCCCGGATGAAGACGCTGCAGACGCTTGGCGTGCCATACAGCGACGAGCAGATTGCCAACGCAGCGAGTGAGATCGAAGGCAAATTTGAAATCGAAGCGCTGGTCGCATACCTGCAGCAGCTGGGTACTGTGATTTCAGAGAAGCGGTGATCCCATGGATATTAATGAGTTACGCGGCATTCACACGCTGCTGGTAATGGCAGCGTTCTTCGGAATCGTCTGGTGGGCGTACAGCGCCCACCGCAAGAAGGCCAACGACGAGGCAGCACACCTCCCCTTCGATGACGACGAAGTCGAAAAGCGTACTCTCGAACAGGAAAAAACGGAGAAGAAACAATGAGTACCTTCTGGAGCATCTGGGTCAGTGTGATCGTGCTCGGTACCGTTTTCGGCTGCTGGTGGCTCCTCTGGGCCACCCGCAAGAGCCAGACAACCGATACTGAAACCGACCGGACAATGGGCCATTCCTTTGATGGCATTGAGGAATACGATAACCCTCTGCCGAAATGGTGGTTCTACCTGTTCGTAGCAACCTGCATCTTCGCCCTTGGCTACCTGGCTCTGTACCCGGGCCTGGGCAACTTCAAGGGTCTGCTGGGATGGACATCCACCAACCAGTGGGAAGCGGAAGTGGCAGCTGCCGAAGAGAAATATGGCGAAATCTATGCCCAGTTCGGCGACACTGCCATTCCTGAACTGGCGCAGAACGATGACGCCATGAAGATCGGCCAGCGCCTGTTTGCCAACAACTGTTCGGTCTGTCACGGCACCGCCGCTCGCGGCCAGGTGGGCTTCCCCAACCTGACCGACGAAGACTGGCTGTGGGGCGGTCAACCAGACCAGATCCTGCACAGTATTGCTCAGGGTCGTAACGGCAACATGCCTGCAAAGGGCGTTATGCCGAATATGACCAACGAGCAGGTCGACCAGGTGGTTAACTACGTGCTGAGCTTCAGTGGACGCGAAGAAGATGCCGAGGCGGCCAAAGCTGGCGCCCAGGTATTCGCACAGGCCTGCGTTGCCTGTCACGGCCCGGAAGGCAAAGGTATGGAAGCCATGGGTGCGCCCAACCTGACCGATAATGTCTGGCTCTATGGCTCCACTTATGAGTGGATCAAGGAGACCGTGATGAACGGTCGCCAGAACCAGATGCCTGCACAAGAAGGTCGTCTGACCGACGACCAGATTCAGATCCTGGCAGCCTACGTTTACAGCCTGTCTAACTGAATCCGACCCGGCCAGGCTCGCCCTGGCCCGGTCTTCTCAACCCTGTATCTGCGCCCGCGGGTACAGGCTTGAGAAGATCAGCTGACCCTCCGAGGCCCGCTCCCAGCTTTACCACTCACCGGGAGGTACCCATGAGCAACGAGATTCCGGTCAAACAGGTTGACCCGAACGGCGATTCCTCCAATAACAAAAAAAAGCCAGAAACCGTCGACCTGTACGCCAGTCGACAGAAAATCTACGTCAAGGAAGTCAAAGGCTTTTTTCAGCGAATCCGGAATGTCAGTCTAACCCTGCTAATGGGCATGTACTTTCTGTTCGTTTGGCTGACTCTGGACGGGCAACCCCTGATTCACTTCGACCTGCCTGCCCGGGAATTCCATCTTTACGGCATTACCTTCTTCCCCAAAGATTTCTTCCTGTTATCCGGCATGCTGATCATTTCAGCCTTTGGCCTGTTTTTCATCACCACACTGTTCGGCCGGGTATGGTGCGGCTATACCTGCCCCCAGACAGTCTGGACCTTTATCTTCATGTGGATCGAGGAAAAAGTTGAGGGCAGCCGCAACAAGCGGATGAAACTGGACAAAGCCCCCAACTCTGCGGAGAAGCTCACCAAAAAATCGATCAAGCACGCACTCTGGCTGTTCGTCGCGCTGGCGACTGGCGTCACCTTCGTTGGCTACTTCTACCCCATTCGTGAGCTGATCGTTGACCTGTTCACCTTGCAGGCCAACGGCTGGGCCTATTTCTGGGTGGCCTTCTTTACCGTCGCCACCTACCTGAACGCCGGCTGGATGCGGGAACAGGTATGCCTGTATATGTGCCCGTATGCCCGGTTCCAATCCGTGATGTTCGATCCCAACACCCGCGTTGTCTCCTACGATCCCAACCGGGGCGAGCCACGTGGCAGCCGCAAGAAAGGCGTCGAACCCGCCGAAGTCGGTCTGGGCGACTGTATTGATTGCGGCCAGTGTGTTCAGGTTTGCCCCACCGGGATCGATATCCGTGATGGCCTCCAGTACGAGTGTATCGGCTGCGCCCTGTGTATCGACGCCTGCGATGAAGTTATGGAGAAGATGAACTATCCCAAGGGGCTGATTCGCTACACCACTGAGAATGAACTGGAGGGTAAAACCTCCAAACTGCTGCGGCCGCGTACCTTTGGTTATGGCGCAGTGCTCATACTGATGATCAGCGCGGTGATCTTCACCATTGCCACCCGGGTTCCGGCCAAGATGGATGTGCTGCGGGACCGTGGTGCACTGTTCAGTTTCAACGGCGAAGGGCGGGTGGAAAACTCGTATACCGTGAAGATCCAGAACATGTCAGAAGTACCACAAACCTTCAGCCTGACTGTGGACGGTCTTGAAGGTATGCGCATTCTGACAGACACCACGGTGACGGTGAGCAGCGGCGAGAATCTCTCCTTGCCCACGGTTGTTGACGTGCCACCGGAAGTGCTGGTGGACACCAATAACGATATTCGTTTCTATGCGGAGTCCCAACCGGATTCCTTGATTAAACTTGAAACTGAAAGCCGGTTTGTTGGTCCAAGGCCCCGCTAACAAGAGGGCCCGACAACCGGCTCTGAAGCCATAAACCGAGACAAGACCGTAATGACTGATAACGCAACACCTGCCCCCTGGTATCGCCAGCCGTGGTTCTGGTTCCTGACCATTTTCCCTTTGGCGTCGATCATGTGGGGGATTACCGCCCTGACAGTATCGTCCAGCATGGACAATTCGCTGGTGACCGACGACTATTCCAAACAGGGGCGTGGCATCAATATGTCCATTGCCCGGGATGAAAAGGCGGCAGATCTCCAGATGAAAGGCTCACTGAGCCTGAATGGTCGTTCTGCAACACTGGATCTGAGCACCGTGAATGGTGCCGCCGACTACCCGTATCTGGTGTTCAACCTGTATCACCCGACATTGTCTGGTCAGGATAAAACCGTCCAGTTTACCCGGGTCGCTCCCGGTCAGTACCGGGGCCAGCTCCTTGAGGATGTCAGTGGTCGCTGGTACTACGACCTCCAGGGGCCAGATAACGACTGGCGGGTAAAGGGTGAGGTAAGGCTTCCTTCCTCTACCCCCATTCGCATTAACGCAGAAGGCGACGCCCAAGGGTGACCACCCTGAACTGCTTCCATTGCGGAGAACCAGCGGATGGCGAACCCCCGATTACCCTGGAACTGCAGGGACAGCAAAGGCATTTTTGTTGCCAGGGTTGCAAGGCTGTGTGTCAGACCATCCACCAGGAGGGTCTGACCGGTTTCTATGAGTTTCGCACCGAACCCGCTGTTACACCAAGAGAACTGACCCGGTCAGAACTCGATCGTATCCGGGAGCTGGATCACCCCCTGGTTCAACAAGCCTTTGTGGCACCGGTCAAGGCTGGCCAGGAGGCACAGCTGCTGATCGGCGGTATTACCTGCGCCGCCTGCATCTGGCTGCTTGAGAATCACATGAAACAGCAGCCAGGCGTGCAGAGCTTTACCGTAAACCACACCACACAGCGGGCTCGCCTGGTCTGGGCATCGGACAAGGCACGTCTCAGCGACCTTCTGATTGCCATCCACGAACTTGGCTACACCGCCCGCCCGTATCAGGCCGACGAAGCCGAACAGGCGCTCAAGGCAGAGCACCGCTCGATGCTCATTCGTCTGGCGGTGGCCGGGATCGGTTCCTTCCAGAGCATGATGCTGGCTTTTCCCCTGTACTTTGAACTTGTCAGTGATCTTTCCACGGATTTTGTGGATTTTTTCCGCTGGTTCAGTCTGCTGGTTGCCACGCCGGTGGTGTTCTACAGCGCTCGCCCATTCTTTACCAATGCCCGCCGGGACCTGCTCTCCCGTCATCTGACCATGGACGTACCGGTGGCCATCGCCATCGGGCTTGCCTACAGCGCAAGCGCCTGGGTAACGGTGGTCGGGGGCGACGAAGTGTATTTTGAATCCGTGTGCATGTTTACCTTTTTCCTGCTGCTGGGCCGATACATTGAAGTTCAGGCCCGCTATCGCGCCGGGCTGAGCGGCAATGCCCTTGCGGGCTTCCAGCCCTCTGTTGCCGCACGGGTCCTGAACGGTGAGGCAGAGATCATCGCCATTCACCAGGTACAACCGGGTGATGTGATCCGGGTTCGACCAGGGGAAACGCTACCTGTGGATGGCGAAATCGTCTCGGGGGAGTCTACCCTGAACGAAGCCGCCCTCACCGGTGAATACCTGCCAGAAACCCGTAAGCCGGGCGACACCGTTCATGCCGGCAGCGTAAATGGGGAAAATCCGCTCGACATCCGCGTCACCCATGCCGGGGCCCAGACCCGGCTGTCCGGCATCTTGCGAGTTCTGGATCGCGTACAGTCCGAAAAGCCGCCGGTGGCCCGAATGGCCGATCGCATTGCGGGCAAGTTCGTCGGCCGTGTGCTGATACTGGCACCAGTGGTCTGGGTAGGCTGGTGGCTGGCCGGGGCCGACAACGCCTTCGATATCACGCTTTCCGTACTGGTGGTTACCTGTCCCTGCGCCCTCTCGCTGGCTACGCCAACGGCGATCACATCTGCCACAGTGCGCCTGAGAAGGCTTGGTTTCCTGCCTACTCGCGGTCACACCCTGGAATCCATGAACACCATCGATACCGTGGTGTTTGATAAAACCGGGACTCTGACCCGGGGAGAGCTTAGTCTGACCGGGCAAGCGGTGTTCGGTAGCCTGGATCAGGACACCTGCATTCGGATTGCCGCGGGGCTTGAAAAACATTCAGAGCACCCGATTGCCAGGGTATTCCACGAGCAGCCTTCGGTCACCGTCAGTCAGGTGAGTAACCACCTGGGCGGTGGCTTGTCCGGACACTACCATGGACGGGCGGTCTACATCGGGCACAAAGCCTTTGTCTCCGAGCACACGTCGGCAATTGCGCCAGAAGGTGAAGACGCCCAAGGCATGGAAATCTGGCTCGCGACAGACAAGGAATGGCTGGCACGCTTCCGGCTGGATGACAAGATACGGGACGACGCGTCACAGGCCTTGCAGGCGTTACGGAAATCCGGAATCGAGACCTTGCTCCTTAGTGGGGATCGCTCCGGCCACGTACAACAGGTAGCCCATGCACTGGGCATTGACCGAGCCATTGGTGAAGCCTCACCGGAGCAGAAACTGGAAGTGCTGGAACAGCTTCGAGCGGACGGGCACCGGGTGATGATGGTGGGTGACGGACTGAATGACCTGCCCTCCATGGCCGGAGCCGGTATTTCAGTGGCTATGGGTACAGCGGCAGACCTGACTCAACTGAAAGCCGACGCGGTACTGCTGAATGGCCAGTTGAATTCCCTGGTCGCCGCGATTGAAACCAGCAAGCAAACCCGGAAAATCATCCGTCAGAATATGATCTGGGCGTTCGGCTACAATGTCTGCGCCCTGCCCCTGGCCGCAGCCGGCCTTGTGGCCCCCTGGCTTGCTGCCATCGGCATGTCCCTGAGCTCACTGATCGTTGTGCTGAACGCCTTACGACTCAGCCGGTCCAACAAGGGCACACCGCCCCCGGAGGCCACCCTTGGCGCACCAGAAGCAGCCTGATACTTTGGGCCATACACTTATGAACAGGAGGTTATCGTGCAGATTGTCATGATACTGGTTCCGCTTATGCTCATCCTGGTGGCGCTGGGCGTCCTTCTGTTTTCCTGGGCCGTCAAGAACGGGCAGTACGATGACATGGACGGCCCCGCTCATCGCATTCTCTACGACGATGACAAGGATATGATTCCCAGGGAAGCCCGCCGTAACAAGTCGAAACCTGACGGCCAGAAAGACGACGCGGAGCAAACCGATACCGATACCGACAAGGGCTGACAGGATAGCGGATGCAGCCTGAACTCTATCTGAGCTACCCCAGTGCCTTCCTGATAGGACTGCTCGGTAGTACCCATTGTCTGGGCATGTGTGGCGGCATCAGCGCCTCGCTGTCCATGGCATTGCCGGTAGGCCGGGGCTTCCGCTTTCGGCAGACCCTGCTCTTGCTGGCATTCAATTTTGGCAGGATTGCCAGCTACGCCCTGATCGCAACCCTGATTGCCCTGCTCAGCACCAGTGCCGCCAGCCAGTGGCATGGTGCCGGATTGGCTCTGATGACCCTGGCGGGATTGCTGCTGATCATGATGGGGTTATCCATGGGGCAATGGTGGCAGGGTATTCGCTACATTGAGCGGGTCGGGGCGCCGGCATGGCGCTTCCTGTCGCCGCTTACCCGCAAGTTCCTGCCGGTTCACAATGGCGGCCAGGCCCTTGCTCTCGGTGCCTTGTGGGGATGGCTGCCCTGCGGCCTTGTTTACAGCACACTGGGATGGGCGGCGCTTCAACCAACCGTCAGCAGCGCAGCTCTCACGATGATGTTCTTCGGACTGGGAACCCTGCCGTCGATGTTGGCGACGGGCTTCGCCGCCAACTGGATAAGAGGCCTGAAAAGCAACCAGAGCTTCCGCAAGCTCAGTGGCCTGCTGTTAATCCTGTTTGGCCTCTGGACGCTGCCTTTCCAGGCCCTGCTGAATCACTGACGATCAGAGATTCAGTACATCTAGCCGGCCAAAATCCTGCTGGGGCTCCGCGGTTTGAACGGCCTGACGCTTGCCGCCAAGACGCCGCCCTTCCCTGAAGTCATATAATTCCGGATCGGCCAGGTGCGACGGCTCGACATTGCAAAGGGCCCGGAACATGGTTTCCAGACGGCCAGGATGCTGTTTGTCCCAGGTCTGGAACATTTCCTTGATGACCTGTCGCTGAAGGTTTTCCTGGGAGCCGCATAAATTGCAGGGAATGATCGGAAATTCCCGAAGTGACGCGTAGCGGGCAATATCCTTCTCCCTGGCATAGGCCAGAGGACGAATAACCGTATTGCGGCCATCGTCGCTGTGGAGCACCGGTGGCATGGATTTGAGTTTGCCGCCGTAGAACATGTTGAGGAACAGGGTTTCCAGCAAATCATCCCGGTGATGGCCCAGGGCAATCTTGGTTACACCATGCTCCTCGGCGAAATTGTAGAGAATGCCCCGTCTCAGGCGTGAACACAGTCCGCAAGTGGTCTTCCCTTCAGGCACTTTTTCCTTAACAATACTGTAGGTGTCTTTCTCGATGATGTGATACTCGATACCCATCGACTCAAGATAGTCCGGCAGGACATGCTCGGGGAAACCCGGTTGTTTCTGGTCCAGGTTCACGGCAATCAGTTCGAAACGCACTGGCGCACTCTTCTGCAGATTGAGCAGAATATCGAGCATGGCGTAGGAGTCTTTGCCGCCGGACAGACAGCACATCACCTTGTCTCCGGCTTCAATCATCGAGAAATCAGCAATCGCCTGCCCAACTTCACGGCGCAGACGTTTCTGCAATTTGTTAAGCTCCAGTTTCTGGCGACGTTCGTAATCAGAAGCCGGTGTCTTCTCAGGGCTGGCAGTCATTGCTTCGGGCATTCGTTTTCACGCTCACAAGGTAAGTGAGCGGGCAATTATACGCGCCACAAACCATCAGGGACAGGATAGCAACATGGATATGTTGAAATTGACTTCACCACAAGCCACGGGCAAGCGCGCGCTCAACCGTATCCGAAATCGTCACGCCATTCTCAGGGCGGCCAGAGACTGTTTCCAGGAGCACGGTTACGACAACACCACCATTCGGGACATCGTCCGCAGAACCGGTCTCGCCGCCGGCACCTTCTACAACTACTTTTCCAGCAAACAGGATATCTTCGCGGCCCTGCTCAGCGATTTCCTGACCTCGCTCAACAACGACATGAGCCAGCAGCGACAGTCTGCATCCTCAACCCAGGAATTTGTCTACCGGGCCTATCTGGCGCTTTACAGCGCCACCGCGAAAGATCCGGTGGTGTATGAGCTCGCCCATCAAAATCAGCGCGCCCTCCGAAACCTGTTCGGCTCAGATATTCTGGGCCTGACCATGCTGTCCCTTGAGGAAGACGTTCGGAACGCCATGACCCGCGGGCTGCTGCCGGCAGTCGATGCGGACTATCTTTGCGCCGCGTTTTTTGGCGTGGCCTACGACACCAGCATGCTGGTGGCCAGGCGAGCACACCAGAAGCCGGAACTCGCCCAGGACGAAGCCAGAACCGCTGCTGAATTCTCCACCCAGCTGTTTCTGGGCGGTTTCCCGGCCCTGACCAGGCTTTCAAGCGAAGGCTGACTGGCATACCATGATGGCCATGACCATCTCCACAGATAACCAGAGATTCGATGACTCACCCGAAGCCAGTGGTGAAGAACACAGCTGGCTACAGCAACAGGTCCAACACCTGTCGGTTGCCGTGGAGCACGAGCTACGGGCCGCAGGACCGGCCGGGCTATCCGAGTTAGAGCTGATACGAGCCTTGCAGGGCGAGCGCTGGAGCCTGATCGGCACCGTCGACTTTCATGAGCCCGATCGCCTGTACCCGGTGCACTTCCTGCTGTTCCACGTGCTCTACCGTCTGCGTGATCAGATTGCTGTGGAGGGTGAGAGTCTGAATATCTCTCCGCTTCGGCTCAGCATCGGGCAAATCGTGAATCGCTCCGAATCAACAGCGCTGCCGGATTCTACCGATGCCCTCCGCGAGTTCTATCTGGACCTGTCCCAATACTTTCTCTCCGAAGCCGCCATCCGGGAAATGATGGACAACTTCTGGGCTGGCAACACCCTGTCCCGGCCCGAGCACTCGGAAGCCGCCGAGGCGGCCAGAACGCTGGGTTTCGATGAATTACCGGGGCAGTTCGCTACCGTCAAGAAGCGCTTCCGAAAACTCGTGATGCGTGCGCACCCAGACCGGGGCGGTGATACCGGAGAAATCCAACAACTGAATCAGGCCTTCTCGGTTCTGAAAGCCCATTACGCCTAAATCATCCTACGAAATCCCGTGTGTCAGGAAACAAGACCATGCTTCGAATAAACAAACTGATTGCGTATCCCCTGATCAGTACCCTGTTGCTGGCCGGAACACAGGCTCAGGCCGACCTGGTGGTTCTGCAGTATCACCACGTGGATGACAGTACACCTCCGGCGACCAGCACGTCCCGATCATTGTTTGAGGCGCAGATAAGCATGATCCGGGATCTTGACCTTGACGTGGTGCCGCTGGAAGCCGGCACCAGGGCGGCACTGGCCGGCGAACACCCCGACACCAATGAAGTGGCCATTACGTTCGATGATGCCTATGAATCCGTCCATACCTTTGCTGCGCCGTTACTGGACAGCCTCGGGCTGCCCTACACTGTCTTCGTCAATACCGACTCGGTAGGCGCCAGGGGCTACATGACCTGGGAGCAACTCCGCACAATGGCAAACAATGAGTTGGCGACTATCGCCAATCACAGCGCGGACCACGCTCACCTGGCACGCAGACGGAGCGAAGCCGAAGATGAATGGGAAAACCGGATTACCAGTAGCCTGGACGAGGCTCAGCAAGAACTGAAGAACCGCATTGGCGTGGAGGAGCCTCTGTTCGCCTATCCGTACGGCGAATTCGATCTAGCCCTGGAACAGAAGCTCAGCGAAAGGGGTTGGTTGGGATACGGACAACAATCCGGTGCTATTGGACAGTATTCAGGCAAAACCCGTCTGCCCCGCTTCCCCATGGCCAATGCCTACGGCCAATTGGGCAGCCTGAAAGACAAACTGATGAGCAAGGCTTTTCCGGTACCGGCCAAAGACCTGCCCGACGGGGTGTTCGAGCAGAATCCGCCGCGCTTGAGTTTCACGCCCACCGATGCCATCAGCCCCTCCCGGCTTACCTGTTTCGCGTCCGGTCTCGGTCGAATCAATTTTGAAGTGGTGGTAGATAGCATCGAGGTGCAGGCACCCAAAGCCATCAACAGCCGTCGGTTCCGATACAACTGTACCCATCCGGCGGGTAACGGCAGCTTCTACTGGCTGTCCCAGCAGTGGTTGAATCTGGACGCACCGGAAGACTGATGGTCGGCATCACTCCTCAAATGTCGTGATGCCGATTTCTCCGGTTTCAACGTGCGGGATCGCTGTAGGCGTGTCGCCCGCTTCCGTCACCGTTTGCCCAGCCAGGTCTTCCGGGCGGGTGAATACCACCAGCCAGCGCTCGCCCTGGCCGGGAAACGCCGGTACCCAGCTTTCCAGATACCCGCGACGGCGCCAGTTTTCCGGTTCGTAGTTCATAACCAGATCCGTCACTATCCGCACGGGCTGAAAGTCCTTGTCGAGAAATGCCAGGCTTGGTACCAGCACGCCATTGTGGGCGTAGGAACGCAGCCGCATCACAAACCCGGGGACAAATGTACTGGATGGCAGGGCAATCAGCCGATAGGGCGAATCACCCGTACTGAAACGGTGGCGGGGCGTGTCTTCCTCAAAATCAACACCAAATTCACGGCCTTCCTGCCACTGCAGGAAATCCCGGGCTGGCAGGGTCTGGCAACAGCTTTCGGCAAATACCGGGAAAAACGAATCCGTTTCCTCAATCCCCAATATGGCAAAGGCGTCGGGATCATAGCCCTCAACCGGCGTATGATCATCTACAGTAACCGGCAGGTATACGCTGGCATCGCTGAGCATGACCGGCGCCTGATCCGCCCGTTTCTGCTCTTCGGTTCGCATATCCGGGGTGTAATAGCTGACACGGACAATGCCGTCGGCATCACGCCATGTGAAATAGGGTTGCCGCTGGCCAGGCCGGATAAACCCTTTTTTCGCCAGCTCCTCACCATCCGGATAATTCTCGGTGGTGTATTCGAGGTTTTCTTCCAGCTTTGCGGCGGCGCCCCGGTCGCTGCCAGAGGTCGGCCGATAAGCCTCAGACCCGGTGGCTTCGCCTGAGATGGCGACCGGCTCGGCATCCGGCTCTCTTGGGGTGACGTCTTCGCGCTGGGCGTCGGGAATCCGGGAATAACGCACCCTGCCCTGCTCATCCACCCAGGAAAAGTAGCCTTCCCGCTCGGCAACGCCGCTGCTTCCGGTCTGGCAACCTGCCAGCAACGCGAGCGCAAACACACAGACCGCCAGTTTACTGTATCGACCACGTCCCATCACAGCCCCCTGTCAGGATCAGAATTTGGTTCGGAAGCTCAAGCCTGCCATCACCACCCGCAGGGAAGTCTTGATGGTGAGGTCGGCATAGGGGTTATAGATGATGTTGGTGATGTTGTCGCAGTTCACGTTGCAACTGGTGTCGGCCGGAATGGTTTCAATCGATTGCAGATACGACAGATTCATGTCGATTTCCGTGTCCTTATCCCACTTGTACCCCATGCCAATACTGTACAGGTTCGCGCCCCCGAATGGCGCCATAATCGAACGCTGGTCGTCCGGAATAACCGAGTCCCGGATTTCCACCCCGGCCCGGAGATCCAGACGAGATGACGCATGAAACTCAACACCAAAAGCCCAGTTCCACTGGCTCTTGAAACCCAACGGCAGGCGCAGGGTATCGGATGTGGCGTTGTCCGGCGACAGAATACGCGCAGCGTTCAGGAACTCCAGATTACGATCGAACTGGAAATTGAAGGCATCCCATTGGGCAAAATCTGTCCAGCCCACATCTGCATTCACGGTCAGCTTGGGATGAACATCCATGCTGATACCGGTCTGAAAATGCTGCGGATAGACAAGATCCATACTGACGTTGCCCGCCTCCCGCGGTGCACCTGAGGGCAGACTCAGAATTGCCGACGAGATGGCGCCCAGAATGGAGCCATTCACACTCTGCCAGAACCCGGACCAGTCATCGGTATACTGAATCTCGAACTGCCCCTTGAGATTCATGTCGGCTTCAGAGGTATAGCTGGCACCCCAGCGGAACCAGTCTGTCGGCTCCCACATCACCCCCAGGGCGTAGGTGGGTGAAATGGTTTCCTGCAGATTCAGACTCATGGCTCCGATGTCGTCCCAGGGGCCGACATTACCACCACATAACGCAAGCCAGGGCTGCAGCGGTTCGTCGCCGCTTTCACAGTTGAACGCATCCTGCAGAACCTCTGCCACCCCCATCAGCAGGTTTGGCGCCCGCATGTACTGGTCCGCTGCGAAGGCGAAATGCGAGAGATGAATGCCCGCGCCCACAGACCATTCATCATTGATCTCATACCCGACGGTGGGAGACAGGTAGGTGGTCCGCTGGAGGGTGGCCGCCTGGGGCAGGTAGCGACCGGGGTCGTTTTTATCCCGGTAGAAGCCTGCGGCCATCGGCAGATAAAAAGCGTTGGCGAACGTCAGCTTCGAACCCGGCGGCTTGATACTGATACCCGCTGATGGCGCAAAGGCTGGGCCTGGGGGCATTCGAAGAATGCCATAACCTGGCACATAAATCGCCACGTTATTGGTATGACTACTGCTGTTCGCAATCGGATCGCGCTGGTTTCCGGTTAAAGGGTCCTTTTCGAGCCCGCTGATTCCGAATATCTCGTAGTCTTCATCTGCGTAGAAGTCGGCGTCAATATCCAGATAGATGCTGAGGAGGTTCACCTCAAGCTGGCGCCCGTCGAGTTTGGTCAGGCCCGCTGGATTATAGTGAATGGCCATCAGCCCCGGGGGATCTGCTGTAACGGCGTTACCCAGTGCCAGCGCCTTCGGATGTATCGTCAGGTTCTGCGTCAGCTGTGCCTGGGCCCCGCAGGAAACGCCTGCGACCATGGCGGCGGCCAGAAGATGTCGCTTGTGACTAGCTTGTCCCATGAAATCCTTCCCCTTCCCTTGAAACGTCCTCGACTTCAATCACTCTTTGAGGCCAGAGAAATTGATGGGCAGGGATACACCCAGGGAGAAGTCCGGCGCGTCCTCCGTCAAACCGATCCCGAGGCTGGTATTTACAATGGTCATATCACTGAGACGTGTGCCCAGGGACATACTGAGGAAGCCAGTCATCTGGTCCTGGGCCACGGCCTGGTCACCGTTGGAGAAGGTCAGCACCGTCTCGTCGCTGTAGCTGAGCTGGCCAGACACGCTGAGTGAGATGTCATAGGAGAGCGAATAGGCAAAACCCACGGAACCGGACAAACCGAAGCCCGGATCGACTTCTTCCAGCAACCGGGCGCCCCGAACCTGCTCCAGGCCGTCTACGGTCAGATTGTAGGTCGCGCTGACAGAACCGAAGACCACGACAGGGTCCAGTACCTTCGACATACTCAGACCACCGCCCACAGAGTAATAACCACTGCCAGTGGACAACTGCTCGTTGATGTCGATCTCGTAGGGACTGACGCCGGTTTTACTGCTCAGGGTGCCAAAGAAGGTGGTCGACATCTTGCCGGGCACATAGGCAAAAGGCTGCCAGCGTCCGGTGAAGGAGATGTCGCCGAAGTCGTATACGTTCAGTTCATCCTGAGTGTCATACTTCACGACCAGTGGAACACGGGTGCCGATGGTCAGGTTATCCAGTAACCCGTAATCGTAGGAAAACGCGTTGGTGAAGTTATGGGTAGCCGATGGAACAACGTCCAGGTTACGAACCGAACCATTAGTGATGGCCAGATCCAGTCGCTGATCCCCGGTATAGGAATAATCGAACGAATAGTTCAGGGAGTGGGTGCCCTTCTTCTGCAGTGAGTAATTCTTCTCGGCAGCCTGGAAAACCTCCTCAAGCTGTTTGGTAGAATCCTCATCCCCTTCCTGACGCGCCAGCGCTTCCCGCGCCTGATCCACGTTCCCTTCCTGAGCCATAGCCATGCCCGGAAGCAGACCAGCCGCGGAAACAAGGATAAAACCTCGCACAAACCAACGATTCATCCTGACTCCCTACTTTTATTTGTTTTATTCCTGCCCGACCAAACGACCGGGAAAATTAATGACGACGGTAATGGAGCTGTTTGCGGGTATTTTCCACGCTACCGTCCGGATTGTTCTTCTGGCGTTCCAACAAGTTCTGAATGCGTCGTTCCGTTGACTCGTGGAACTCTGGAATCTGCTGCATGGCCAGCAGAGTCATTGTCTGGTCATCTACAAAGCGCAGGTCTTCCTCTTTCAACTCAAGATTATCCAGAGGTTTGTCACTGCCCGGGAAGACAATGAACAGTACGTTGTCGTCCCACTTTTCCTGAAACTGCGCCACCGTAAAGGAAATATTGCCAACCGCCGGGTCAGCCAGATAAACACGGCCGTCCCGGATGGTTCTCAACACCACAAAGTGCTTGAAACCGGCGTGATCAATGGGAACGATCGCCGGATGGTCCAGCTCCATCAGGTCTTCTATTTCCGCTTTGAAACCACCAGAGGGATAGCCCAGCGCTGTGACCAGCCTTTTCATATCGAGCATCGAGAAAGCGCGGCGTTCAACGATTCGCTCGCTCTCGCCGTAGTGCAGCAAGCCTTCCATCACCTGCCGTTCAGTCAGAGACCGTCCAACATAAAAATTGAGCACTGTGGTCAGGGCCGCACTGCCGCAACTATAGTCGTAAGCCTGCCGAACGATATTGCGGAATTTCTGCTCTACCAGGGGTTCGACCCGGGTATCCCATCGAAGCTCGACAGGGCTGGCATCCACCTTCTGCTCCAGAACAATCGTGCCACGATCGAATGGCTCGACCTCGGTGGCTTCCTGCACCATGGTGAACGTGAGAATGGATCCGGCCAGCACCAGCAGCATTTTGGAAAGTCCCTGTTTTTATTAGACGCGCAACTTATCGGGTTACATGTTGTTACCGTACGATACCGAAATCGTGACGGGCTTAAAGATAACTGTGCCTCAAATCTGTCGCTGCAGAAGGGGCCTCCGGGAACCGGTATGAGAACTGGTTCAAGACCGGAGGCAAAGCCATGAAGTGACGGGGAGCATCAGAGCGTGAATACCAGCCCCAGCAACCCGTAAGTGATGAGAGTGACAACCACAATGCCCATCAGATTCAGCGCAAAGCCCGCTTTGATCATGCCTGAAATCTGCATGTGACCGCTGGAGAAAACAATCGCATTGGGCGGCGTAGCCACCGGCATCATGAAAGCGCAACTGGCCGCAATCGCGGCAGGAACCGTCAGGAGCAACGGAGACACGTCCTGCGCCATGGCCAGAGCTCCCAGCAAGGGCAGGAACGCCGCAGCAGTGGCGGTATTACTGGTCACTTCGGTCAGGAAGATAATCACGGCGGCCACAATTACCATCATGACGATGGTTGGCAATGCACCAGCCACGCCCAGGCTGCCGGCGATCCATTCCGCAAGGCCGGAGCTACTGATCACCCCCGCCATGGCCAGGCCGCCGCCGAAGAGCAAAAGTACTCCCCAGGGCAACTTGTTGGCGGAATCCCAATCCAACACAAAGGTGCGTTCACGGGTATCCACCGGGATAAGGAACATGGCGATCGCTGCCGCGATCGCGATGCCGGTATCACTCAACCAGGGCATCAGACTGGCAGACAACAGAGGGCGAAAAATCCACGCCGTTGCCGTGATAACAAATACCACGGCCACCAACCGCTCTCCCCGGCTCATCACCCCGAGCTTGGCCAGCTCATCCCGAATCATCTGGCCACTATCCGATGCCCGGCCAATGCCGAAATCCCGGCGGGTCAGCCACCACCAGGTCAGCACCAGCATCACCAGAGTGACCGGAACACCCAGCACCATCCACTGGGCAAAGCCCACCGAGATACCCTGATTCTCACTCAGATAGGCCGCCAGTAACGCATTGGGCGGCGTCCCGATCAGAGTCGCAATACCGCCAATGCTCGCTGAGTAGGCGATGGCCAACAACAGCGCTGTTGCATATTTCCGAACACCCTCCGGGTTCGAGTTGTCCATCATCGCTACCACGGACAAGCCAATGGGCAGCATCATGATAGCGGTTGCGGTATTACTCACCCACATGCTCAAAAAAGCCGTCGCCAGCATGAAGCCGGCAATCTGTCGCTTGGGCTGATCGCCCATGGCTTTGAGCGTCAGCAAGGCAATACGCCGATGAAGATTCCATCGCTGCATCGCCAGGCCCAGGGTAAACCCACCGAGAAACAGGAAGATGATCGGATTGGCATAGGGCGCCGTTGCCTGCCCGATAGTGCCAAGCCCAAGCGCGGGTACCAGCACGATCGGTAAAAGGGCTGTGGCCGGAATCGGTATCGCTTCGGTGGACCACCAGGTGGCCATCAGCAGCATAAGCCCCAGCGCCGCCCAGGCCTCCGCCCCCATGGAACCCGGCGCTGGCAGGACTAGCGTTGCCAGGAGGAACGCCACCCCCAGGATCAGACCAGTTACCTGACTCTTCGGCAGCCCGGAACGGGTTCCGTCGTTGCGTTGCACTTCAGCCATTGTTCATCCTGTTCTTTTGCATCCAGGTTGTCAGTCTGACGCGCAATCTACACAAACCGTGGTGTACGGCAATACCTGAAGCCGCCTGGGATCGATGTCGTTACCACACTGCTCGCATTCGTTGCCGACGCCCTGGTCTATCCGCTCCAGGGCGTGATCAATCTGCTGGAGTTCCGATCGCGTTTCCGCTTCCAGGGAATCCACTACCTCATCGTTCTGGGTCTGGCTCGCCTGCTCTTCGAAATCCTTTTCCAGAGCCCCTGTCTCCCTGCGCTGATGCGCCTGGTAGCGGGCCAGCCTGGCTTCAAGGTCTGCTTTCAGGGTTTCCAGTTCGGATTGTCGGTTTGCCATCGGATGCCTCCCGGGTCTATGTGCCATCTGCTTAACTATAGACTAGGAGATAGGGTGGAAGCCGGTTTGACGCCTGTCAAAATCGTGTCATCGAACGTGAGCTAAACTGATTGTTCCGACAATCACTACAAAGGAGTTGTAACGAATGAACCAGGATATGATCAACAAGGCTAACCGCCTCAACGAAACCCTTTTTACCCAGTTCAGCAAGGCCGCCGAAATGCAGATGAATGCGTTTCGTCGTTATGCCGATGTCGCCATGGAGCAGGCTCGAAAAGTCTCCGAAGTTCGCGATCTGGATGGGTTGAAGCAACTGACCAGCGACCAGGCTGAAACCCTCAAATCCCTCAGCGACCAGTTCACCCAGGACTGGAAAGCCTGGCAGGATTACTTCAGCGAAACCCGTGACCAGGTGCAGAAAGCCTTTGAACAGGATTCGAGCGAACCTGCCAAAGAGAAGGCACCAACTGCCAAGGCCAGCGGTTCCAAATCTGCAGCCTGAAAGGCAGGAGCAAAACCGGTCGGAATGGTATCCATTCCGGCCGTTTTTTTATTCAGCGGCAGGAGAGCCCCATGTTCGGTCTGGATTTCGTGAGCAAAACCGTCACTAATCTGGTGAAAACCTTCGAGGACAACGTCCGCCAGGGCCAGCAACAGCTGGAAAAATGGCTCGGCGACACCGGGATGATGGAGGACACCAAACTCTCCACGCTGAGCGAAATCTCGGACGCCTATCGAACCATGGCCGAGGATCTGCTGCTGCACCCGCTCCGGTTCGCCAGTGCAGAAATCGATCTTGCCCGCAAACACCTGGGGCTGGCTCGCTACACACTGACCAGACTCACCGGCCAACCTACAGAACCAGTCGCCGAACCGGACCCGGACGACCGGCGCTTCCTGGCGGAGGACTGGCACCGGCATCTGTCCTTTGATGTGCTCCAACAGGCCTATCTGATCAACTCCCGTGCTTTCCTGAGTTGGGTTGAAGGTATGGAGGGGCTCCCCGGCCCAGGTCGCGACCAGATGCTGTTCTACGCCCGTCAGTTGACGAGCGCGCTTTCACCTTCCAACTACCCGCTGACCAACCCGGAAGTCCTGCGGATAACCTGGGAACGAAAGGGCATGAATCTGGTGGATGGGGCCCGCAACCTGGTAGACGATATCCGGCAGAACCCGAATCTGTTCAACGTCGCCATGACCGACCGTTCGGCCTTCGAGGTGGGCGGCAACCTGGCAACAACGCCCGGCAAAGTGGTGTACCAGAATGAACTGATGCAATTGATCCAGTACTCGCCAACAACTGAAACCGTGGCCCGGCGCCCGCTTCTGATCGTCCCCCCCTGGATCAACAAGTTCTATATTCTCGACCTCACCGAACGCAATTCCTTCATTCGCTGGCTGGTAGACCAGGGCCAGACGGTGTTTATGGTTTCCTGGCGGAATCCCGGGCCAGCCCAGAAAAACCGGGGCTGGGACGACTACATGACGTTGGGCGTGCTGGCTGCCATTGATGCCGTAACTGAAGCGACTGGCGAGCCCCAGATGAACGCCATTGGCTACTGCATTGGTGGTACCCTGCTCGGAACCACAATGGCCTGGCTGGCAAAAAAACAACGTAACCCGATCGTCAGCACCACCTATCTGACCACCCTGCTGGATTTTTCAGACCCCGGCGGCATCGGCGTCTTCATTAACGATCACTCAATCCGCGGTATCGAACGAACCATGGAGCGCAAAGGCTACCTGGATGGCCGGGCCATGGCCTTTACCTTCAATCTGCTGCGGGAAAACGATCTGTTCTGGTCCTACTGGACCAACAACTACCTCAAAGGCCTGAAACCCAAAGCCTTCGACCTGCTGTACTGGAATACCGACGGCACCAACCTCCCCGCCAGAATGCACAGCTACTACCTTCGGGAAATGTACCTGCATAACCGACTGGTGCAGCCGGATGCCCTGACGATTGCTGGTGAAGGCATTGATCTTTCCGCCGTCAGCGTACCTTCCTTCTTCCTTTCCGCCCGCCAGGACCATATCGCTAAATGGAAAACGACTTATCGGGGGGCCGGGGTTTACGGCGGCAATGTGCAATTCGTTCTGTCCGGTTCCGGCCATATTGCCGGGGTCATCAATCCCCCTTACAAGGAAAAATACGGGTACTGGACCAATAACCAATTGCCAGGCTCGCCGGATGACTGGTTTGATAGCGCAGAACATCACCCTGGCTCCTGGTGGCCACACTGGCGTGAATGGCTGGCGACATTCGAGGGAGGGCAAGTTCAGCCCCGTCAGCCCGGGGAAGGCCCGCTTGAGGCGATTGAGGACGCGCCTGGAAGCTACGTAAAAGTTAAAGCATCGGAAGCCGGGGGTTGATAGACTTCAATATAAATGAGCGAGGGTTCACTTTTACCGAATTCTTCGCAACAGACCGACCAAGAATAACAGGAGTGCCCATGGGGCAGCCGCTTCCGATATCACGCATTATGCACACAGGCGTCCTGCTTCAGTGTGAGTTGGACACAACCATTGCCGATGCGGCTGCCCGGATGTCCGAAACCTCGGTCAGTTCCATTTTGATTACCGATGGCGGAACGGTTGTTGGTATCTGGACAGAACATGACGCCCTGGCGATCGACTTTACAGATCCCGAAACATTCCAACAGCCGGTAAGTACAGTGATGAGCTCACCTGTGCTGTCCTTACCCGAGACACTCGATGCCGGTGAAGCCGCGGTTCGTTTACGCGATACCGGAAAACGCCATTTTCTGGTGACTAACAGTAGCGGCAAACCGGTCGGGATCCTTTCCCAGACCGACCTGGCCCTCAACCAGGGCCTGGAACCCTACTTGCGACTGCGGGAAGTGCGGGCGGCCGTACCGCGCCCGCCACTGGTGGTTCGGGGCGACCAGTCTCTGGCGGAAGTGGCCAGTTACATGCATCGCCATCATGCCGATGCGGTGGTGGTCGATTGCGACGAAGAAGGTTTGGGGATTCTGACCGAGCGGGATATGGTCCGGTTTATTGCACGCCACACCAGCAACACCCTGGTCAATGAATTGGCGACCCGGCCTCTGCTCACCGTAAACGAAGAAGACCCGCTGATTCACGCCCGCGATCTGCTGATAGATCATCGCATCCGCCATCTTGCCGTGGTCAATCAGCTTGGAGAGGTTACCGGCCTGATCGGTTATCACGACATGCTGACCGGCGCTGAGCAAATGTATCTGGACGATCTTCGCGAAGCCCTCGAACAAAGGGATCAGGCCCTGGCCAAATCGAGGCGAACCCTGCAACTGGCGGAGCGGGTCATTGAATCGTCTTTTGAAGGCATAATGGTGACCGACAAAGACGTCCGCATTGAATTCGTCAACCCGGCATTCACCCAACTGACCGGTTATACCGCCGAAGAGGTCATCGGTCGGTCACCCGATCTGCTCTCATCCGGGCGCCACGACAGCGAGTTCTACCGGCGCATGTGGAATTCCCTGGAAACCCACGGCTACTGGCGCGGAGAAATCTGGAATCGCCGAAAAACCGGTGAGCTTTATCTGGAACTACTGACCATTACGGCAATCACCGACGATGACGGCAATACCACACATTACGCGGGCCTGTTCACGGATATCACGCAAAATCGCAGGAACGAGGAACAGATCCGACAGCTAGCCTACTACGATGCCCTCACCGGTGTGCCGAACCGACGATTGCTGGAAGACCGGCTGGAGCACGCCATTCGCCATGCCCATCGCAAGGAAATGCTGCTTGCAGTGATGTTTATGGATCTGGACCGTTTCAAGGAAGTGAACGACACCCTGGGCCATGCGGTGGGGGATGACCTGTTGCTTCAGTTCACTACCAGGGTAAAAGACTGCCTGCGGGAAGACGACACACTCGCCCGACTTGGAGGCGACGAGTTTATTGTGCTGCTACCGGAGATGGAACGGCTATCCGACGTGTTTGCCGTGGCCGACAGGCTGATTGAAGCAAACAAACGGCCCTATCAGATCAACGGCAACCAGATAAACGTGGGTTCAAGCATTGGCATCAGCCTGTATCCGGAAGACGGTACCACCGTTCAGGAACTGATCAACGGCGCCGACATCGCCATGTATCGTGCCAAGCGGGAGGGGCGAAACCGCTACAAGCTGTTTGCGCCCCACACTGTCGAAAGCGCCTGATCAGGAGCGATCCTTCACCACCCCTGAACCGGAGCCAACCGTCAGCTCGACAACAGCTCGATCGGATAACGAATGGTGGTCTTGTCGACTCCTGGTCGTGCTCCAAAGTCTACCAACCGCAACCGGTTGCAGATCTTGTTCTCAAGTGCCGGTTCGTTGAGTGTTGACTCCACAACCGAGCAACTGGACACCGCACCATTCGGCTCGATAACCAGTTCGGGCGTGATACTGCCCTGCAGCGAGGGTTTTCGTCGCAGCTCGCGATTGTAGATGCTGTAAATGGCGGACTTGTTGGCATCCATGGTACGGCGCAACTCCTCCCGGCTACGCGATTTCGAGGCAGTTTCCTGCTGCTCCCTGCGCACCGTCTCTTTTACCGCAGCCACACGTTCCGCCTCGGCCACCTCCGCGCGCTCCCGTTCTGCCAGGGCAAGCTCACGGGTTTCCCGGCTCAAAGCGGTTTCATTCACACCACTACTGCGGGTGTTTTCGGTAGCACGGGAAGCCAGGGTATCACCGGTCTTCCTGGCGATCGGCTCGGCCGTATTGGTAACCGGACTATCCAGTTTGACCGATTCTGCCAGCGAACTGATCTTCGACAGCTCGTTGCCCATGGCAAGAATCCCGGTGTTTTTCGCCTTTTCCCGAGCCTTGGCCACTTCTTCCGGTTTGGGCTCTGGTTCCGGTTTTTCAGCCACTTCCGGTTCTGGAACAACCGGCGCTGGAGCGGGTTCGGGTTTTGGCTCAGGCTTCGCCTGCTCCACCGGCTTTTCCTCAGGCTTTGGCGGCTCAGGCTCTGGCAATACCGGCTTGGGTGGCTCCTTTTTCTCAACAATCAGCTTCGCCAACTGGGGCGGCAAGGCTTCCTGTTCCTGCCGATCCTGTTCCGGCAACTCAACCCAACTCACATAGCCCGCGAAAACCAGAAACAGGGGCACCACGACAACCGCGGCTGCAAACAGTCTCTTGCGCTCTCCCCTCTCCTGATTCCAGGGCAATCCGTAGCGATAATCCATTAGCTTCAGGCCCCCTGTTCCGTGCGCTGATTAACCGCCAGGGAAATGCTGGCATAACCGGCGTCCACACAGGTGGACATGATTTTCTTGAGCAGCTCGTAAGGAAGTTCCCGGTCCGCAAGAATGGTAATGGGGCGACCTGCCTCCGGTGCTGGCCCCGACGAACGACTGGCCTGGTAGTCGAGCTCCTGCTTCAGCGATGGCTCAACCTGCCCCTCGAAGGTCTGGAACGCGTCGCGTTTCACCACCAGCCGGCCGTTCACCAGGATATCCCGGTCGGTCACGGTTAGTGCCAGTACATCACCCGGGGGTTGTTGGGCAGTCGAATCGGGCAATTTGATGGTGTTGTTCTGGTTGAGTACCTGTACGTCAGACGAAGAGTTCACCATCAGGAAGAACACGAGGATGGTAAAAATATCCATCAGCGACACCAGGTTCATTTTTCCCTGGCTTTTGTTGCGCCGGTAATGCCGTTTCAGACGACGGGCTTTCGCGGATTCTTTCATGAACTTACCTCCGCGGTGCCCGAGGTCTGGGCAGGTGCATCTCCGAGGGAGATTTCGGGGAACAGTTCTGCCTCGACAACACTGCCAGCCACTACGGCTTCATAGGAGCGCACCGTATCCATCACGGAAACCAGAGACTGATAAGAGGTCTGCCGGGACGGCATGATGATCACATCCTTTTTGTCCGGCACCCGACTCTTGATCTCTTTCATGACATCCTTGAGCAGAGCAAAATCATACTCGCCCTCACGCCGGGGTATGTCCTTGATGACGCCGCCCTGGTTATCTGCAACAACCAGCCGATCTTCATAGATCACAACCTGGATCTGCAGTTCTTCAGCCTGCTCTGCCGACAGGCTCTCGCCGGTCGGAAAGTTGAGTTCCAGAACGCTGGTGTGGGCAAACACCATATTCAGCAGCAGTACCGGCACCAGCACAATCATGAGATTCATGAAGGGCGTGATGTCGAGATCTGCCTCACTTTGTAGGCGACGATGCTTCCGTCTCATGGCCTGACATCCTTCTGACTGGTTATCAGGCCGGGCTACCGGCCGGTGTCGCTAACTGTGCCGTCGCAGCGGCAGTCTGACCCTGTGGTTGTGCACCGGACTTGTTGCCGGAGCCATCGCTGAGGAGGTTCAGAACCTTGATGCCGGCCATCTCGAAGCTATCAACAATCTCGTTGGTCTTGGTTTGCAGCAGTGAATGGATCAGCAGCATCGGAATGGCTGACATCAGGCCAAACGCTGTCGTGTTCATGGCGACCGAGATACTCTGGGACAACAGGCTCGCTTTCTGGGCCGGATCCGCTGCGGCTACTGCGGTAAAGGCAGCAATCAGACCGATAATGGTACCAAGCAGGCCCAGCAGCGTGGCGATGTTGGCCAGTGTTGCCAGGTACTGTGTGCGCTTTTCCAGCCGAGGCATAACATCCAGCAAACCCTCTTCCATGGCGTATTCGATCTCTTCGCGACCCTGGCGGCGGGCCAGGCGCTGAAGGCCGAAACCGATCATGGTGGACATGGCACTACCGGATTCCTGAGTGTAATTCAGGGCGCCCCTCAGATCGCGCTTTGCAATCATCTGATGCAGGCGGTTGAAATCCCGACGGTTGGTCAGTTTCTGGGCGGAAAGGTAGACGTAACGTTCAATGGCAACAATGAGTCCGATGATCAGCACAACGGCAATCGGAAACATAAAAAAGCCACCTTCCTGGAAGAAGCGAACGGCGGTATCGATCATTTTCTGGGCACTCCATGGTCCGTTTTCAGATCAGTCTATTCGCGAGCTCGCCCGGGCAGGGTAAGTTCGCGCAAGTCTGTGTGAGGGTTTGTTTATTTTTGCGCAAGAACACAGAGCAGATGTGAGGAATGTCTCACTCTGGCGATTCATCTGCCGGTTGTGTCTGTTTCAGGAATTCGTTGTGGTATTGCACCAGCCTCTGGAATTCATATCGTTCCAGCGGCGCAACCCCCTGATTAACCATGAGCCGCTCGTCTGGCGCCCGAAGTTGTTCAACTTCCGGTGGTTGCCAGGGCACCAGATACATGACTGTGGGCACTTCCTGGTCGCCACGAATGCGGGTACCTTCGATGGTTACCACACCCGGGGTGTCCTGGGCGTAAAGCACGGGCGCCGCAGCTATCAGAGCGGAAGCGACCAGAATGATCGGCGCAAGACGTTTCATATCGACTTATCCAAATCAGATCCTGTTTTTCGCATCAAATATCCAGTCTTCCAGTCTCGGGTGCGGTTCGCTGGCAGCCGATTGATAACGCTCGTAGAGTTCGATCGCATCGGCAGGGTTACCCAGATAGATATCCAGCAGGAAGGCCAGATTGAGAATCGCAGGCGCGTAGTCCGAATCCGCCGCCAACGCAGCTCGGTAATACCGTTCCGCCTCATCGAATTCTCCAGCATTCCGGGCAATCACGCCCAGATGATTCAACGCCTGGACATGCTCAGGATTGACTGCCAGCGCGCGCTCAAACCATTGTCTCGCGCTATCGGAATCCCCTTTCCGGAAAGCGATAATGCCAAGGTTGGCCATGGGACCGGCCTTGTCCGGGTAGTCAGTAGTCAGTTGCTCCAGACGAGTCCGGGCTTCGGCAAGGTTGTCCTGCTCCATGGCCCGGACCGCTTCCCGGAATGACGCCTCGAGGACAGCCGGCTCGGCCCGAGGATCAGATTCTGGCGGCGTCGGGGCCGTGACACATCCGGACAACGCGACTGACAACCAAAGACAGAGACCACCGGACTTAATCAAGTTCATAGACAACCCCCGACGTCACTTCTTCCTTCCGGTAGCGTCCTGGCAGCAGGACTCCCAGGGCCTCGTAGCTGCGCTTGACCCACTCATCGAAAATGCCCTCCCGGGCCCGCCGGATGTTCTGCTCGTGGATATCGATGGCGTTGTCTTCGAATGGATAGGCCTGCTCTTCCAACAAAAGCTCGTACTGGGCCAGCTCAAGCTCACTCAACCCGGTGGGCCGCTCCGAATCCATCAGATCGGCACCGAGGCGTCCATAGATATGGGCAATCTGGTATCCGGCCTCGGTTGCGAACGTCGAAAGGCCGTAACTGGCGGTTTTCTTGTAGGCATTAACTGCCCGTTCAAGCGCATCGGTCTTTGCAGCCATGCTCTCATTCAGTGGCAACGTGAGGCGAATGCTGTCATACCGGGCAAGCGCTTCGCGGGCGAGAATGGCCGAGGCTGACGCGGCAAGGTAGCGCATGCGGTCGTCCGCCGCGTCCGGATTCCGGTCCACCGTTTCCATTTGCTTGCGCAACCAGTAATCTCTTTTTACGGTGTCATCAGCTTGCTGATAGAGCTCAGCCAGCCGATTGGCCGCTTCCATGTAGACATCGGCCGGCTCGGGATGGCTGTTGGCGTAATTCCGCCAGGTATCGATGGCCTTGTCACGGTTTCCGGCCTGATCGTACAGCTCTGCTGCAATCAACAGGTTTTCTCTTCGCTCTTCCGGCGTTGTCGCCAGAGCCACCATTTGTTGCAATTCGTCGGCTGCTCGCTCCCACTGCGCCGTTTCACGATAGGCCAACGCCAGTTTTGCCGGGACCGTATCAATCAATTCGTGGTCCGGGAAAGCCCTTCGGAAACTGGTCAGCACACCAATGGCCGGTTCCCAGAGATTGGCGGTTATCAGAAGTGAGGCGGCATCGTATTCAGCGTTTGCCCTTAGTGCGGATTCCGGAACCACAGCACCGACTCGCAGGAACTCGCCGACGGCAGCTTCCACATTACCGGCATCGGCCAACTGCTCGGCCTGCCGATAGACCGCAGCGGCCAGGTTTTCACGCACCCCGCTTCTTCGCTCATCATCCTCTGCCATGGTCGCCAGGGCATCACGGTAAGCCTGCTCCGCCTCGGAGTATCGGGCCAGTTCAGAGAGGCTGTGGCCAGACAACAGCAAGGCTTCTGTCGTTAACTCAGCGGAAGGCGTGGGCTGCCAGGTCACAAGCCGGGCCGCCATATTGACGGTCTCTTCCCAGTTGTTCCGGTCAAACTCCTGCTGCAGCGCAATGTAATACACCGCCGGGGCCCTGGGGTCTTCGGGAAATGCATTTGCAAACCGCAGCCGATTCAACTGCTGCAGTTCCTGATAAGCCGCCTGTTCTGATATGGGTAGACTGTTCCAGGTTATTGAATACTCACGGAATGCCAGAACCGACGCGTAGCCGGCTTCGGCTGCCCGCCCGGATACGGTGTCCTGCGGGTAGTCATAGGCCACACGCTCGAAAGCGGCGATGGCTTCCGCCCAGTCTTCCAGCTCCAGATAGGTTTCACCCAGAAGGAACAGACGCTCCGGTGTGCGGGGATGATCCGGGAAGGTAGCGGCAAACTCGGCGTAATAACTAGCGGCTTTGCGGTAGTGATCGTTGGCCTGCTGTTCATCCATGACTTCCCCCGCCAACAGATACTGACGGTCTGCCAGCTCAGGCAGAAGCTGCTCCAGCTGTTGCTCAATGAAACCCATCGCATCGGGGCCCGCTGACTGCCAATAGGCGCTGTAAATTCCGTAACGGCTCACAAAGTCGGCCTTTCGTTCAGGCACAGTACGGGTGAAACCGGCCAGTTCCAGGGTATCGATAATCCGCATGTGGTAGCGAGGCGCCCAGGGACTCGCCGGGTGGTCTTCTATGAAGGCTTCAAAGACGTCGATGGCGTCACCGTATTGTTCCCTCTCGACCAAAAGCCCACTGTAGCGGTCATAAACCAGAATTTCGTATGGACGCCCGCCCGTCTGGCGAAACAACGCCTGCAGGGTTTCCGCGCCATCAAGGTAAGACAGGGACAGCCCTACGACCCGGAACAGATCCTCGATCAGGGTCTGGCTCCGCTGATCCACATCTTCCACCGGCTGCCCCTCAGGCATCACCAAATCAAGCACTTCTACATAGCTGAACAGGGCTTCCTGGTATTGCGCCTGCTTGAACAGACTCCAGCCCTTCATGTAATGCGCGTTCACCAGAAATGAGGCATCGGCCATACGCTCCTGGCTGGCCAGAGTAACCTCGCCGAAGGCCTGCTCGGCTTCCCGGTATCGGCCATCGATAAACAGCAGATCGCCGCGGCGAAACTGAGCTTCTATCCAGTAGTCCGAATCGGGGTACCGCCGGACCAGAGTATCCAGAGTATCGAGTTGCTGGGGCGTCGCGCCCCGAAGCTCCCAGGCCCTGGCAAGCTGATAATAGATCTTGTCATTGCCCTCGCGCTCCGGGTATTCGGACAGAAGACGCTGGTAGGCCTCGATAGCACCGGCGAGCTCATCGACAGCGGTATCGGCCATTTTCCGCTCCGCCCGTTGGAATTCCAGATCGGCCAGCCGGTGGCGGATGGTAACCTGCTTGCGGGGATCGTCCACCAGCGGCAAAAGCGCCTTGTAGCTTTCCATCACTGTTTCGATGGAGACATCATCCGCGGGGCCGCTGCCAGCCTCGATACCCTGAACCTGACGGGTTTCAGTCGCCGGAAGCGCGGCCAGGGTACCCTCACGGACCCTGGGCATTTCCTCGTCGCCGGCGGGCATCATCGACTGTAACATCTGACAGCCACTGGCCATGAGCAGCGCACCTGCTACGACAAGGCCTTTCACCATCTTTCCAGGAGTCCCGTTACTCATCACCGGCTCCCGGGTTTTGCGATCTACGGAACAGTTGGTCCGCCAACCTGGCCTGGGCATGGCGGGAAGCCACCAGATACCCATTGAGCTCCTCCTGCTGGGCGACAAGCATGCTGTCTACCTGGCTCAGGAGGATTCGCCGGGCGTTGCTCAATGCAACCGCCACCTCTTGGCCAAGGGTGGCGAGTTCGCGCTCGCTGGCAGAAATGCGGCGAGCCAGTTCGGCATGGCGGCCATCGTCGGACATCAGGGTTTCAACCCTCTGCCGCTGGGCCTGGAAGTGCTGCATTTCACGATCCAGCTCCCGCAACTGCTTTTGCGCCGCCCAGCGATTCACGCCATAGTCATCCGCAATCCACCAGTCGAAGTAGGCACGCATCCTCCGGTAAGTCTCACGCTGCCTGGCCGTGGTGGCGTCGTCAGGCAAGCCCGCCAGCGTTTCTTCAACCTCGTTGAGCTTGTCTCTCAGTGCTTTCTGTTCTGCGGTCATGAAGAATTGAGCGTCTTCTTCAGCCAACGCAGTGGCGATCGTTTCCCTGAATTCCTCATGCAATGTCTGCCACTGGTTCGCCTGCTGGCTTTCGAGCGCCCGACGAGTTTCCGCAATCCGCACCTGACGCTGTTGTTCGCGGGTTTCCAGCATGATCCGGAAGGATTCAAACCGGGACTGCCGCTCGGCGATAAAGGATTGCATTTGGTAGAGCTCGTTCAATTCTGCAAGCGCCTGCTGGAAAGTCTCCGAAGCCAGCACTTCGGCTATGCCGAAATCGGCAGGCTGGACCCGCAAACGGCCGTAGGAATCCGTGAGAATCCCGTCGCTGTCACGAGTGAAGTCAAGCTGCGCCATCAGACTCTCTTCAGTGAGCCGATTCCGGATAATGTCCAGCTCCTCAATACGGGCCTGGTAAAGGTCGGCCGCTTGCCTGAAGGCCGGCAATGCTCGCTGTGGTTTGTTCATCTGCTCAAGAACATAGGCCCGGGCGAACGGAACCTGCTGGCGCCATGGCAAAAACAGATCCCTGCTCGACAGCGTATCGAGCGCATCAAGTGCCCGATCCGGCCTGCCCTGCCCGGCCGCCGCTATGGCATAGTCGAAAAGGGCCTGGTCAGCGAATACGCCATTCAGCGGCATGTCGCCAAGGATCTCAAGCGCCGCGTCGAACCGGCCATCCCTGAGGTAAAGCCGGGCAAGTGACAGTCGGGCCCTGTCCAACAGGCCTTCGCGTTCGGCCTCTGGTTCGGCGGAATCGGCAGACTGTTGAATGATGGCGATCAGTGTCTGCAGTTCAGCCTCGGCTGTCGCGACGTCTCCCGCGTCCAGAGCGGCGACGGCAGAATTGTATTGCAGGTAAAGGGACCAGATGTCCGTGTCTTCCAGTTGTTCCTTTAGCGACGTCAGCTTCGATACGTCTTCGATCCTCGAAGACATCATGGCCACTCGTGCTCGCAGATAAACCCACTCCCGAAAGAGGTCATGGTTGGCCTCAGCGAGTATCTCACCATCCACGCGCTCAAGATTCTCGCCGGCCAGCTCACGATTACCTTCCAGGAAAAACACCTTACCCAGATAGAACCAGGCCTGATTGCGAACCTCCGGCGAAAGTGTGCTACCCGCGCCGTCACTACCGAGCAGTTCCGTGAACAATTTGCTGGCCTCACGGGTCATGCCCCAGGACAACATCAGCCCACCCTCTACCAAAGCCGGGTGATCACCATGTCCTTCGATACCGCCTTGCTCACGGGCAACCGCCAGCTGGGTCAGAGCCTCAAAGACATTGCCCTGATGATACTCATACAGAGCCCAACCGTACCGAAGGTCCTTCGCCCGCTCAGGTCCGGGCTCATCGGCCTGGGCCGGAGCAACCATCGTCAGCCATAACAAAGCGCCGGTAAACAATACCGAACGCGTTCGAAATGGCTTGATCACTGTCAATCCCACGGCGCGGCTTACTCCCACTCCACGATGGAAACTGAGGGCTGATAATCGGAAGAGCGATCCTCAACACGGACCTCCAGTGCAGCTGTGCCGGTGCCCTTCTCGAATTCCAGCGACGCTGCCTGTTTGTAAGGCCGCTGATCCGGCCCGATGCCCTCAACGAACGCCGTCACCTGATGGGCTCCGGTCTTCAGGTTGCCCACGTAAAGCCTCTGCATACCGCCGCGTTCAAGTGCTTTCGCCTGACGCTCGGTATAGAGGTGAGAGGCAACGATCTCGTCGTCAACCTTCAGCTTGACCGCATCCAGCTTCAGAAACTTGCCAGCATCCACGCTGAGAAACACCGCAACCTGGGTGTTGGCCGGAAACAGCAGGTCCTCCTCAAGGATAAACAGATCCCGGTTAAGCCGGATAACCTTCTTCTTGAGGGCCTCAACCTGCTCGGCGACCGCGGTCTCGTCCTTCTCCTCCCCGGGATTGGACTGGGCGAAGGCAGGGGCTGTCAGGGCGAGGGTCAATGCCGCTAACAGCGCCGGAAATCGGGAGTTCAAGCAAGTGGCCATGGTCGTTCTTCCTGCATGCTCAGTATTCAAGAATCAATGACGCCCGGGTGACATAGGCATCGAAGGAATAAAGGGGTTCTTCGCCGGGGAGATAGTTTCCGGCCGCGGTGACATCGCGGAAGTTGTCATAATCAAAATTCAGCCAGTCCACCAACAGACTGAACTGCAGACGATCAATGCCCGGAAGCGACGTCTGTTTCCATTCGTACACCGCGCCTACTGCCAGGGTTGTCCCTGAAAGCGAGCTGAGCTCCTTGTCCCGGGCAAGATGGGTCTGGGAGTTCTTGAACGGGAAAAGATCGCTGTAAAAATCCGCCTCGTTCTGGGTGTAATAGCGGACGGAACCTTCAAGGGTCCAGTGCTGGGTCAACCCGTGCACGTAACCCAGTTCCATGGTATGGGCGTTAATGCCCCAGGTATCTGAAAAATAGCGGTATTCACCGCGTATTGAGGCGCGATACGGCAGATAGTAAAGCGCTCTCACGGCCACGGAGGTACTGGTTCGGGTTTCCGGATACTGTTCCGGTTGAGTCAGGAACTCCGCTGGATTATCGGGATTAATGTAGCGGTTCACACGATACGGGTTTTGCAGGTAACCCTCGTCTGTGACCACTTCGAGGTCCAGGCCTACCAGACTGTTACGGGTAACGACCTGGCTAAGGCCCAGCTGGTAGTTACGACGATCGGCTTCCTCGCTGAAGGAATCATTACCAACCCGACCCACTTCGTCCCAGCCACTGGCATAGCCCATGGTCACCGTGGACATGCCTCCGAAGAATTCCTGGCTCACCGAAAAATAGAGGGTATTGGCCTCGTAATCATTTTCCGTACTGTTGGTATAACCCAGACTCAGAATGGCCTTGTCGTGCAGGTAATCCACACCCACGGTGTATTCTGTACGCTCCTCCTCGTAGGCACTGGCTGTCGCCAGTACATCCACCGAGGCAGCAGACACAGAATCCACGTAATACTGACCGGAAAAGGAGACCTGGGGGCCAATCCCTTTGCGGACCAGCACCGACGGGCCATCAATCACCATGCCGCCACCATCGTAACGATGATAGAGCACGTCTACTTTGTCCACGGGTAAGGTCGCCGCTGTGGCGGACTGAACCGTGAGTAACACCATCAGGGCCGTCAGACTGAGAGCAGCAACCCGAAATCTGTCAGTTACAGCCACAGCCACCCCCTGAACCGCCTTCAGCGCCGCGAGCGGATTCTCTGGCCTGATAGACGTGATGCATGTAGGCGTCAGCCGAGCCATGCCTGCTCAGACTCATGACCGGATCCGCCAGATTGTCACGCTCGTAGGGTTTCACCCAGGGTTTTACCGAGCTGCAGCCGGTCGCCATCAGCAGCAGTGCAACCAGAGACAGGGACGACAGGATCGACAAAATTCGCATAGCGGGCACCGTCCAGAAGTTACTCGCGCACCAGTTCGCGAATCTGTTGCTCGTATTCATCCTCGTAACCTGGCTGGTAGCCGTAGTGCAGATATCGGGCATTGCCGTTCCGGTCAATCATCACCGTCGTTGGCATGGCCTGAACCTCATACAGTTCACTAACCGAGCTCTCCGGATCGTAAAGAATCGGATAGTTGACCGGCACCTTGTCGAGGAAACGGAGGGCTTCGTCCCGATTCTCATCCACGTTCACTGCCAGAATGGTGAAACCGAGATCCTTGTACTGGCTGTATAGCTCGTCCATCAGGGGCATTTCCTGACGGCAGGGCCCACACCAGGAAGCCCAGAAGTTGAGCATAACGACCTCGCCCCGATGATCCTCCAGCCGCAGGTTCTCCCCGGAGCGGCTTTCCAGGGTAAAGTCTGGCGCCGGTATGTTAATGGCCTCAGCCGCGGCCAAGGGGCTCGCGCAGGCCAGTACACCCGTCAATGCCAGTCTTGCTATGGATGCTCTCACAGCCATTCCTCCTTAATTTCAGAAAAACACAGACAACCCGGTACTGACCTCGGTATTGACGGAGGTCTTCTCTTCCCCAAGCACATCAATGTCGTAAAAGTGTTGCCGTACCCCAAAATGCACCGACACGCTGTCGGTCAATAGAACCTGATAGCCGGCACCCGCATTCAGGGTGAAACGGGTATCGCCGGCAAACTCCGTGGCCCCTGCCCCGGCAATCAGATAGAAGTTGGTGTTGAAGGCGTAATTCTCTGTGAGGAACGCCTCACCCGGCAGCACGTTGTACCCCAGGTTGATGTTGTAGTAGCTATAGTCCCGTTCACTGTCGGTCAGCACCTCCACATCTCCGGCCAGCTTCTCGAAACTGGTCTCGCCGCCTTCCGCAAAGCCCACACCTGCTTCGAAAAAGAACGATTCGCTCAGGTGGTATGTCAGCTTGCCGCCGTACAACAGGGACGATTCAAAATCCTCAATGTTCAGCACACCCACAAATGCCCCGATCTCGAAGTTTTCGGTATCGATCAGGGCTTCGGTAACCGGCACCGGCGTCACATCGGGCTCGATCAGCGGGCGGTCTTCCTGCGCCTGTCCTGCCGCAGCGGTGCAAAGGCCTGCCGCAAGGCACAGCGGTTTCAGAAAAAGATGCTTAGTCCGATTTTCCATTCTGTCGCTTCTTCGTTGGTGGACCGGGTCGTGAAGACTTTGTAGTCCTTCACCTCGGCACGGATGAAATATCGATCGGTGATGTAGGCCCTGATTCCAAGGCCAGCATGGCCGATGCTGTTATCACGTTCCTCCGGCTGGGCGAGAGACGCTTTCGGCTCAACCCAGATGTGGCCAATCCCCAGGGTGAAAAAAGGCGATATCCGCCAGTCCGGAAATGGCTGATGCACCAGATTGCCATTAACCATCCGAATCTCGGAGGCGCTGCCAAGAATCTGAGCCCCCCACAGCTCTGCAGACAGATTCCGGGTCAGCCAAAGACCTCCATAGCCAGCCATCACGGCAGCACCGTCAAACTCGCCCATCATCAAACCGGCTTCTGCCCGTCGCTTCCCGAACGAATCCAGGTCAGGAACCTGTAGGCTCACGGTCTCTCCCGTGACATCCACGGTTTGAGCCAGGTCCGCCACCGACACCCAGCCTTCCCTGCCTCGAGAGTCCATCACCTTGATCCAGCTGGTCTTGCGCTGAAGGATGGTCAGCCACTCGCCTTTCTCACTTGTATGGAACACCGGGTATCCGGATGCCGGGCCCGTCCTCCAGGACAGATAGGCTTCGGTTACCTGCACCCGGGCCACATCCTGGCCCTCCGAGCCCCATAACCCACCGGCCCAACTCTGGGCAGGGAGCAAGAGTAAAATCATGAGAATGGCGATGGGCATGGCGCGAGCTTGAGTCCTTGGATCAGTCTTCCGGGGCATCGAAGGGGTTGTTGTAATACTGGCCACCAATATCCAGCCATTCTGAAATCAGCCTCAGTTCGGAAGGCTTCAGAAAACCTTCATGGCTGCCACCGGCTGCGAACACATCAAAGAATCGACTGAACCGAGCGCCATTGACAGACATGGATGGCCGAACCGGCACGGTTACCATGATCGGTTGCTCGTTCCCATCAGCATCAAGGATCGGATTGCCCTCTTCATCCCTCAGCACCTCCCCGGAATCCACCAGCACATCCACGAGGGCGCCGTTCATCAACGCCTGCTCGTTGTCCGGATAGAGGAGTTCGCGATAAGAATTGAAGTGCAGCGGCTCTGCAGGTGACGGGCCATCGCCCAGATCCAGCTGCCCGGCGGGCACCTGAGCAGCGCCTGCTGCATCGGCGGTAGTGTGGCAGCCGGTGCAGGTGGAATCAGAAATGACGTCCATGGTGACAGGGTCCACTTCCTGCCGGAGCTTACCCCAGAGTGGATGGATATGCTGTTCGTAGTTAATCACAATACGGCAGTTAGGCGACCACTCCCCAGCACAGACACCGGAAATGGGCGGAGCCGTGTCCAGGTCACCGTAAGCGTACGCGAAACTCGCGCCCAATGGCGCCACATTCGGGTCGGTCCATTCATCTTCGTACACAAGATCCGGTAACGGTCGGCGAATGCCGTTGATTCGGCCATAGACCTCGGCCATGGTTTCGCCCATGTCGGCAAACAGTGCAGGATCGGTGTTCGGAAATGGCCGGCCAGTGGTTGGCGCCCCGGCCCAGGCGGGCGCGGGGCCGGCATCGGTGCGGCCATGAGGAGCGGAGCTATCCGGATCATGGCAACCTGAACACTCCCGAGTCTCGCCAGGGCGCACGGACAGCCAGTTCTCATGCCTTGGCCCGAGTCGTCGCCCCTGCCCGTCCAGCACGCTGATCGCAAAGGAAACATTGGCAGGGACCGCCACTTTCACCGAGCCATCCGGCTCAACCGGCACATAACCGAGGATCTCACGCATTAGCTGGCCACGGCTTCGCCCATAAGCGCTGTTGTCAAAATCCCATACGTCGTCATCGGGTATCGCCACGGGCTTCTCTAGCCGCAGGAATCTTGCTGGCCGCTGCTCCGGGGGCGTTTGCACCGGATTGGCCATGGCGGGGATGCCGGCTGGCGTGGTGTCCGTGCCGTCCAGATCGTAAACACTGCGAATGTGCAGAATTCCGTAGCCGTCATCCGCCAATGCGCCAGCATCGCCGGGGAACTGGGCCTCTGGAATAAAACGTTCCAGAGGGCGACTTCGCATCAGCAAGGCCTCGTCAAACTGGACGCCTTCTACCGCAGTCACAATCGGACGGCGGGTGCTTTCAGCCGCATCCAAAAGCCAGAGCCCATACACCGGGGGGGCCGGACGATATTGGTCAGAAGCCAGTCGGTCTTCCGTACAATTTACAATGCGATCGGTCGCAACTTCCCGCAATCGGCAAGGAGTCCAACTGACAAGGTAACGGCCGGTGCCATCCAGTAGCGGCGACGCAAACCCGTAGCGCCCGTCAAGAGACAACTCTCCATTCAGGCGAATGCCCGGAATCAATGAGCGTTGTCCCACAGCCTCAGTGCCATCGACGCGAAGATTGGCCTCAACAAAGCGTTCAACATCAATTTCTGCCAGCACCGACGCATAGTCGTCGCTTTCAAAGGGGCGCAACTGGACCAGCAGGTTGCCTGAATCCAGTGCCTGAGGCCGCAGGAACTGGATGTCGCCGGCTTCCGGAATGGACTCATGGGAATGCCGGCCGTAAAGGTAGCTCAACCCGGTACCGTCAGGATTGATGCGATAAAGGTTCACACCATTGTTTCGAGTCTGACCGGCATTATCCCAACGACTGAAAATGATGGTGCCATCGCCCATAACCACGGGGTCCAGGTCATGGCTCTGGTTAAAGGTGATCTGCTCGATATTGCGGCCATCCTCATCCATGACATGAAGCAGAAACGCCGGACTGTCCAGTTCCTCGTCCAGGCCGGAATACTGAGGCTTGCCCTCATCCAGCAGAATCGCCTTGGATACGCGCTGGCGTGTGGATGAGAAAACAATCCGGCCGTCAGGCAGATAAGCCGGCGACACGTCCTGACCCGCGCGGGCGGTCACATCCGAATCAATAATACGGCGAAGCGATGCCGCGGTTCGATCGTATTCCCAGATATTCCAGGTGGGCTGTTCGTCATCGTCGGCACCCTCTATCTCTGGGGCACGCAGGGCAAAGAGTAACCGGTTTCCATCCTGGGACACGTGAAGATCTTTGACGTCGTAGACCCCCTGTCCAGGGGTACCACCAGATAAGGCAGCAGAGGATATATCCTTTGCCGAAGATCGTGCTGCGGCGCTGGACTTCAGCAAAAGGCGGGCGCCTGGCCTGAATTCTGCGGGGTTCGCAAGGTCATCCTCAACCAGCGATCCGGTGTTTTCATTGAATACAAGTTGCCGTTCTATGTAGGCAACCGGCTCCTCGACCACAACCGGATCAGCCTTCTGGCTGTCACCGCCAGACAGGCATCCTGTCAGCGACAGCGCACCGATACAGGCCAGCAACCGACCACGGTGATAGCGAGCAGAGAGAACCGATGACGTGACTTCCAATGTAACAAACCCTGTGGTGGATGACATTCCATGACATAAATTAAGTCGGTTCGAACCTGTCACTCCAAAGCTTTTACGTAACGCAATGTAATAACGTGGCCTGGGACTCAATTTTTAAGATATAGCAAGTCGTAAACTTTTAACAATTGTCAAAAAGCATTAATGTGCGGATGCTAACCATCATTGAGGGATACGGACATGACCGCCCGGAACAGGATGACAAGCCTGATTACCATGGCTTGCAGTATCATCGTTCTTTCAGGAATGGTGTCCAGCCTGGCTGAGGCAGGCGCCAGGGAACAGGCCAAACAGATACACGACCGTATTGCGGGCGTTCCGCCGTCCGAGAGCGTCCTGCAGTCGATGGCCGACCTGATACCTTCCAATCCCGAAGGCGCTGCGTTCATCGCCATGGAAGATCCGGCCTTTTACGATGTCACGCTTAAGAACTTTGCTGCGCCCTGGACCAACGAGGCCATGTCCAAGTTCGTGCCTCTCAACGATTACATTGCCACCGTTGTCGGCATGGTTCGGGACGACCAGGATTTTCGGAAGATCCTTTTTGAAGACGTGCTCTACATTGGCGATCCGTCTCTCGGTTTACCGCCCTACTCTGTGAGCAACAACAACCATTACTCAGAACTGGAATCCCGGGGCATCAGCCTGCGCGATAACCTGATTCGGGTCAGCCAGTCCAGCTACAACGGACTGCCATCTTCGGCCACGGCCGGCGTGATCACCTCCCGTGCCTCTGCCCGAGCATTCTTCAGCGCGGGCACCAACCGCGCCATGTTCCGGTTTACCCTGATCAACCACATGTGCAACGACCTGGAGCAGGTCGCTGACGTTACCCTGCCCACCGACCGTATTCGGCAGGATGTCTCTCGCAGCCCCGGCGGAGACAGCCGGGTTTTTCTCAATAACTGCGTAGGCTGCCACACCGGCATGGATCCGATGACACAGGCCTTTGCCTATTACGACTACCGGTATGACCAGAACAACGACCCCGACGGTGAATTGGGGCGGTTGGTCTACAACGCCGTCGGCACGACAGATCCGGTAACCGGCACCCGGGTTCAGAGCAAATATCACATCAATTCGGCGACGTTTGAGCAGGGTTATGTCACACCTGACGACCGCTGGGACAATTACTGGCGCCAGGGTGCCAATCGACGCCTTGGTTGGGATCCGACCTTGCCCGGCTCCGGCAACGGCGCCAAAAGCCTGGGTCGGGAATTCGCCCACTCCCAGGCCTTCGCCCAGTGTCAGGTGAAGAAAGTCTTCGAGAATGTATGCCTGCGCCCACCCTCGGACAGTGACGACCGGGCCAAGGTCAACAGTATGGTTGTCAGCTTCGCGAACCAGGGCTACAACCTGAAGCAGGTGTTCGCTGAATCCGCTGTTTACTGCATGGGGGAGTAACAGATGATGACACTGCGAACACACACACCGGCGCAAGCCCTGAAATCGGTACTCGTTGTTGTGGGAGCCACCCTGCTGCTGGCGGCCTGTGGCGGAGAGTCTACAGAATCTCTTCCCAACACCTCCGGCAACTCAGGCGGCATTGTCTACAGTGGTCCGGCTCCGGCAACCGAGGATGTGTCCAATTTCAAACGCAGCGTTTGGGACAATCTGGTTACCCAGGATAAATGCGGGTCCTGCCACGGGGCCGATGGTCAGTCGCCCACCTTTGTTAATGAGCAGGACGTCAACAGCGCCTATTCCCAGGCAAAGAAGATTGTAAATCTCTCGGATCCGTCTGACTCCCTGATGGTAACCAAAGTGGCAGATGGCCATAACTGCTGGTTATCCAGCAACTCTGCCTGCGCCGACATCCTGACAACCTACATCACAAACTGGGCAGGCGGTGGAGGTTCGGCCAAAACCGTCGAGTTACGTGCACCGGCCCTGAAAGATCCGGGGGCCACCATTTCTCTGCCGGCCGAGCCCGGCCTGTTCGCCACCACAGTGTATCCGGTGCTCGAACAGTACTGCAGCGAGTGCCATAGCGATGGTGGTCAGACACCCTATATTGCCAGTGCCGATGTAAACACCGCCTACGACCAGGCCCGAAGCCGCATTGATGCCACGGTGCCCGCGGACTCTCGCCTGGTACAGCGGCTGCGCTTTGACTTCCATAATTGCTGGGATAACGACTGCGTAGCCTCGGCCAACCTGATGGAAATGAAGATTCTGGAAATGGTCAAGGATCTGAGCGCAACGCCTGTCGACCCTGCTCTGGTGGTCAGCAAGGCGGTTGAGCTCAGTGCCGACGGCCTGCTGGCCAACTCCGGCGGTCGCTATGAAGACAATGTCATTGCCCTGTACGAATTCAAAGCGGGTGAAGGGCAAACTGCATTTGACACCAGCGGTATTGAGCCACCGCTCAATCTCACGCTCAGCGGCAACGTTGACTGGGTTGGCGGCTGGGGCATCGACCTTGGCCCCGCAGGAGAAAACAGCGAAGGATTTATGGTGCCTGCCGGCAAGGCCCAGGGCAGCACCTCGGCAAGCCGAAAACTCCATACCCAACTGACCACCTCCGGTGAATACAGCATCGAAGCCTGGGTAGCTCCCGGGAATATCACCCAGGAAGACGCCCGCATCGTCACCTATTCCGGCTCCGCGACCACACGCAATGTAACCCTGAGCCAGTCGCTCCAGCGTTACGAAGTACTGCATCGCTCCACCACCAGCGACGAGAACAGCGCCTTTGCGACTCAGGATGCCGATATGCTGTTGCAAGCAACCTTGCAGCATGTGGTGGTTAATTACAGCCCGACGACCGGTCGACAGATCTTTGTCAATGGCGAGTTTTCGGGCGACCTTGATCCCGACGAGGGCGGACTGCTGACCGAGTGGGACGACAGCTTTGCCCTGGTGCTGGGTAATGAAACCGACGGTAATTCCCCGTGGCAGGGGGCCATCCGTATGGTGGCCATTCACAACCGTGCATTGACACCCCAGCAGATTCAGGCCAACTTTGAAGTGGGTGTGGGCCAGAAGTTCTATCTGCTGTTCGGGGTCTCCCACCTGATTGACCTGCCACAGAGCTTTATCGTCTTTGAAGTCAGCCAGTTCGACAGCTACGCCTACCGATTCACCAGTCCGTTTTTCATCAGCCTGGATGACAGCGTCGAGCCCTCGAATATCCCGCTCAGGGGAATGCGTTTGGGCATCAACGGTAAAGAAGCCACTGTCGGGCAAGCCTGGGCCAACCTCGATGTCCTGCTCGATGCAGACCTCTACCAGCCAGGCATCGGCCAGCCACTGTCCCCTATGGGCACCATTATTGCGCTTGAAGGCGGCCCCGGAATTGACGAGTTCTTCCTGACCTTTGATCAGATTGGCAGCAACCAGTTTGCCCGGACCGAGCCCTCGCCCCTGCCGCAGCCCGAGCCGGCAGACCTTCCGGCGTCACCGGAAATCGGTCTGAAAACCTTTGATGAAATCAATGCCTCCATGGCCCGAATGACCGGCGTTGCCACCACGCATCCGGATGTAAGTGCCACCTACAATACCGTGAAGCAACAACTGCCCACGGTGGAGAATATTCAGGGTTTCCTGTCGTCGCACCAGATGGCTGTTACGCAATTGGCTATCCAGTATTGCGATGCGTTGATAGAGAACAACGAGCTCCGATCAACTATGTTCCCTGGCTTTAACTTTTCTGCTCCGGCCGAAAGCGCTTTTGATCATGGCGGCAACAGTTTGATTACAAGCTCCCTGATGACCCATTTCGTGGGAGATAATCTGGCTTCCCAACCGACCGACAATGAGATCCAGACAGAGCTGTATGCACTCATCAATAAGTTGAAAGCCTGTGGTGGTAATGCTTGTGAAGATGACCGCACCAAGACGATTGTCAAGGCAAGTTGTGCCGCTGTTCTTGGCAGCGCCACCACATTGGTTCAGTAAAGGAAGCCGATCATGTTTATACGCAAATCCCGGAAAAAACCTTTGGCAAACGGCAGCCCCCTCCTCCACCAGGATCATGGCAAGCCGCGGACCAGACGCGAGTTTATTTCCCAAGGACTGATGGCAGGTTCGGCCACCCTGTTTGGCGCCTCGGTCTTCAGCCTGTTCGCCAATCCACGTCAGGCAGCCGCAGCGCTGTCATCCGATCTCGAGAATCTGAAAGAAAGCTGCGGTATCGCCGTGTCCGGTGCCGGAAAGATACCCTTCATCTGCTTTGATCTGGCCGGCGGCGCCAACATCGCGGGCTCCAACGTACTCATGGGCAAAGCGGGTGGTCAGATGGACTTTCTAACCACTGCGGGATACAACAAACTCGGGCTTCCGGGTGACATGCTGCCTTCTGACCCAGCCTTCGTAAACGAGGAGCTTGGCCTGGCGTTTCATTCCGATAGTGGTTTTCTGAGAGGTATTATGCAAAGCACCAGTGCCAGCACACGCGCAGGCGTGGATGGCGCTATCATCGCCGCTCGCTCAGAAAACGATACTGGCAACAATCCACACAACCCGATGTATGGAATCTACAAAGCCGGCGCCAACGGAGAGTTACTTACGTTAATAGGCTCCCAGAGCTCGGAATCCGGGGGCAACTCCATGGCGCCGATGAACCTGATAGACCCCGAAGTGAGGCCCACCAAGGTAGACCGCCCATCTGATGCCTCGGGCCTGGTAGACGTAGGCGATTTGATCGGAATTCTTGATCCCTCCGATGCTGTGGCCGTCATGGAGTCTATCTACCAGATCAGCGACGCCAAAATGAAAAAAGTGAACGCTGGGATCACCACAGATGAGGTGGTCAAAAAGCTGGTGAAGTGCGGGTATCTCAAGAGTGCAGACCTCGCAGACCGTTATGGCAAAGAGGCAAACCCTCTTGATCCAATGGCCGATCCCGACATCGTTGGCCCGGCCGGTATTTTCTCAAGCTCGGAATTCAACGGGAATCGGGAATTCCAGAAAACAGCCTCTGTGATGAAACTGGTGCTTAACGGCTACGCTGGTGCAGGTACTATCACCATGGGTGGATACGACTACCACACTGGTGAGCGAGGCACGGGAGAGCGGCGGGACGAACAGGCAGGCCGCTGCATGGGGGCATGTCTCGAATACGCTGCACGAATTGGAACGCCGCTGATGCTGTATGTATTCAGCGACGGCTCGGTTTCCAGTAATGGTCGAATTGATGACTCCCTGGAAGGCAGAGGCAAAGGTGAATGGACTGGTGACAACCAACAAACGGCTGCCTCGTTCTTCCTCATCTACGATCCAAAGGGCCGCCCTACCCCGATTAGAAGGCAAATCGGCTCCATGCGTCCAGATGCATCCGTTGACACAGGTTCCAGCCCGGCCGCCAACAACGTCAACCAGTTGGTTCAAACGGTGCTTTTGAACTACATGGCACTGCATGGCGAACAGGGTGATTTTGGCGCTCGCTTTACCGGCCACGGCCTGGGCAACAGCACCATGCAGGACAGTCTGATTGCGTTCTCCAATGTGGTCAACGGCACCATCAACGGCTGACAGCAGGGACGTTGCCTCTACTACGGCTCTGGGGGAACCAGCCCTTCTGACACATGCATCATGCGTTTGTCGTCGATCACAACCACTTCGATCGCCGGCAAGCGCTCCACCATCTTGAGGCCTTTCTCCGGGCCCAGAACAAAAACCGCGGTGGACAAGCCATCGGTGGTCAATGCATCGTCACCAATAATCGTAACGCTCTGTACTCCCTTCACCGAACGGCCAGTGCTCGGTGACAGTATGTGGTGTACGCGCTCACCGGCGTCATCAACAAAAAAGCGCTCGTAGTCGCCGGATGTGGATACCGCTACATCCGCCAACGGCAACACCACCGCGTTGTCATTGCCAGACCGGGGATCCCGGATACCCACATACCACGGGCGCCCCCGCTTGTCCCCCAGCAGACGCATATCACCGCCAGCACTCAACCGGGCGTGGCGTATGCCGTGGGCTTCCAGCACTTCAATACCCAGATCGACAGCGTAACCTTTAGCAATGCCGCCCAGGTCCACCAGCATTCCCGGCTGGCGAAACGCCACCGTTTGCCCGGATACATCCAATACGACATCGCGGAAGTTTACCCGCGTGAGCCCGGTCGCTACCTGTTCATCCGTTGGCTGCTTGCCGGCCCGAAAGTCATAGAGGTAACCCACCGAGCCAAAGGTGACATCGAATGCCCCCTCACTCAGCTCGGACACCTCACGGGCTTTCTGAAGCACCTTAAACAGACCATCACTGACGTTAACCGGGCCTTTTCCAGCCTCCCGGTTCAGCGCTGATAATTCAGAATCTGCCCGGTACCGGCTCATTTGGATATCAACACGGTGAAATACATCGAATACCTCACGGGCCACCACATCGGCGGTCACGCTTTCATCAGCCCAGAACTCAAGCTCAACGGGCGTTGTCATTGCCGTGTCGGAGTATCGGTGCCACTCGGCACTGGCCGGAAGCGCCACCAGCAAAGCGAGCAATGCCATGAGCACCACCGACAGGCTTTCAGTCGAGCGCGAATAGGTCATTCTTCTCAATGTTTCCCTGCCTTATAGCAACGGTTGTGTGATCGACCGCTCGTCCTACAAATTGTTACCGGAACTTCAACTTTAGTCCCATTGTTGGCCGGACAGTATCGGCTGACACTTGAGTTGCCCAATAAACAATCAAAATAACTGTTTGCAACGCAGCCATACCCGCTGTGCTGCCGTTACGGAGGCCAACGTAAATGAGACCAAGGAACGCGCTGATCTTTGCGACTGTCCTGCTATTATCCAGCACGACCGTCCTCGCCGATACCCTCAAGATAGGTTTGAATTACCCCCAGACCGGAAGATACAAGGACCAGGGCCTTCAACAACGGCTTGGCGCCTATCTGGCGGTAGATGAAATCAACCAGGCAGGCGGTGTTATGGGCCAGCCCCTCGAACTGGTGATTCGCAATACCCGTGGAGAACCAGACCAGGGCGCCAGGAATACCGCCGAACTGATTGACCGCGAGGGCGCGCAGATGGTTTTCGGTGGCGTCTCCAGCGCCGTCGCTATTGCTTCCGGCAAAGCCGCCAGGGATCGTAACCGAATCTACTTCGGCACCCTGACCTACTCCAATGCCACCACCGGCGCCGAGGGGCATCGATATATGTTCCGGGAGCCCTACAACGCCTGGATGACGGCCAAGGCACTGAGCCAGTATCTCAATCGTAACCACGCCGACCAGAAGTTTTTCTACATCACCTCAGACTACACCTGGGGATGGTCCGTGGAAGAATCGGTACGAAAGTTTTCCAACACCGAAAACACCGACGTGCACCAGGGTGTAAAAACCCCCTTCCCCCGGGCGCTGATCAATGATTTCCGCGCAGCGCTGGAACAGGCCCAGGAGAGCGATGCCAAAGTATTGATGATGGTATTGTTCGGCGATGACATGGTCCGGGCTCTGAACCTGGCCTATGAAATGGGTTTGACGGAAAAAATGCAGATCGTTGTGCCCAACCTGACACTGGGGATGGTCAGACAGGTTGGCCCGACCATCATGGAAGGTGTTGTTGGTGCCGCCCCCTGGGTCTGGAACCTGCCCTACGAGAACAACTACCAGCGCGGTAAAGACTTTGTTGAGGCCTTCTCAGACCGCTATGAAATGCGCCCTTCATCATCCGCGGCCTCGGCCTACAGCATTGTTTACCAGTACAAGGATGCTGTCGAACGGGCCGGCAGCACCAACACAGACGCCGTTATCCGGGCCCTTGAGGGGCATCGCTACAGCTTCCTGAAAGATGAACAGTACTGGCGCGAGTTCGACCACCAGAATGTCCAGACCGTCTACGTGGTCCGGATCAAACCTCGTGAAACCGTGGTGGCAGACCAGTTCAGCTCTGATTACTTCGAGATCATCGACTTCCTGCCCGGTGATGAAGCCGCACAAACCCGCGAAGAGTGGGAGCAACGCCGCAAAGAGGCAGGTAAGCCCACCCGCCTGTGACAGGGTCGCTTTACCGGACCAGGCAGTTTCCTGATAATCGTTCCATGACAGGCGTTATGTGCGATTATCAGGAGCACTCAGGCAGTGGCAAATAACAAAGGACTGGTTTCAGGCAACTCTCACACTCCCCCCACGCAATGCGATGTTCTGGTGGTCGGGGGCGGCGTAAACGGCACCGGAATTGCCATGGACGCCGCAGGCCGGGGGCTTCGGGTTGTTCTGTGTGAGATGAACGATCTTGCCTCTGCCACTTCGTCCAGCAGCAGCAAACTTATCCACGGCGGTCTGCGCTATCTTGAGCATTACGAATTCCGGCTGGTCAGGGAAGCACTCGGTGAACGGGAGGCCCTGCTACGAAACGCCCCCCACATCATGTGGCCGATGCGTTTTCGCCTGCCCCATCAGCCCCACCTGCGACCAGCGTGGATGATCCGTACCGGCCTTTTCCTCTACGATCATCTGGCCAAGCGCGAACTGCTGCCCGGCTCCCGGTCTATTACCTTTGGCCCGGACTCGCCCCTGAAACCAGACATCAGCCGTGGATTCGAGTATTCGGATGGCTGGGTTGACGATGCCCGGCTGGTGGTACTGTCTGCTCGCAAGGCCGCTGAAAAAGGCGCAACCGTATTGACCCGCACCCGCTGTAGCCGCGCCGAGCGCCGTAACGGGCAATGGCACGCCACCCTGGACGATCACCACCGGGACAAGCAGTACAACATCCGCGCCAAGGTGGTCGTTAACGCCACCGGCCCCTGGGTCAGCAGCCTGTTCGGTGAAAGCCTGTCTATGCCAGCTCCCAAGCAGATCCGCATGGTCAAGGGCAGCCACATCGTCGTACCCAGGCTCAACCAGGATACCGAAGCCTATATTCTTCAGAATCAGGACGAGCGCATTGTTTTCGTGATCCCCTACGAGGACCGCTTCTCCCTGATCGGCACCACCGATGTCGATTACGTGGGCGATCCGTCGCAGGCGCGGATTTCCCCAGAGGAAACCGACTATCTGCTGTCGATCGTCAACCAGTATTTCCGCCGGCAACTGTCCGCCAACGATGTAGTCTGGAGTTACTCCGGTGTTCGGCCGCTGATGGACGACGAGGGTGGCACCGCACAGTCTGCCTCTCGCGACTACTCATTCGAGGTTGATGATGAGGACTCGCTGCCCCCTTTGATCTCGGTATTCGGGGGCAAGATCACCACCTACCGGAAGCTCGCCGAAGCTGTGACCGATCAGGTCAGTCGCTATTTTCCCGGTGCCGGCCGGTCCTGGACCCGAACGGCCGTGCTGCCCGGCGGCGACTTCAACACTCAGGAGCAGCTGGCCACCGAACTCGCGGCCGATTTCCCCTGGCTGGACGATGCTGTAATCCATCGGTTTGTGCGAAGCTATGGCACCAGCAGCTACCAGATTCTGGAAGGCTGTCAGAACATGGCCGATCTCGGCCACTGGTTTACCGATACCCTGTCTCGTCGCGAGGTGGATTATCTGATGACCCACGAATGGGCGATCACACCAGAGGACCTGCTCTGGCGGCGAACCAAACAGGGCCTGTACATTAACCCGGAACAATACAGCGAGCTATCTGAGTATATGAACCGGAGTGGCCAGGTCAGTTCAGAATGCTAGCAACTCTGGCCTGAATGGCCGGCACCACTTCCGCTTCAAACCAGGGATTCTTTCGCAACCAGAGGTTATTGCGGGGGCTGGGATGGGGCATCGGAATGACATCAGGCCAGAATTGTTGCCACTGCCGCACATTCTCGGTAACCGCGCGCCTTGCGCCGGGAATATGCCAGGCATGAGCATATTGACCGATCAGCAAGGTCAGGCGAATCTCCGGCAAGCGGTCGAGCAACGCCCGGCGCCAGGCCGGAGCGCACTCGGGGCGTGGAGGAAGATCTCCGGATTTACCGGTGCCCGGATAACAGAATCCCATGGGCAGGATGGCGAGTTTCTGTTCATCGTAAAAGGTGTCGCGGGTAATGCCCATCCATTGGCGCAGCCGGTCGCCACTGGGATCGTTAAACGGCAGACCGGTTTCGTGTACCCGTCGACCCGGCGCCTGCCCGACCACAAGAATGCGGGAGGATTCACTAAGCTGAATGACCGGCCTCGGCTCGTGGGGCAGATCGCCTGCACAAATCTGACAGGCCCGAACACGCCGAACCAGCTCATCAAAGGACAGGTTTATCAAAGAATCGGTCATACCTCAGAATTTCCTAACGCTTCGGCAGCTCCCAGTAAACCGGTATAGGGCTCCGTCACCACGTAAACCGGTGTAAATTCCATTAGCGGACGCATCCGCCCCTTGGCTACAAAGGCTTCACGGAACGGGCTCCCAAGAAAAAAGTCGAGAAACCCTGGCAGCATACCGCCACACAGGTACACGCCGCCCAGACTCCCCAGCGTCAGCGCCGAATTGCCTGCGGTTCGCCCAAGCATTTCGCAGAAATGCCGAAGGACTTCCCCGGCCAAGGCATCGGAGGCGTCCACAGCGGCGGCTGTGATCTTCTCCGGAGCATCGAGCGGGGCCGCCACGCCACGGATTTCGGCATGCGCCTGATACAGGTTCAGCAAACCCTGGCCGCACAGAATCCGCTCGACCGACACCCGCCCAAACCTGGCCCGAAGAAGGCGCAACACCTCCATTTCCGTGTCATCGGTGGGGGCAAAATCCACATGGCCCCCTTCAGTCACCAAAGGCACCCAGCCATTTCGAATCGGAACCAGACCGGAAACGCCCAGGCCCGTTCCCGGACCCATCACCAGTTTCGGCCGGCCAGGGTCTCCCGGGCCGCCACAAACGTGCACCAGATTGGCGTCCGGTACATGGGGCACGCCCAGCGCCATGGCGGTAAAATCATTGATGACCTTGAAGGCCGACCAGCCAAAGACCTGTCGCACCGCCTCAATGTCAAAGCGCCAGTGATTGTTGGTCATTGTCACCCGGGTACCGCGCAAGGGGGAGGCCACGGCCAGACAGGCCTGCCTGACCGACGCCACACCTACACGTTCCAGATAGGTGACCACCGCCTGATCCAGATTCTCGTAGTCACGGCAGGGCAAAACTTCAATAGCTTCTGGTTCTATACTGCCCTGCCCCACCAGAGCAAAGCGTGCATTGGTTCCCCCAATGTCCCCCACCAGAGAATAGTGTTCTGCTGTCATGCCTCGTGGTTCCAGAAAAAACTGGCACCTTGTTCAGGGTTGCTTGCCGAACGACGGAACCAACCAAACAGCTCCCGCCCGTAGCCCGTATGATAGCCGGACAAATCCGTCGTTGCAGGCCTGCGGGCGGCCAGCACGTCATCCTCTACCCTGATGCTGAGGGTTCCGTTGCGGGCGTCCAGGACAACGGTATCCCCGTCTTCAACTCGGGCCAAAGGTCCGCCATCTAACGCTTCGGGGTATACGTGGATGGCGGCAGGCACTTTCCCGGAAGCGCCAGACATCCGGCCATCCGTCACCAGGCCCACTTTGTAGCCCCTGTCCTGCAACACCCCCAGATAAGGGGTGAGTTTGTGTAGCTCCGGCATACCATTGGCACGGGGACCTTGAAATCGCACAACCACAACGCAATCCCGATTCAGCTCTCCGGCCTCGAAGGCCGCCTTGAGCTCGTTCTGATCGTTGAATACCACGGCCGGGGCCTCAATGGTATGGTGCTCAGGCGCGACTGCCGAGACCTTGATCACGCCCCTGCCCAGATTGCCCTCCAGCACCCTGAGCCCACCATCCGGCGCAAAAGGCTGGGCCACACCACGGAGTACCTCCGGCATGGCACTTTGCTCAGCTGCAGGCTTCCAGGCGGGCTTACCATCGTCGAGTTCCGGCATGCGGGCGTACTGCTCCAGGCCTGGGCCCATCACTGTGTGCACGTCGTTATGCAGGTATCCGCCAGCAAGCAGTTCGCGGATCAGGAACGGCGTACCACCCGCCTCGTGGAAGGCATTCACATCCTCCTGGCCATTGGGATAGATACGGGTCAACGAGGGCACAACCGCAGAAAGCTCGGCATAGTCATTCCAGTCAATGATGATGCCGGCAGCGCGGGCGATGGCTATCCAGTGAATGGTGTGGTTGGTTGAGCCGCCCGTTACCAGCAGGGCGACCAGAGCATTGACGATGCTCTTTTCGTCTACCATATCGCCCAGCCCCAGATCTCCACCGTTAGGTTTCGATAACCGGATAACCTGTTCCGTCGCTGCCCTGGTCAGCGCATCACGCAGCGGTGTGCCTGGATTCACAAAGGCGGCACCCGGCAAGTGCAGCCCCATCACCTCAACCAACAGCTGGTTGCTGTTGGCGGTGCCATAAAAGGTACAGGTACCGGGACTGTGGTATGACTTGCTCTCGGCTTCCAGCAACTCCTCTTTGCCAATCCTGCCTTCAGCATAGAGCTGACGGATGCGCTGCTTCTCTTTGTTGGGCAATCCGGACGGCATGGGGCCGGCGGGTACCAGTATGGTCGGCAGATAGCCAAAACTCAGCGATCCGATGAGCAGCCCCGGAACAATCTTGTCGCAGATCCCCAACAACAGCGTGGCATCAAACATGTTGTGGCTGAGAGCAACCGCCGTGCTCATGGCGATCGTGTCCCGGGAGAACAGGCTGAGCTCCATGCCAGGCTGCCCCTGGGTCACGCCATCACACATGGCGGGTGTGCCCCCGGCAACCTGGGCCACCGACCCCATACCATGGGCCGCCTCGCGGATGATATCGGGGAACTGTTGGTAGGGTTGATGAGCCGAAAGCATATCGTTGTAGGCCGTTACGATTGCCACGTTGGCCTTGTTCATCAACTTGAGCGTGTTCTTATCCGCCTGATTACAGGCGGCAAAGCCGTGGGCAAGGTTGCCACAGGACAGCGTGCCCCGTTGGGGGGAGTTCTTTTTCAGCGCCGCCATACGACAGAGGTACTCTTGCCGCGTGGCTTGACTTCGGGCCACAATTCTCTGAGTAACCTTCACTATGGTTGGATGCATCCTGCAGCCTCCTCTACGGATTCACTCGAACATAGAACAAAGAATAGTAAAAAACGCTTCAAAACATAGACACAGCAAAAAATTATCGCCATTATTTTGGTAACTTTACTACATATCACGAAAGCAGGCATCGGGAGCCCTCGAACATCTAGCGAGGTGAAACCGTGTCACAGAAGGGTCATCAGTAGTTCATATACTGGCACCCGTTTTCATTGACCGCCGGCACTGTCGACTCTTCGACCATACCGGCGAACCCGGAATAAGGACACCCACATATGCTCAGGCGCACGAAAATTGTCGCCACGCTCGGCCCCGCCACAGACACACCGGAGTCACTTGCCGCCATCATCAAGGCTGGCGTTGACGTGACTCGCCTGAATTTTTCCCATGGCAGCGCCGAAGAGCACATGGCCCGGGCCCGCCAGGTTCGTGAAGCCGCTGCAGCACAGAGCCGCTTTGTTGCCCTTCTCGCCGACCTTCAGGGTCCCAAGCTGCGCATCGCGCGGTTCACCGATAACAAGGTATTCCTGGAAGCCGGGCAAACCTTCGTTCTCGACGCCAGCATGGACAAGGACGCCGGCACAGCCGAGCGGGTGGGCATCGACTACGAGCAACTGATTGAAGACGTTGCCCCCGGCGACATTCTGGTGCTCGACGACGGCCGCATCGAAATGGAAGTGATGTCGGTAGACGAGCACAGCATTACCTCCAAGGTACTGATTGGCGGTCCATTATCCAACAACAAGGGCCTGAACAAGCGAGGCGGAGGACTGTCTGCCGAAGCTCTGACCGAGAAAGACAAGCAGGACATTGTTACCGCCGCAAAACTTGACGCGGATTATGTCGCCGTCTCATTCGTGCGCACCGCCGAAGATATGCACATCGCGCGCAGACTGCTGAGCGAGGCCGGCTCTGAGGCGGGCCTGGTCGCCAAAATTGAGCGGGCGGAGCTGGCACACGACGACCAGGCCCTGGATGAGGTCATCCTCGCCTCAGACGCCGTCATGGTCGCCCGGGGCGACCTGGCGGTTGAGATTGGCGATGCCGAACTGGTAGCAGTTCAGAAGCACATCATTGCCCGCGCCCGGGTTCTGAACCGGGCGGTCATCACCGCAACCCAGATGATGGAATCGATGATCACCAACCCGATGCCCACCCGGGCCGAGGTGTCCGACGTCGCGAATGCCGTAATGGACTACACCGACGCGGTCATGCTGTCGGCCGAAACCGCAGTAGGTGACTATCCGAAAGAAGCGGTAGAGGCCATGGTCCGCATCTGCCTGGGGGCCGAACGGCATCCCTCCATGCACCAGTCCAAACACCGGATTCACGAGAGCATGGAGCGGGTCGACGAAGCCATCGCTTTGTCTGCCATGTACGCCGCCAACCACCTGCAGGGTGTGCGTGCCATCATCTGCATGACTGAGACAGGCGCTACCCCCAGACTGATGTCACGCATCAAGTCCAGCCTGCCGATCTTTGCCCTGTCGCGCCATCACTCCACCCAGCACCGGGTGGTTCTTTTCCGCGGCGTGCAGACCATACCCTTCGATTCGGCCCGGATTGCCAATGAGCAGACCAATGCTGAGGCCGTGGAACAACTGCGCAGACGCGGCGTAGTCGGCGAAGGTGATCTGGTGGTGATTACCAAGGGGGATTACGTCAACGCTCAGGGCGGCACCAACACTATGAAAATCGTGCGCGTTGGCAGCGATATCCGCTAGCCGCCGGGCAGCGCCTGGCACAGCCTTCGGCCGGACACACAAAACCCACCACGACGGTGGGTTTTATGTGTCCGGTTTAAAGGTCGCCCAGACTTCCCCTGGCAATTTCCGACACTGCCGGCCAGTCTTTACCGGCAATGGCCTCCGCCGGCGTGAGCCAGGACCCACCAACAGCACAGACATTCGGTAACGCCAGATAATCTCTGGCTGTCTGGCGGCTAATGCCACCAGTCGGACAAAAGACGACATCGGGAAATGGCCCGCTGAAGGCCTTAAGCGCAGGGATACCCCCTGCCACTTCCGCCGGGAAAAACTTGAACTCCCGATAGCCCAACGCATACCCCATCATCAGCTCGGACACCGTCGAAACCCCTGGCAACAGCGGTGCCTCGGAGGTAACACCGAACTCCAGAATGGCCTCAGTAATCCCGGGGGTAATCACAAACTGCGCACCAGCAGACTCCACCTGTCGATACTGGGCGATACTGGTAACCGTTCCTGCACCAACCCAGGCTTCGGGAATGGCTTTCCTGACCTTTTCAATGGCACGCACTCCATGCTCGGTGCGCAAGGTAATTTCAAGTACCCGGATACCTCCATCTACCAGCGCACGGCACAGCGGGATGGCATCGTCCGGGTCTTTGATCGCAATCACAGGCACCAGAGGCGAGGCTGCCAGAACGGCCTGCACCCGCTCGCGATGATAGTCCGACAATTGATTCATGGTGATCTCCTAAAGCAGTTAGCGGCGGTGACCAGACAAGCAACGCGGCGTCACGGGCTCCAGAACACTTCCAGGCCGGGTTTCAGGAAGGCCCGCACCGGCATGGCAAATACATCATCCAGAGCCGAACACGCCCTTCTGAGCGTCTCCAGCTTGTCCTCCCCTTTCAGGTGCAGCGCGGTAAAGCGCGCTTGCGCCAGTACCGCCCGGGTCAGCGTCACCCTGGGCTGAGGCTGGGATTCGGGTGTCATCGCCGCTACCAGACCAGTATTGAACTCATCCATGGCTTCAGGCAGCTCAGGCGCATCCGGAAACAGCGAAGCGGTATGACCGTCATTGCCCATTCCCAGAATCACCACATCCACCGGCAGAACCAGCACAGAAAGCGCCTGCCGAACTGCCTCCAATCCTTGATCCGGAATTTCCCCCGGCTGCTTCAGTGCCAGGTAACGGGCTTTCGCAGCCCTGCCCACTAACAGATTGTTTCTGACCAGGGTTGTGTTACTGGCAGGGTCGCCCTCCGGCACCCAGCGCTCGTCCGCCAGCACAACATCCACTCTGGACCAGTCCAGATCCGCGTCGGACAACGCCTTGAAGAAGGGTAAAGGCGTAGAGCCTCCGGACACCACCAGGCTGACCCTGGACGCCTGCTCAAGACGACTGGCGAGCACATCGGCGACGGTCGAGGCCAAGGCCCGGGCCACGCGCCCGGCATTATCATCGGCGTGAAACCCTACCCCCTCTGGCAAGCGGATGTCAGGCATCCTCATACCAGCTCCTCCCATCCCGTGTGATCATGGCAATGGAGGCAACCGGGCCCCAGGTGCCGGCGGCATATCGCTTGGGCGGTTCGCCACTGTCTCGCCAGTTAGCGATGATCTCGTCGACCCAGCGCCAGGCGTATTCCACCTCATCCCTGCGAACAAAAAGGTATTGATTACCTTTCATCACCTCCCACAGCAAACGCTCATAGGCATCCGGAATGCGTTCCGCTTCAAAGGTTTCGGAGAAGGTCAGCTCCAACGGCCCCTGCCGCAATCGCATCCCCTTATCCAGCCCCTGATCCTTGGTCAGGATTTTCAGGGCCATTCCCTCATCCGGCTGCAACCGTATAATCAGTTTGTTGTTGGCCAAATGCTTCTGGTCCGGGTCAAAAATGTAGTGAGGCGCGGGCTTGAAATGGATGATGATCTGGGAAAGCTTCTCCGGTAGTCGCTTGCCCGTGCGGATGTAAAAGGGCACGCCAGACCAGCGCCAGTTGTCGATCTCAGCCTTCAGGGCCACGAAGGTTTCGGTGGCACTGCCCTTGTTGGCATCTTCCTCCTCCAGATAACCCGGAACCGGCTTGCCATTGCTGGTGCCTGCAGTGTACTGACCACGCACGACGTACCGATCCATCATGTCCGGGGTAATCCGCTTCAGCGCCTTGAGTACCTTTACCTTCTCGTCCCGGATACTGTCCGCTGACAGGTCGGCAGGCGGATCCATCGCAATCAGGCACAGCAACTGCAGCAGGTGATTCTGAATCATGTCGCGAATCTGACCGGCCTGGTCAAAATAGCCCCAGCGCCCTTCTATACCGACGCTCTCCGCGACGGTAATTTCAACGTGAGAGATATGATTCTGGTCCCACTGGGAGGCAAACAGGTTGTTGGCGAATCGCAGGGCAATCAGATTCTGCACGGTCTCCTTACCCAGATAGTGATCAATCCGGAACAACTGGTTTTCGTGGTAGACCTCTCCAAGCTCATCGTTGATCACCCGGGACGACTCAAGGTCGTGGCCAATAGGTTTTTCCACCACCACCCGGGTTTTCTCATTACAACAACTGGTCGCCTTCATATTGCGGGCAATCACGCCATACATCGAAGGCGGCGTGGCCATGTAGACGATGAGTTCGTTGTTGGGTTCATCCCGCCACTCACGCAGGGCCCCGTAGCCCTCAGGATCGGTGAAATCCAGCAACAGGTAATCCACCCGCTGCAGAAATGCATTCGCCACGCCAGCATCAAACTCACTGTCTTTCACATGATAGCGAAGCTTTTCAAACAGTTGCTCCCGGACGTCCGCTGTTGTTGCCTTCGTGCGCGCAATCGCCAGAATGCGACTGCCCTGCGCGAGCAAGCCCGCGCGCTCCAGCTGATACAGCGCAGGGAAGAGTTTACGCTGAGCCAGGTCACCCAAGGCGCCAAAAAGCATCAGGTCACACGGGGCATTCGCGTTCTTTACCATGAGTCGCGCCCTCCATGATTTGCCGCTCCACTTCATTCACATTAACAGGAAGTAGTAGTTTTAGAAAAAAAACAGTCAAACTGCTGACTCCCAGCCCTCAGAAAACCACGTTATGACACGTTGACTACCGCAAACACACCAATAAAACGGTATACTCCCGAGTTCTTAGATGATTCGGCCCCCAAGAGATCAACGGAGCATCCATTCATGACAACCAGTCACGCGCACCGGGAAGAGAATCTGCTGGAAGATATTCAGGAACGCCTGGATAATCTGAACAAGTCCGAGCGCAAAGTGGCAGAAGCGATTCTTAAGGACCCCAGCGCTGCAACGCGGTACAGCATTGCAGCCCTGGCCCGGGCGGCCAATGTCAGCGAACCTACTGTAAACCGATTCTGTCGGAGTTTTTCAGCGACGGGCTTCCCGGACTTCAAGATCCGATTAGCACAGAGCATTGCGACAGGAACACCCTATGTCGGCCAGAATATAGAGCCCGACGACACCGTGGCTGAATTCGCTGACAAAATCATGCTCAGCACCATTGCCAACCTGGATAAGTCTCGCCAGTCACTCGATCACAAAGCGCTAGCTTCGGCCATCGACTATCTTATCCAGGCAAAACAGATCCACTTTTTTGGCATGGGCGGCTCCGCGTCGGTCGCACTCGATGCCCAGCACAAGTTTTTTCGATTCAACATTCCCGTAACCTCATACGACGACGCTCTCATGCAGAGAATGGTGGCGGCAGGGGCGCAGGTCGGAGATGTGATCGTAATGATCTCATACACCGGCCGAACCAAGGAAAGCGTTGATATCGCCAGAGTGGCGCGAGAGAACGGCGCAACGGTTATTGGTATAACAAACCCGGAATCCCCTCTTGCGGAATTCTGTACGGTGGTGGTTGGCGTCACAACCCCGGAAGACACAGAAGTGTACATGCCCATGTCTTCCAGAATTATTCATTTGACGGTCATCGACATCCTCGCAACCGGTGTAACGCTGAAACGTGGATCGGATTTTCTGGGCCATCTCAAGAAAATCAAGGAAAGCCTGAAAGCTACCCGATATCCGAAAGAATGAACCGCTCACAAAAAAGCCCCCGAAAGGGGGCTTTTTTTCGAGGTCTACAGCAAATCAGTTCCGCTCAACCTCAGCTGTATTGCGAAGGTACTGCTGGTAGGCGGTATATTCACGCTGCCCCTCCAGCTGCGCCAGGAAACGCATCAGCTGTTGGTATTCCGCACCTTCCTGATCAACCTCACCTTCGTTGACACCGGTCAGCACAATGACAGCAGCCTGATCGGCCGTAACGGCGCGGCCAACGGTTGGCGAGTCACCATCCGGGCGGGCCATGGAAAACACTTCCTGCACCACGCGCGGGCTCAGGCCAGACACACTCCGGCCCTGATCTTCAAACTGCTGCCATTCACCGGCACCAAGTTCGTCAGCACTGGTACCGGATTCAAGCTGAGCCACGAGCTCATCAACACGGGCTGCCAGCGCATCCCGGGTTTCGGTTCTCTCCAGAATCCGACGAATCTCCGGCTCCACATCGGCCAACTCCAATTGGCGCGGTTCGTGATACTCGCGCACCCGGGCAACGACCGACACGTTATCACCCACGTCGATCAGCTCGGTATTGTAGCCACCCTCAAGTACATCTTCAGAGAACAGTTGACGTACCAGACCCGCATGATCAAAGGGTGCTGCACCGCCATCCCTGCTGACACCTTCGACCACCCGAATTTCCAGACCCAGCTCTTCGGCCGGGCTGGCAAGATCGTCGGCGGCGTAGGCCGCATCAGCCAGTTGCGAGCGAACTTCCGCAAAACGCTCACTGGCCTTGGTTCTGGCCAATTCGAGTCGCAGATCTTCACGCAACTCGTCAAAGGCAGGCACATCGGAGCGGCGCACCTCTTCCAGCTTGATCAGATGAAGACCAAAGCTGGTCTCAACCGGACCAGAAACTTCGCCTTCTTCCAGCCCAAACAGAGCGTCTTCAAAGGCTTCATCGTAGACACCACGGCCGGCAAAACCGAGATCACCACCTTCCTGCGCAGAGACGGTATCGACTGAGTATTCCTCGGCCAGGACGGCAAACGACTCACCGTCTTCAAGACGCTGCTGGATGGTTGCAAGAATCTCCTGCCCTTCATCACCGGCCTCTACAAGAATGTGGGCGGCACGGCGTTCTTCACGCGCGTATTCTTCAGCACGCTCCTCGTAATAGGCCCGCACTTCATCTTCGGCAACTTCAATGGACTCCGCCAACGCTCCCTGGGACAGGGTAATGTAGGCAGCATCCACCTGCTCTGGCTGACGAAACTGGTCACGGTTCTCGTCGTAGTACGCCTGCACGTCCGCCTCGGTCACATCCACCTTGTCCTGAACACTACTGCCATCAAGGGTCAGCACGCGGAAGTCACGGGTCTGATTCTGAATGGCCAGCAAATGGGCTGCATTCTCAGGTGCCACGACACCAGTCTGGACGATCGCCGCGCGAATCTGGTTTACCACATAGTTCTTGCGCATGCTTTCGCGGAACTCGGCAACGCCCATGCCCAGATTGCGCACTGTGGCTACAAACCGATCACGATTGAACTGGCCATCCACCTGGAACTGGGGCATCTGGGTAATCAGGGAATCGATGTCGGCGTCGGTCAGCTCCAGCCCCTGGCTCTGAGCGTCCTGAGTGAGCACGGCCTCCCGGATCAGCGCATCCAGCACGTCGCGGCGAATCTGATCTTCGTCCAACAGGGATTGATCCGGATTCTCCATCTGCATAAGGCGCTGCTGGCTTTCCATCTGTACGGTGCGCAGAAACTCCCGCTCGGTGATGTCCTGGCCGTTAACCGTTGCCACTTCTGGCTCGCCAGTGAAGCCGCCGATGATGGCATCCATTCCCCAGATCGAGAGGGAAATAATCAATAGGCCAACGATAACCTTGGCGATCGTACTCTGGGCGTTATCCCGAATATCTTGAAGCATGTTGTTCTCGAATCCCTGTTCAAGGTTCTGCTGTTGGTAGTGGTGAGGCGAAAGCTGAGAGAGCCACAGTTAACACGCAAAAAGGCGCACCCTTACCGGAATGCGCCTTGAATTCTGATGGCAGTTCCCGAAACCGGGAACTGCCAGAGAAAGAACCGTTACTTAACGGCGTCTTTCAGGGCCTTGCCTGCCTTGAATCCAGGCACTTTAGAGGCCGGAATCTTGATTTCTGCACCAGTCTGCGGGTTGCGACCAGTACGGGCAGCACGCTCTTTCACAGAGAAGGTGCCAAAGCCGATCAGGGTAACCTGGTCGCCTTTCTTCAGTGCACCGGTGATAGAGTTGGTCATGGCATCCAGCGCACGGCCAGCTGCGGCTTTGGAGATGTCTGCGGACTCTGCAATTGCATCGATCAGTTCGGACTTGTTCACACTAAACCCCTTCGATTTCAGGTTGAAGATGTTATAGGTCGGTTTGTTTTTTCGCGGACGTTCTCGACTATCGCATAAGCGATGGGAGAATTCCATTCTTCAGTTTTTTTATTCCTTGCGGCATTAAACCGGTGTTCGGAATAGGCACTTACTGCGCGGGAGCCCTTGGTATTGGCTGCTTCACGGCGAAACAGTTATACCAACGGGCTCTCAGGCGTGTCAACAACTCATCCGGTGTTTAATGTGTATTTATGCGCTCTGCAGCGTCGCCGGAATCATCAGAAGTGGCCGATTTGCCGGTTTCCTTGTCAGCATTTTCAGACCGGGGATCCGGCTGGTAGGCCAGCGCAATATCCAGAACCTCATCAATCCACTTGACCGGGCGGATCTCCAGCGATTCCTTGATGTTGTCCGGTATCTCCTTGAGATCCCTGACATTTTCATCCGGGATGATGACAGTTTTGATGCCGCCGCGATGGGCTGCCAGCAGCTTTTCCTTCAAGCCGCCGATCGCCAGAACGCGACCTCGCAAGGTGATTTCACCGGTCATCGCTACATCCGCCCGAACGGGAATTCGGGTCAGTGCAGAAACCAGTGCTGTACACATACCAATACCGGCACTCGGGCCATCTTTCGGGGTTGCTCCCTCAGGTACATGCACGTGAAGATCGTGTTTTTCGTGGAAATCATCCGCCACACCCAGGCCGGCCGCCCTGCTCCGGACCACCGTAAGTGCCGTCTGAATGGATTCCTGCATAACGTCACCCAGCGAGCCGGTTTTAACGACACGACCCTTACCTGGCGTCAAAGCACACTCTATGGTCAACAGCTCGCCCCCGACCTGGGTCCATGCCAGACCGGTCACCTGTCCGATCTGGTTGGTTTCTTCTGCCAGTCCGTATTTGAACTTTTTGACGCCTGAGTAATCCTCCAGAAGATCCGGCGTCAGGGTCACCGAGGCCTTGGTGCTGCTCTCTACGTGCTCACGCACCACCTTACGGCAGATCTTGGCGATTTCGCGCTCAAGACCCCGTACACCGGCTTCCCGAGTGTAGTAGCGGATCAGGTCCCGAATGGTCTCTTCCGGCAGTTTCAGTTCGTCCTTGCGCAGACCATTGGCCTTGAGCTGCTTGGGCAGAAGGTAACGCAACGCAATATTGACCTTCTCATCTTCGGTGTATCCGGGAATCCGGATGATCTCCATGCGGTCCAGCAGTGCCGGTGGAATATCCATGGAGTTGGAGGTACACACGAACATCACATCAGAGAGGTCGTAATCGACCTCCAGGTAGTGGTCATTGAACGTATGGTTCTGTTCCGGGTCCAACACCTCAAGCAGAGCCGAGGCCGGATCGCCACGATGGTCCATGCCCATCTTGTCGATTTCGTCGAACAGGAAAAGCGGGTTCTTCACACCCACCTTGGAAAGCTTCTGCAACAACTTGCCCGGCAGCGCGCCGATGTAAGTCTTGCGGTGGCCTCGTATCTCGGCTTCGTCACGCACACCACCCAGCGCCATGCGGGTGTATTTGCGATTGGTGGCCTTGGCGATGGACTGGCCAAGGGAGGTCTTGCCAACCCCGGGAGGCCCTACCAGGCAAAGCACAGGCCCTTTCACCTTCTTGACCCGACTCTGAACCGCCAGATACTCCAGAATACGCTTCTTCACCTCGTCCAGGCCGTAGTGATCCCGGTCCAGGATTTCACGGGCCTTTTCAAGGTCGTGACGAACCCGACTGCGCTTCTTCCAGGGGACCGCCAGCATCCAGTCAATGTAGCCGCGCACCACGGTAGCTTCCGCGGACATCGGAGACATCATCTTGAGCTTGTTCAGCTCTGCTTCGGTTTTCTTCCGGGCCTCTTCCGGCAGACCGGCTTCCTCAAGCTTCTGCTCAAGTTCCTCGAAATCGTTATTACCCTCACCGAGCTGGCCCATTTCCTTCTGGATCGCTTTCATCTGCTCGTTCAGGTAATACTCGCGCTGGCTGCGCTCCATCTGCTTTTTCACACGGCCACGGATGCGCTTCTCCACTTCGATCAGATCAATCTCACCGTCCAGCTTGCCCAGCAGAAGATCAACCCGCTTACGAACGTCCAGAGCTTCCAGCAACTCCTGTTTCTCGGGAATCCGCATCTCCAGATGCGCGGCCATGGTATCGACCAGACGCTCAAGTTCGTGGATACCGGTCAAAGCATTGGAAACCTCAGATGGCACCTTTTTGGACAGCTTCACGTACTTCTCGAATTCGTCCATCAGGGTCTTGGTGAGGACGTCTTCCTCGCGCTCCGGCAAGGATTCCTCATCCATCAGAATGGCCTGGCCGGACAGGTAATCGCCTTCCTCGATGTCAGAAATGCTGGCTCGGGAATTACCCTCTACCAGAACCTTGACGGTGCCATCCGGCAGCCGAAGCATCTGCAGCACCGTCGCCAGGGTGCCCATGGCAAATACATCCTTCGGGCCCGGCTCGTCGGTGGAGGCATCTTTCTGGGCTACCAGCAGGATTTCCTTGCTGCCCTCCATTGCCGCTTCCAGCGCCTGAATGGATTTTTCGCGGCCCACAAACAGCGGAACCACCATGTGCGGGAACACCACCACATCACGCAAAGGAAGCAGCGGGTATTCGTGCACAGTTTCATCAGGTATACGGGTCATGGGGAATCCTCTGACAGTATTTCTTTCAGCATATCACCCAACATTGGGGCGCTGACAAAAATTGCAATCTTTTTACGATGGGAAATATCAGGGAGCAAACGATAAGGGCCTGAGATGAAAAAGGGGCGTTGAACGCCCCTTTTATATCACCCGGTATTCTACGCCCTGTGCCCGCTCAGTCTTCGGGCACCGCCTTGGCGTGATCGCTGCTGGCGTAGATCTTGAAGGGCTCTGAATCGCCCTTGATCACACTCTCGTCGATCACCACCTTGGAGACATCATGCTCAGAGGGAATCTGATACATGGTATCCAGCAGGGTCGCTTCCATTATCGACCGCAGACCACGGGCACCGGTCTTGCGCTCCATGGCTTTTCTGGCCACTGCGCGCAGGGCGTCTTCCCGGAAGTCCAGCTCCACCCCTTCCATATCAAACAGCTTCTGATACTGCTTGGTCAGGGCGTTTTTGGGCTCGGTCAGAATCTGCACCAGTGCTTCTTCATCCAGTTCGGTCAACGTGGCCACCACAGGCAGACGGCCGACGAATTCCGGAATCAGGCCAAACTTCACCAGATCCTCGGTCTCGACTTCGCGAATGATATCGCCAGTGCTCTTGCTGTCGTCCTGGCTCTTGACTGTAGCCGAGAAGCCAATGGAACTGCGCTCAGAGCGTTCCTGGATAACCTTGTCGAGGCCGGCGAAGGCACCGCCACAGATAAACAGGATGTTACCGGTATCCACCTGCAGGAATTCCTGCTGGGGGTGTTTACGCCCACCCTGAGGAGGAACCGAAGCGACAGTACCCTCGATCAGCTTCAGCAAAGCCTGCTGTACACCCTCACCCGATACATCCCGGGTGATGGACGGGTTATCGGACTTGCGGGAAATCTTGTCGATCTCGTCGATGTAGACAATACCGCGCTGGGCCTTTTCGACATCGTAGTCGCACTTCTGCAGCAGTTTCTGGATGATGTTTTCAACATCTTCACCCACATAGCCTGCTTCGGTCAGCGTGGTCGCATCCGCGATGGTAAACGGAACATTCAGCATGCGCGCAAGGGTTTCCGCCAACAGGGTCTTACCGCTACCGGTGGGACCGATCAGCAGAATGTTGCTTTTGCCCAGCTCGACATCACTCTTGCCCTCGCCGTAGCGAAGGCGCTTGTAGTGGTTATACACCGCTACAGACAGAACGACCTTGGCGCGATCCTGGCCAATAACATATTCATTCAGAGTCTCACGGATCTCTGCCGGCGTGGGCAGCCGGTCGCTGGCCTCCTCCGGGGCGTTCTCCTGAATCTCTTCCCGGATAATGTCATTGCACAGATCAACGCACTCGTCGCAGATGAACACCGAGGGCCCTGCAATGAGCTTACGGACTTCATGCTGGCTCTTTCCACAAAACGAGCAGTAGAGCAACTTGCCGTTATCGTCGCCTCTGCCGTTTCTTTCATCTGCCATTGAAATACCTCTGTTCTTCGTTGGCCGGTGTCATCAGTGTGTACGCCGGCCGGTAGTGATGCGATGACTTTCAGTATTATTTATTCGATACGCGCTTATCAAGTATTGTATCGATCAACCCGTACTCTTTGGCCTGGGCAGGATCCATGAAATTATCACGGTCGGTATCCCGGGCGATGGTCTCGATGTCCTGACCGGTGTGCTCCGCCAGCAGCTCGTTGAGCGTGTTGCGGATTTTCAGGATCTCACGGGTATGGATCTCGATGTCCGTCGCCTGCCCCTGATAGCCGCCCAGCGGCTGGTGAATCATTACACGGGAGTGCGGCAGGCAGGCACGCTTGCCCTTCGCGCCACCCGACAACAGGAAAGCCCCCATGCTGGCTGCCTGGCCGATGCAAAGCGTTGCTACGTCCGGCTTCACGAACTGCATGGTGTCGTAAATGGACATGCCAGCGGAAACAGAGCCACCCGGACTGTTGATATAAAGGTGGATGTCCTTGTCCGGATTTTCGGATTCCAGGAACAGCAACTGGGCAACCACGAGGTTTGCCATGTGATCTTCAACCGGGCCAACCAGAAAGATCACCCGCTCCTTGAGCAGACGGGAATAAATGTCGAACGAACGTTCGCCGCGTGCCGTCTGTTCAATAACAATCGGCACCAGGCCTGAGCTGGTTATCATTGTAGGGCCATCAAACGGTTTCTGCGTCATGTGCGCCTGAACTCCTTATGGACAATGGTTTGGACTCCTGCTTCAACGGGAGCCCGTTGTATTCCGGTACCCCATATACTCTGCCAGCAGATCGCCCAGATGAAAACAGCCGGACACGCCGGCTGCTTCCAGAACACGGCACCGGGCCAGAGCCCGGCGGCCATCAGCGCTGGGGCTGACCGGCCTGCACCGCTTCCTCGTACTTCATCTTCTTCTCTTTTACCTTGGCCGCGCCAAGCACAAATTCAACCACGGCATCTTCCAGTACAGAAGACTCAACCTGAGCCTTCTGATCCGGGTTGCTGTTGAAGTGTGCAACAACCTCGTCCGGCTGTTCATACGTAGAAGCGATCTCCTGGATCTTTTCTTCCACTTTCGCTTCGTCAGCCTTCAGGTCATTTTTCTTGACCACTTCCTGGAACAGCAGACCGGTCTTCACACGACGCTTCGCCTGCTCTTCGAAGATTTCCTTCGGCAATTGCTGGAAATCCACCTGCCCGCCAAAGCGCTGAACGGCGTCCTGACGCAGGCGATCAATTTCCTGGTCAACCAGAGCCGCAGGTACTTCCAGCTCGGTGGTCTCCAGCAGACCATCTACAACGTCGTTCTTGACCTTGTTGGATACTGCCTGCTTGAGCTCGCGCTCCATGTTCTTCTTCACTTCCTCGCGGAAAGCGGCTTCGTCTTCAGCTTCGATGCCGAAACGCTTGAAGAATTCCTGATCCAGCTCCGGCAGCTGCGGCTCTTCTACCTTGTGGATAGTGATAGCGAACTTGGCATCTTTACCCGCCAGGTCTTCGTTATGGTAGTCCTCAGGGAAAGTGACATCGATTTCCAGCTCTTCGCCGGCTTTACCACCCACAATGCCCTTTTCAAAACCAGGGATCATCTGACCTGAACCCAGGGTCAGACGATGACCTTCAGCGGAGCCACCTTCGAATTCTTCCCCATCGATGGAGCCCTTGAAGTCGATAGTCACAATGTCCTTGTTCTTGGACTTGCGCTTGACTTCTTTCATGGTGGCCTGCTGGCGACGCAGGTTATCGATCATATTGTCGATATCCTTGTCGGCAACTTCAGACACCGGCTTCTCAACGTTGATCTTGCTCAGATCACCCAGCTCAATTTCCGGCAGAACCTCAAAAATCGCGACAAACTCGAGATCCTTGCCTTCTTCCATGGTCTTCGGCTCCAGCTTGGGCCAGCCAGCCGGATTGATATCCTGCTCCTGCAGCGCCTTGATGTAGTTGTCGCGCATAGCCTCGCCAACCACTTCCTGGCGGATGCTGTCACCAAAACGACGCTTGACCACGCTCATGGGAACCTTGCCAGGGCGGAAACCGTTCAGGCGCACGGTGCGAGCAGTTTCCTGCAGGCGTTTCTGAACCGCCTGGTCGATTTCCTGGGCGGGCACACCAATCGTCATGCGACGCTCGATGTTGGAGGTCGTTTCAACAGACACTTGCATGGAAGTTCCTCAAATTACAGATTCTGTAGGTGAATGAAAATTAAACCAAAATCCCGGCAGGAGCAGCTCACCCCAAAGGGACGCAAAATTAAAAGCCGGTAGTTTATCACGGTTTGCCCCGCCGAGAGAATCACCCGGCCACCCTGAATATGGGTTTGAGACGCGCATAACAACGCGATACGGAAACACAATGGGGACAAATCAGAAAAAAGAAAGGGTGGTGCGAGAGGAGAGACTTGAACTCTCACGGGTTGCCCCGCTGGAACCTAAATCCAGTGCGTCTACCAATTCCGCCACTCTCGCATATCCGGCGTCGCTCTGAACCATAACAAGGAATCAGGGTACGCGGAAACAAACAAGGGGAAAAGTGGGGTGGACGAAGGGGTTCGAACCCTCGACCGCAGGAGTCACAATCCTGAGCTCTACCAACTGAGCTACGTCCACCACATCAGGGAGGTGCCATCCGGCACGCTACTGCTAACATCAACTTTGCTGGTTCGGCGAGTCCGGTACCAATCTGCGATTAACGAGATGGCGCGCCCGGCAGGACTCGAACCTGCGACCATCCGCTTAGAAGGCGGATGCTCTATCCAGCTGAGCTACGGGCGCTTGACCGTTCGCCCACCTGAATATCCAGAAAGTGGTCGGGGTAGAGAGATTCGAACTCCCGACATCCTGCTCCCAAAGCAGGCGCGCTACCAGACTGCGCTATACCCCGTTAACTGAACAACAAGTGCCTCAGCAAAGTTGGCGCGCATATTACCGGCGCCGATCGCGTCCGTCAACACGGAATTGAAAATTCCTTGCCGAGACAGTCCTATAAGTGACCACCTGTAACCGCTGGAGTTCCCGACCACCCCTCTACATTGGCGTTAACCCTGAAGCATGAGACAATGCCCGGCCTTCACTTTTACGCCCAAACCGACAAGACGGAAACATGAGCGCCAAACTGATTAACGGAAAAGAAATTGCTGCACAGGTCCGGCAACAGGTGGCCGCCGGTGTCGAAGCCAGAAAACAGAAGGGCCTGAGAGCGCCCGGGCTGGCCGTGGTACTGGTCGGTCACGATCCGGCATCCCAGGTATACGTTGGCAACAAACGCAAGGCCTGCGAGCAGGCAGGCATCCTGTCGCTGTCCTATGATTTGCCGGAAGATACCTCCCAGGCGGCACTGGAAGCGCTGGTTGACGAGCTGAACGAGAACCCCGCCGTTGACGGCATACTGGTTCAACTTCCCCTGCCCTCGCACCTGGATGCTGATCCGATTCTGGTAAAGATACGGCCCGACAAGGACGTAGACGGCTTTCATCCCTACAACATCGGCCGCCTGATGCAGCGCAAGCCTACCCTGCGGCCCTGCACACCGGCAGGCGTCATCACCCTGCTGGACTCCATTGGCACCCCCTACAAAGGCCAGCACGCAGTTATTGTCGGGGCCTCCAACATTGTCGGTCGCCCCATGAGCATGGAACTGCTGCTAAAGGGAGCCACGACAACGGTATGCCATCGATTTACCGACAATCTCGAGAAATTTGTTGGGGAAGCAGACATCCTGGTGGCCGCAGTGGGCAAACCGGGCATCATCAAGGGCGAGTGGGTCAAACGCGGCGCCACCGTCATTGATGTGGGCATCAACCGGATGGATGATGGCAAACTCTGTGGCGATGTCGATTTTGACGCTGCAGCAGAGCGTGCGGCTTACATCACCCCGGTACCGGGCGGCGTCGGCCCCATGACCATTGCCACCCTGCTGGAAAACACCCTTTACGCCGCCGACGTGCTGCACGCCGACACCTGACGCGCCATCCCACGAACTCTTCGTCAGCGGGGGCAACCCCAATAAAAAACCCCGCCGAAGCGGGGTTTTTTATGGACGGGCGTTTTACTGCCCGTATTTGGCCTTGGCCTTCTGACGGTAAGCGTGCAGCAGCGGCTCAGTGTAACCGGCCGGCTGTTCGCGACCCTTCAGAACCAGATCCACAGCGGCCTGGAAGGCGATGCTGTCATCAAAGTTCGGAGCCATGTTGCGGTATGCCGCATCACCAGCGTTCTGCTTATCAACAACCGCAGCCATGCGCTTCATGGTTTCCATGATCTGCTCTTCAGAGCAGATGCCGTGGTACAACCAGTTGGTCAGCAGCTGCGAAGAAATACGCAGTGTCGCACGGTCTTCCATCAGGCCCACATCGTTGATGTCAGGCACCTTGGAGCAGCCCACACCCTGGTCGATCCAGCGTACAACGTAGCCAAGGATACCCTGGGCGTTGTTGTCCAGTTCCTGCTGAATGTCCTCGGCGCTCAAGGACGACGGATCCTCCATCACCGGCACAGTCAGGATGTCGTCCAGAGACGCGCGCTGACGGTTGGCCAGCTCTTTCTGCACATCAAACACGTTCACCTGGTGGTAGTGAGTGGCATGCAAGGTAGCGGCTGTCGGAGACGGAACCCAGGCGGTGTTGGCACCAGCCTTCGGATGACCGATCTTGGCCTCCAGCATGCCTGCCATCAGATCCGGCATGGCCCACATACCCTTACCAATCTGGGCAACGCCAGACAGACCGGCTTCCAGGCCGATGTCCACGTTCCACTGCTCGTAGGCGTTGATCCAGGCGGCCTGCTTCATCGGCCCCTTACGGATGAAGGGACCCAACTCCATGGATGTATGAATCTCATCACCGGTGCGATCCAGGAAGCCGGTATTGATAAACACGGTGCGCTCTTTGGCCGCGTGGATGCAGGCCTTCAGGTTCACCGTGGTGCGACGCTCTTCGTCCATGATGCCCACTTTCAGGGTGAAGCGCGGCAGACCAAGAGCGTCTTCAACACGACCGAAGAATTCATTGGTGAACGCCACTTCTTCCGGGCCGTGCTGCTTGGGCTTAACAATGTACACAGAACCCTTGGTGCTGTTCTGGAATTTGCCGTCGCCCTTCAGGTCGTGGATGGCGATCAGGGACGTTACCAGGCCGTCCATCAGACCCTCGGGGATTTCGCTACCATCCTTCAGCAGAATGGCCGGGTTAGTCATCAGGTGACCAACGTTACGAACGAACAGCAGGCTGCGGCCCTTGAGGGTCAGCTCGCTGCCATCGGCGCCAGTGTAGGTGCGATCGCCATTCATGCGACGAGTCATCATCTGGCCGCCCTTCTCGAAGGACTCTTCCAGATCGCCCTTCATCAGACCAAGCCAGTTCTTGTAGGCGACAACCTTGTCATCAGCATCTACCGCGGCAACGGAGTCTTCGCAGTCCATGATGGTGGTCAGGGCCGATTCCATCAGAACGTCTTTAACGTGGGCACCGTCATCCTTGCCGATCGGATGGCTGGCATCGATCTGGATTTCGAAATGCATGCCGTTTTTCACCAGCAGAACGCCGGTGGGAGCATCGGCAGCGCCGGTGTAACCCACAAAACCGGCCTCGTCTTTCAGGCCGGTCACGTCACCATTCTGAAGTTTAACCGCCAGCTTGCCGCCATCGATGTAGTATTTTGCGGCGTCTTTATGGCTGCCGGAAGCCAGAGGCGCAGAGCCATCCAGCAGGTTGCGGGCCCACTCAATCACCTTCGCGCCACGAACCGGATTGTAGCCACGACCTTTCTCAGCACCATCTTCCTCAGAAATAGCGTCAGTACCGTACAGGGCATCGTACAGGCTACCCCAGCGGGCGTTAGCCGCGTTCAGGGCGAAACGGGCATTCATGACCGGCACTACCAGCTGCGGGCCAGCCATGGTGGCGATTTCCGGATCCACATTGGAGGTGGAGATTTTGAAATCCGCCGGCTCATCTACCAGATAGCCGATGTCTTTCAGGAACGCCTTATACTCGGCCATGTCCAGTTTCTGGCCCTTGTGCTCGCGGTTCCAGGTATCCATTTTTTCCTGGATTTCGTCACGCTTGAGCAGCAGCTCGCGATTGCGCGGAGCGAGCTCGTTCACGATCTTGTCGAACTCGGCCCAGAACTTGTCAGCGTCAATACCGGTGCCCGGAATCGCTTCGTTATTTACAAAATCGTACAGATTCTTGGCGATCTGGATGCCGCCAACTTGAACGCGTTCTGTCATCGTTGCTTGCCTCAATGGGTTTGTAGTTCCCGACTCCCCTGATGGCGCCTGAAAGCGCGGGGACGTTCTGATTAGAGCGCCGCATTGTACGTGAAATTCCCTACAAGGTCATTCCCACCGGTACAATGCGACATTGCGCGAATCAACTCAGTCCTGGCTCCGGCGCCAGGTGGTTCCTTCTCGGCTGTCATCCAGGATAATGCCCTTCTCCAGCAGATCATCGCGAATGCGATCAGCCTCCGCAAAGTCTTTGGCTTTGCGGGCATCGGCACGGGCCTGAATCATGGCCTCGATGTCCTCGGCGGTCAGCTCACTGCCGGTATCCGCCTGAAAGAAGGCTTCCGGGTTCTGCTGCAGCAGACCGAGCACAGCACCCAGCCGCACCAGAACGGCCGCGCTGCGCTTGGCGGCTTCTTCATCACCTTCCCGGCGGTAATGATTGATGTCATTCGCCACTGCATGCAGCACGGCAATGGCGCCAGCAGTATTGAAATCATCATCCATTACCTCGGCAAAACGACGGTCGTGGTCCGTTTCCGCTACATCCGCTTCTTTCGCCGGCACGATACCCCGCAGGGCATGATAGAGCTTGGTCAAGGTTCGCCCGGCCTCCGCCAGGTTGTCTTCGGAGTAATCCACCTGGCTGCGGTAGTGGCTGGACACCAGGAAATAGCGAACCACTTCCGCCGGGTACTTTTCCAGAATCTCGCGAATGGTAAAAAAGTTGCCCAGCGACTTGGACATCTTTTCCTTGTTCACCCGAATGGCGCCAGCATGCATCCAGGTGTGCACAAAGGTGTGGCCAGTGGCACATTCTGACTGGGCGATTTCGTTTTCATGGTGAGGGAACAGCAGATCCGGCCCGCCACCGTGAATATCGAAGGTATCACCCAGGCACTTGGTGGACATGGCGGAACACTCAATATGCCATCCGGGGCGCCCTTCGCCCCACGGCGACTGCCAGCTCACCTCGCCTGGCTTGGCGGCCTTCCAGAGCGCAAAGTCCGCAGGGCTGCGCTTGGCTTCCTGCACATCCACTCGAGCACCGGCTACCAGATCTTCCAGCTTTTTCTTGCTCAGTTTGCCGTAATCCGGGAAAGACTCCACGGCAAAGTACACGTCGCCATTATCGGCAGCGTAGGCGTGGCCACCGGCGATCAGCTTCTGGATCATGGCAATGATGTCGTCGATAAAGGCAGTCGCCCGAGGCTCATCATTGGGTGACAGCACGCCGAGCTTCGCCTCATCCTCGTGCATGGCCCGGATCATCCGGTCGGTCAGGTCGGTATACACCTCACCGTTTTCATCCGCCCGGCGCAGGATCTTGTCGTCGATATCGGTAATGTTCCGCACGTAGTGTACGTCGTATCCGCGATGCCGCAGGTACCGAGTCACCACGTCAAACGCCACCAGCACCCGGGCATGGCCCAGATGGCAATAGTCGTAGACCGTCATGCCGCACACGTACATACGAACCTTGCCAGGCTCCAGGGTTTTGAACGCTTCCTTTTGCTGTGTCAGCGTATTGTAGATACGCATTACTTGCCTCCCTTACCCCAGGAATCCCGCAGCGTTACGGTACGATTGAACACCGGCTTGCAAGCTTTTTCAGTCAGTTCCTGGTCGCAGAAAAAGTATCCCTCGCGCTCGAACTGGTACGGCAGATCGGTGCGGGGCTGAGCCAGACTTTTCTCAACGCGGGCACCTTTGAGAACGACCAGAGATTCCGGGTTCAGATGATCCAGAAAATCGCCTTCCTTGTCGCTGTCCGGAGACTCGTGGTTGAACAGGCGGTCGTACAGATTGATATCCGCCTCCACGCTGTCGCTGGCCGACACCCAGTGAATCACGCCGTTGGGTTTGTAGCCCTCTGGGTTCACGCCCAGGGTATTCGGGTCGTATTCGCACTTGAGCTCGACAATCTCGCCGCTGTCATCACGCACAACTTCTTTGCAGGTCATCACGTAACCACCGCGCAGCCGCACCGCCTGTTCCGGGGCCAGCCGCTTCCACTTGCGTGGCGGCTCTACCTCGAAATCTTCCCGGTCAATAAACAGGGTCTGACTCCAGGTCACTTCCCGCTCGCCCATATCCGGATTCTGTGGATGCACCGGCAGAGTCAGGGTCTCCGTCTGGTCAGCCGGGTAGTTGGTCAGGGTGACCTTGAGCGGACGCATCACGCACATGGCACGAGGCGCACGGTTATTCAGATCTTCTCGGATAGCGTGCTCCAGCATACCGACATCCACGGTGCCACCGGCCTTGTTCACGCCGATCATGTCGCAGAAGTTGCGAATGGACTCCGGTGTGTAACCACGACGGCGCATGCCGGAAATCGTCGGCATCCGGGGATCGTTCCAGCCGTCCACCACGTTTTCATCCACCAGCCGCTTCAGTTTGCGCTTGCTGGTAATGGTGTAGTTCAGATTCAGCCGGGCAAATTCGATCTGGCGCGGATGACAGGGAATGGTGATGTTATCCAGCACCCAGTCGTACAGTGGCCGGTGATCCTCGAATTCCAGGGTACACAGGGAATGAGTAACGCCTTCCAGGGCATCGGAGATCGGATGGGTAAAGTCGTACATCGGATAGATGCACCACTTGCTGCCGGTCTGGTGATGATCCGCGTAGCGAATCCGGTACAGAATCGGGTCCCGCAGGTTGATATTCGGGGATGCCATATCAATCTTGGCCCGCAATACCAACTCACCGTTCTGGAACTTGCCGTCGCGCATGTCCCGGAACAGCTGCAGGCTTTCCTCTACCGGGCGATCCCGGTATGGGCTGTTCTTGCCGGGCTCTTTCAGCGAACCCCGATATTCGGCCATCTGCTCCGCATTCAGGGCACAGACATAGGCCTTATCTTTCTGAATGAGCTCTTCGGCAAAGGCATAGAGCTGATCAAAGTAATCCGACGCGTAACACACCTCGCCGGCCCACTCGTAGCCCAGCCACTCCACGTCCTGCTTGATAGCGTCGATATACTCCTGGTTTTCCTTTTCCGGGTTGGTGTCGTCAAAGCGCAGGTTGCACACACCGTTAAAGGTTTCGGCAATGCCGAAGTTCAAACAGATCGATTTGGCATGACCAATGTGCAGATAGCCATTAGGCTCCGGGGGGAAGCGGGTGACCACCTTGCCGGTGTGCTCCCCTTTGGCGATGGCGTCTTCAATCAGGCTCTGGATAAAATTGTGGGCTTTCTTCGACTCGGCGCTCATACAATCTCTGTTAACAGGGAATGAATCATGGGAGCTGTCCGGATGCTCCGTTTAAACCGCCTATTATACTCACAAATCCATGCCGGACTCATGCACCGGACGAAACTCTTGAGTACAATAGCCACTTTAAACATTCCGATCCCCAAACACAGGAAACCCTGATGATTCTGCTGCAGACAAACTTCGGTGATATCAAACTGGAACTGGACTACGAGAAAGCCCCGGAAACCGCTAAAAACTTCGAACAATACGTTCGCGACGGTTTCTATGATGGCCTGATTTTTCACCGCGTTATCAGCAACTTCATGATTCAGGGCGGCGGCTTTGAGCCTGGCATGACGCCGCGCAAAACCCGCGAACCTATCCAGAACGAGGCTGACAACGGCCTGAGCAACATGGTCGGCACCATTGCCATGGCCCGCACCATGGACCCCCACTCCGCCACCGCCCAGTTCTTCATCAACGTTGAGAACAACGGTTTTCTGGACCACACCGCCAAGAACGCAGAGGGCTGGGGCTACTGCGTATTCGGCAAGGTGGCCGAGGGCATGGAGACCGTCAACAAGATCCGCGCCGTTCGCACCACCATGCGCGCCGGCCACCAGGACGTCCCGTTTGAGGACGTAGTGATTGAAAAAGCCGAGGTTCTGGAGGACGCGTGACCACGCTGTTTATCTCGGATCTGCACCTGGAAGAATCGCGCCCGGATATTACGGGTGCGTTTCTGACCTTCCTCAGAGACAAAGCCTTGGGCGTTGAGCGTCTATACATTCTTGGCGACTTTTTTGAAGCCTGGATTGGAGATGACGAGCGAACCCCGCTGCAGGAACAGGTAGCGGCGGCCTTGCGGGAGGTGCGGGACACAGGCACCGATATTTACCTGATGCACGGCAACCGGGACTTCCTCATTGGCGAAGATTTCTGCGCGCGCGCCGGCGCCACCCTGCTGGATGATCCGACGGTAGTGGATCTGTATGGCACACCCGCCCTACTGATGCACGGTGACAGCCTCTGCACGGCCGATGTGGAATATCAGAAGTTCCGGGCCAACATGCGTAACCCGCAAACGGTGAAGATGCTTCTCTCCCGCCCACTCAAAGATCGTCAGCTGATGGCACGGCAACTGCGGGAAATCTCCATGGCGAAGAATCAGGGCAAGGCTGAGACCATCATGGATGTGACCCCCGAGGAAGTGGTGAAAGAACTGGAGGCCCATGATGTTCAACTGATGATTCACGGCCATACCCACCGTCCTGCCATTCATGAGCTGGAAGCCAATGGCAAGCCCGCACGCAGGATTGTATTGGGAGACTGGGATAAGAATATCTGGTGGCTGAAAGCTCGCCCGGGGCAGGAACCCGAGCTGCTCAAGAGGCCTTTGTAGCCATCGTGTCGGTGATGGGCTCCCGGTAGGTTTCCAGCCGTTTTAGCCAACCGGGCAGCCAGCGCTCCCGCTCAATCGGATTTTCGGCATTTCGGGCGCGGCGGGTCAACACCTCCCCCGCCGCCACCCGGAACGCATCAAGGGTCGATTGCCCCGGCTCCGGATCCATGGCGAGGAGCACCTGCAACAACCCCCAACCCTCACCTTTGTAGCGCTCGGATTCAGCAAGCCCTTCACCTTTGAAATTGACATAATCCATCAGTGCATAGACGCCACCCGGGGTAGCGCTCAACTCCTCAAGATAACCCTGAACAACTTTCTGATGATGATCGGGAACCTCATCCAGAATAGTGCCCAGCGACTCCTGGGCGCGGCGAAAGATGAATTCTGCCTGCAAACCCTGAGTGCCTGCCAGAAACTCCCGAAGTTCGGCAACGCGGATCGAATCCTGCATCTGCATAAAGGCCGCGCGATCCGGCCAGGGAGCATCCAGAGGATCAAGCCCGCGCAACCAGTCCGGCACCGACGCCTGTCGCTGACTCATGTAGGCAATCAACTGCGGAAAGCTCTCGACAAAACGGCCCTCAACCCCCTCCGGATACCAGATGAAGTGTCCTATACCCAGGGACGGGAAGGCTTCCCCCTCGTTCCAGTGCACCAGGCACTGGAACCGCCCCGCACACTCATTCTGGAAAATCCTCTGGCCGACCCAGTCCAGTTGAGCCGGCTCCAGGGCCTGGGAAATATCCACACCCGAAACCGCCCGCCGGGAGGAACCCGAGGGATCATCAGGCGCACCCTGCTCTTCCCCGGAATCACAGCCGGCCAGCAGCAGAGAGCCTGCCAGCGCCATCGCCAGACAAGAAAGCCTTGAGGTCACAGCTCCTCCATTGACGGCACCACTACGCCGTATCCTTGACCTTATGTTCAGCCAATTCTGCCTTGATGGCCTCAGGGATGGGAACAGACTTTTCATTTTCGTAATCGAAGTGAATCAGTGTCGCGACACCACGGGCGATCTGCTTGCCATCCTGCCAGGCCTCCTGAACCACCTGGAACGAGCTGTTACCAATGTTGCCCACGCCGGTTCTGATCTCAACGGGCATGTGCCAGTAACTCTGGGCCAACAGGTCGATCTCCAGCCGGGCAATGATCAGCGGCCAGGTTTTTACGTCCAGCGACGGGTGGAAAATCCGAAATATCGGAGTACGTCCCTGCTCGAACCAAACCGGCAGGGAGGTATTGCTGATATGACCAAGCGCGTCTGTATCACTGAATCGAGGCTGAATGTCGAGGGTAAACATGGGCATAGTCCTGCTATGAAAGAGCGCAAACTATACACACAAATTTTGTCGCAAAAAAAATCCTGTGGCGTTAACCACAGGATTTTCCGCTAGTACTTTAGTCGCAGTTACTGCTCCACAAAAGCCCGCTCAATCACATAGTGGCCCATGTCGCCACCACGGGCTTCGCGGAAGCCCATGTTATCGAGAATGGCACAGGTGTCCTTCAGCATGCTCGGGCTGCCACAGATCATGAAGCGGTCCTGCTCCACGTCGAAATCCGGCAACCCCAGATCCCGTGTGATCTTGCCGGTTTCCATGGCATCCGTCAGACGACCCTGGTTGCGGAAGGGCTCCCGGGTCACGGTCGGGTAATACACCAGCTTGCCACTGACCATCTCACCAAAGAATTCGTTCTCCGGCAGTTCTTCAATCTCTTGCTGGTACGCCAGCTCGGAGATGTAGCGCACACCGTGGGTGAGAATCACCTTGTCATAGGCTTCGTAAACTTCCGGATCCTTGATGATGCTCATGAACGGTGCCAGCCCGGTGCCGGTGCTGATCAGCCAGAGATTTCGGCCCGGCAGAAGATTGTCCAATACCAGCGTACCCGTTGGCTTGCGGCTGACCAGAATCTCGTCACCCACTTTGATCTGTTGCAGGCGCGAGGTCAGCGGGCCATCAGGAACTTTGATAGAGAAAAACTCCAGCTCTTCTTCATAGTTCGCACTGGCAATACTGTAGGCGCGCATCAACGGTTTGCCATCTGTCTCCAGACCGATCATTACAAAATGACCGTTCTTGAAGCGGAAGCCGGGATCCCGACTGGTCTTGAAGCTGAACAGCGTATCGTTCCAGTGGTGCACACTGGTTACGGTTTCTTTCATCAGGTTGCTCATGGGAGCCCTCGCCTATTAACGTCAGTCCATCAGGAATTGAGAATAGTTTAACCTTTTGCTTGAAATCGACAAAACGGGCTGTTTTCATAAGGCTATTCGATTTTTCCGATAAACAGCTTCCACCGGAAGAGACCCTATGAAATACAGCTTTCGTCAGCTCGAAGTTTTCCTGGCCGCCGCCCATTTCCAGAACATCACCCGGGCTGCCGAATCGCTGGCCATGTCCCAGTCCGCCGCCAGCAGCGCCCTGAAAGAACTGGAGAGCCAGTTCGATATCCAGCTCTTCGACCGCGTGGGCAAACGGCTGCAATTGAACGAACTCGGCCGACTCTACCGGCCCAAGGCAGAGTCCCTGCTGGCGCAGGCCACGGAACTGGAACAGGCGTTCAGTAAACATTCAGAAGTCGGCGCCCTGAAAGTCGGCGCTACCCTGACTATAGGGAACTATCTGGCCGTGGGCGTGATGGCCAAATACATGAATACCCCTACCCGCCCGAAAGTTTCACTGGAGGTGGCCAACACCAGCTCCATAGCCCGCCGGGTCCGGGACTTCGAACTGGATATCGGTCTGATTGAAGGCGAGCTACAGTCCCCGGAGCTGGAGGTAATTCCCTGGCGGGAAGACGAACTGACGGTATTCTGCTCTCCGTCACACCCCCTGGCCCGAAAACAGGCTCTGACCGACGAGGACCTTCGTCAGGCGGTCTGGATTATGAGGGAACCGGGATCTGGCACGCGGCAGAGCTTCGAACGGGGGATGCACGGCCTGTTGCCAGACCTCAACATCCTGCTGGAACTGGAACATACCGAGGCCATCAAACGGGCCGTCGAGGCGGATCTGGGCATCGGATGCCTGTCCAAAGTAGTTCTGGCCGACGCTTTCAAACGCGGTAGCCTGGTCCCCCTGAGCGTCCCCGACTATCGGAAATTCGACCGTCAGTTCTACTTCATTCTGCACAAACAGAAATACCGCAGCGCCGGAATCGCCCGCTGGATGTCACTTTGCCAGGAGCTTCAACCTGCCAGAACCGGGCCGCTGTGAAAGCGGAACTCGGAATCCGGAGATTCAATCAGCTTTTGCTCGATGGCCAGGAACTGCACAACGCGTTCATCCACCGGGCCACCATTGGCCTGCTCGGCCAGCGTCAGGTAATCCTGGTAATGACGTGCCTCGGATTTAAGCAGGCTGTTGTAGAACTCAGCCAGCTTTTCATCCAGCGAGGGAGCCAGGGCAGCAAAACGCTCACAGGATCTGGCCTCAATAATGGCGCCGACGATCAAGACATCGACCAGCCGCCCGGGATCCTCTGTTCGTACCGCTTCCCGCAGGCCGGCGGCATACCGTGCCGGTGACAGATGGGCATAGGTAACCCCCCGCTTTTTCATGATCGCCAGTACCTGCTCGAAGTGCCTCAGTTCCTCTCGGGCCAGACGCGACATCTTGTTGAGCAACTCGGTGTTGTCCACGTAACGGTACATCAGACTCAGCGCCGTGGACGCGGCCTTTTTTTCACAGTGCGCATGGTCGATCAGCAGCAGGTCCTGGTTTGCCAGGGCGCTGTCAATCCAGGTTTGCGGGGTACGGCACGGTAGGAAATCGTGAATTTCTTGCAGGGCGTCGTTCATATCGCGGTTCAGGCTGAAAATTCGGGAGGCCGGAGTATAGCGCACTTAACAGATTCCTCCGACCTCTGTCCAACTTAACTTTATAAGGGGTTTCCTATAGAATGCAGCGCCAGATCAAGGAGTCTCTGAATAAATCCTGAAACCCCATCAGTGATTTGAGGCGTTATTCAGAGGCTCCTGCGGCCTTTTCGCCAAAAAACTCCCGCCGGGCACCACGCCCACAGCGCGGAACATTCCAACTGATGAGGGTCCATATCGTGTTAGAAGCCTATCGTGAACACGTTGCCGAACGTGAAGCCCTGGGTATTCCCCCCAAGCCCCTGAACGCCGAGCAGACCGCCGCCCTGGTTGACCTGCTGAAGAACCCGCCGGCCGGTGAAGAAGAAACCCTGGTTTACCTGCTGGAAAACCGCATTCCGCCGGGCGTAGACGAAGCTGCCTACGTTAAGGCTGCATTCCTGTCTGCCATCGCCAAGGGCGAAGCCTCTTCCCCGCTGGTCAGCAAAGAATACGCTGTGAAACTGCTGGGCATGATGCAGGGCGGTTACAACATCGAGACCCTGGTTGAGCTGCTGGACAACAGCGAGTTGGCCGAACTGGCCGGTGAGCAGCTGAAGAAAACCCTGCTGATGTTCGACGCCTTCAACGATGTGAAGGAAAAGATGGACGCCGGCAACGCCGTTGCCAAGTCTGTGGTTGAGTCCTGGGCCAACGCCGAGTGGTTCACCAACAAGAAGAAGGTTCCCGAGAGCACCAAAATGGTGGTGTTCAAGGTGACCGGCGAAACCAACACCGACGACCTGTCTCCGGCCCCGGATGCCTGGTCCCGCCCGGACATCCCGCTGCACGCCCGCGCTGCCTATAAAATGGAACGTGACGGCCTGAAGCCGGAAGAGCCCGGCGTAACTGGCCCGATGAGCCAGATCGACGAAATCAAATCCAAGGGCCTGCCCGTTGCCTTCGTTGGTGACGTAGTGGGTACCGGTTCTTCCCGTAAGTCTGCCACCAACTCTGTTCTGTGGTTCTTCGGTGAAGACATCCCGGGCGTGCCGAACAAGCGCGCTGGCGGTGTCTGTATCGGTAACAAGGTTGCCCCGATCTTCTTCAACACCATGGAAGATGCCGGTGCTCTGGTATTCGAGGCCCCGGTTGACGACATGAACATGGGCGACGTCATCGAAATCCGCCCGTACGAAGGCAAGATCCTGAACGAAGCCGGTGAAACCATCTCCGAGTTCAAGTTCAAATCTGATGTGATCCTGGACGAAGTTCAGGCCGGCGGCCGTATTCCGCTGATCATCGGCCGTGGTCTGACCAACAAGGCCCGCCAGGCTCTGGGCATGGGCGCTACTGACATCTTCCGTCTGCCGAAAGATCCTGAAGCTGGCGACAAGGGTTTCACCCTGGCCCAGAAGATGGTTGGCAAGGCATGCGGTCTGCCGGAAGGCAAAGGCGTTCGCCCGAACACCTACTGTGAGCCGCACATGACGACCGTAGGCTCCCAGGACACCACTGGCCCGATGACCCGTGACGAGCTGAAAGACCTGGCGTGTCTGGGCTTCCAGGCAGACCTGGTGATGCAGTCCTTCTGTCACACCGCCGCTTATCCGAAGCCGGTTGACGTTGAAATGCAGCACACCCTGCCGGACTTCATCCGCACCCGTGGCGGTGTTTCCCTGCGTCCGGGCGACGGCATCATCCACTCCTGGCTGAACCGCATGCTGCTGCCGGACACTGTGGGCACTGGTGGTGACTCCCACACCCGTTTCCCGATGGGCATCTCCTTCCCGGCCGGTTCTGGCCTGGTGGCCTTTGCCGCTGCTACCGGCGTTATGCCGCTGGATATGCCGGAATCCGTTCTGGTTCGCTTCAAAGGCGAAATGCAGCCTGGCATCACCCTGCGTGACCTGGTACACGCCATCCCGCTGTACGGCATCAAGCAGGGCATGCTGACTGTTGAGAAGAAAGGCAAGATCAACGAATTCTCCGGCCGTATTCTGGAGATCGAAGGTCTGGAGCACCTGACTGTCGAGCAGGCGTTCGAACTGTCTGACGCCTCTGCCGAGCGTTCCGCTGCCGGTTGTACCATCAACCTGTCGGAAGACTCCGTGGCTGAGTACCTGCGCTCGAACATCGTAATGCTGCGCTGGATGATTGCTGAAGGTTACGGCGATCCGCGTACCCTGGAGCGTCGCGCCCAGCAGATGGAAGAGTGGCTGAAAGATCCGAAGCTGATGCGTGCTGATAAAGACGCGGAATACGCCCACGTGATCGAAATCGATCTGGCTGACATCAAAGAGCCGATCGTGTGCTGCCCGAACGACCCTGACGATGCCAAGTTCCTGTCCGAAGTGGCTGGTGACAAGGTAGACGAAGTGTTCATCGGTTCCTGCATGACCAACATTGGTCACTTCCGTGCCGCTGGCAAGCTGCTGGAGCAACACAAGGGCGCCCTGAGCACCCGTCTGTGGATGTCTCCGCCCACCAAGATGGACCAGCAGCAGCTGATGGAAGAAGGCTACTTCAACACCTACGGCACCGCCGGTGTTCGCACCGAGATGCCGGGCTGCTCCCTGTGCATGGGTAACCAGGCACGTGTAGCACCGAAGTCAACGGTCCTGTCTACCTCTACCCGTAACTTCCCGAACCGCCTGGGTGATGGTGCCAACGTGTACCTGACCTCCGCGGAACTGGCTGCTGTGGGCGCGGTACTGGGCAAACTCCCGACTCCGGCGGAGTACATGGAGTACGCCAAGGACCTGAACAGCATGTCCAAAGAGATCTACAAGTATCTCAACTTCGACCAGATGGAAGAGTACACCCAGAAAGCATCTGAGGCTTCCGTAGCCTGAGATCTTCTGAGGTAACCTACCTCTGATCTGAAAACGCCAGCCTTCGGGCTGGCGTTTTTTTGGTCCTGACACACAGGCCCGGCCACCCCCATGACCGGCGACACTCCATTGTTCAAGGACAAAAAAAGGGCTCCCGAAGGAGCCCCTTATTCAGTGCACGTGAATCATCACCGTTCGATGTGCTGGTACTCACCGGCATCGGAAGTGGCCAGAGTTACCACAACGATAGCGATAAACGCAGCAACGAAGCCCGGGATAATCTCATACACACCCGGGCCACCCATGAACTCACCATTCCAGCCCAGAGAGATCCAGATCATCACGGTGGCTGCACCCACAATCAGGCCAGCCAGTGCGCCTGCACCGTTGGTACGCGGCCAGGTCAGAGCCAGAATGATCAGCGGACCAAAGGCAGCACCGAAGCCCGCCCAGGCGTTACTGACCAGCCCCAGAACCTGGGAATCCGGATCAGACGCGATAAAGGCTGCCACCAGGCCAACCGCCACAACACAGGCCCGGCCAACATTGACACACTCTTTATCCGTGGCTTCCTTGCGCAGGAACAGACGGTAGAAGTCTTCGGTCAGCGAGGCGGAGGAAACCAGCAACTGACTGGAGATGGTACTCATGACTGCCGCCAGCAGAGCGGCGTACAGGAAACCGGTAATCAGCGGGTGGAACAACAGATCTGACAGAACAATGAAAATGGTTTCCGGATCAGCAACGTCCAGGCCATTACGTACAGCGTAGGCACGGCCAAACACACCCAGCGCGATCGCGCCAATCAGGGAGATGCCCATCCAGGACATACCGATATTACGGGCAGTCCCTACCTCACCCACGGTACGGATAGCCATGAAACGTACGATGATGTGCGGCTGGCCGAAATAGCCGAGCCCCCAGGTAACCGCCGACAACCAGCCAATCACCGTGAGCCCTTCCGTCCACGACAGGAGCGTTGGATCCACACTGTTCAAGGTCTCGGAAGCCTGGGCGAAACCACCACCGCCTTCGCCGAACAGCACTACTGCAGGCATGATGACCAGAGCGAGCATCATGATGCAGCCCTGCACGAAGTCCGTCATGCTCACCGCGAGGAAGCCGCCAACAACGGTGTACGCCAGCACCACACCCAGGGTGATCACAATACCGGCGGCGTAGTCGCTCATGCCACCGAAGTTAAAGATACCAGCGAAGGCGCTTTCAAACAGCTTGCCGCCGGCAACCAGGCCAGAGGCGGTATAAACCGCGAAGAACAGCACGATAACGATGGCGGATACTGTGCGCAGCGGCAGAGCCTTGGTTGGGAAACGGTTGGCCAGAAACGCCGGGATGGTGAGTGCATTGCCATAATGCACGGTCTGCTCCCGCAGCCGGGGTGCAACCACAACCCAGTTGATGAAAGCACCAACAAACAGACCGATACCAATCCAGGCCGAGGCCAGACCGGTAACATAGAGGGCGCCGGGCAAACCCAGCAGCAACCACCCACTCATATCTGATGCGCCGGCTGACAACGCCGCAACTTTAGGACTGAGGGCACGGCCCCCCAGCATGTAATCCTCAGCAGTGGCTGATGATGTGCGCATGGCCCAGAGGCCAATTACGATCATCAGGGCGAAATACGCAAATAGACTGATCCAAACTCCAATAGCCATATGGCTCCTCCGGTTTTATGAGTCGGATAAGATCCGCTCGATTGGCACAACACCAGATCAAAGATCGGCACTGTGTGCCGTTTTTTTGTATGTCTCGGATTCGTCAGACCTGTAGCAAGAATCAACTTGCCGGGATTCCTCATTGAATATAGCTGATCGCCAGATCTTTGCGACCAGCCAGCTCAGCTCCGGAGCCTCGGTCCTCGGGCGATATAAATTAGTATTACTACGGATTCGAGGCTTACAAAATCCTACGATTATTTTGCAGAATCCTACGGGACTGACGTCAAAACCTACGAATCCACGCCTGAATCAGGCCACATGTTCATTCAGTTGTAGCCTGGAAGGTGTAATGCCCCGATGTTTTCTGAGCGCGTTGGTCAGCGCACTCTGCGATGAAAAGCCGGTGCGATAGCTGATTTCAGAAACCGAAAGCGAGGTCGAGGAGAGTAGTCCAACCGCCTGATCGAGGCGGGTTTGCAGCAGAAACTGATGCGGCGTAGTCCCGGTAACCTGCCGGAAAATCTCATGAAACCGGCTCACACTCAGGCATGCGACACCGGCCAGATCCTGGACGGTTATCTTGCGGTGAAGATTGCCGACGATATAGCGGCGGATGTCCTCGGGATTGAGACTGTTTCTGTTACTGGAAACGGGGGGGCGGTCGACGATGCGCTCAGCCATGCAATGGAGAATACTGGCGGCGAGGTGCTGATGCAGCGCCCGGTTATCCGGTGAACGGTCGAATTCACCGGCGGCAAACTGGACCAACCCCTGAATACGGTTATCCATCTGTACCGTACGCGGCTTCTCAAACAGCCGCATCAACTTGTCGTAGTCCGAGTGCAGTGGTGTCGACAGTGCTGCGCAGAAGGGATCAACATTGATGACCAGCACGTGGTTTTGCTGATCACCACAATAATCGTGGCGCGCCTCTGTAGGTACCAGACAGGCTTTCCAGGTGTCGAGGCAGGCACCGGATCCATCAATGCTCAGCTCCGCCTGCCCGCGCACACCGACCACGATCTGGTGGTGTTCATGGTGATGCTGTTGGGCAGCCGTGGGTAGCTTCAAAAGTTTCGCGTTGAGCATTACTACTGAAAGCCGTTATCGAGAATGTTCCTCAATTAAAGCAGAACATTACAAAAAGTGCACGAAAACACCGGGATTCGCCAGCGATCTGTCTGCTGTCAGTCAGAAACCGGCAGTTTTGCCAATGCGGTCAGGAGGGCTGATACACTCTCGGATACCTGCTCGAGGGGTAAGGCGGCGTTTACCACATGGTAGCGCCCGGGCATTTCCGTCGCGCGCTCCAGATAGGTTTCCCGTATCCGCTGAAAAAATGCCTGCGCCTCCCGCTCAAACCGGTCAAGCTCACCGCGCTTTCGAGCACGAGCCATACCGGTTTCCACAGGTGCATCCAGCAGAATAACGTGGTCCGGACGCACCTCACCCTGAACCAGAGCCTCCAGCAACGCAATCCGTTCTCGGGCAACGCCACGACCACCACCCTGATAGGCGAAGGTAGCATCGGTAAACCGGTCACAGAGAACCCACTTACCGGCGGAAAGTGCCGGGAGGATTCTGTTATGGAGGTGCTGAGCCCTGGCGGCAAACATCAGCAGCAGCTCGGTGGTTTCGTGTACTGACTCCTCTCTGGGGGCCAGCAACAGCTCACGGATGCTTTCTGCCATAGGGGTGCCACCTGGCTCACGGGTCACAATGTAATCAATACCAAGCCGTTCCAGGGTTTTCGCAGCGTTATCCAGCTGTGTTGACTTGCCAACCCCTTCGGTACCCTCGAATGTAATGAATCGCCCTCTGGCCAAAATCATTGCTCTCCGTTACTGCTGGTTTCTGAATCCGGGGCCGGGAATGAACGGTAATCTTCCCGGCGGTTCAGCTGGAACTCACGCACGGCTTTCTGGTGCTCGGCAAGCGTACGGGAAAACTTGTGACTGCCATCCCCCCGGGCGACAAAGTACAGGGCATCGCCGTCATCCGGATGCAACGCGGCATGAATGGATTCTCGTCCCGGTAACGCAATAGGCGTTGGCGGCAGGCCATCAATGCGATAGGTGTTATAGGGCGTCCAGGTACGAAGGTCACTACGGCCAATCCGGCCCCGGTACTTGTCACCCATGCCATAGATGACGGTTGGATCCGTCTGCAGGCGCATCCCCTTCTGCAGGCGCCGGACGAACACACCGGCCACCTGTTGTCGCTCGCCGGCCACTCCGGTCTCGCGCTCCACAATCGAGGCCATGATCAATGCCTCATAGGGACTATCATACGGGAGCCCTTGCTCACGGTTCTGCCATTCTTCCTCAAGGACCCCGGTCATGATGTTGTAGGCGCGCTTGAGAACATCGAGATCGGTTTCACCACTGTGAAACAGGTAGGTATCCGGGAAAAACCAGCCTTCGGGATGCTGCCCTTCGGCTCCCAGAGCCGCCATGATCTCCTCATCCGTCCAATCGGTGGTCTGCCTGGTGAGCCTGTCGGTGCGCGCCAGCGCTGCCCGCATCTCGGCAAAGGTCCAGCCCTCGATAAACTGCACGGACCAGAGTTTTACCTTGCCTTCCACCATCAGGTTGATCATGTCGACAGGGGTCATGCCAGAGGTGAACTCGTAGTCTCCCGCCTTGATCAGGGTCTGCTCTGGGTTCAGGCGCCCGTGAATTCGCAACCAGAGCGGGTCATCCACAAACCCTTGCGTAGCCAGCTCCCGCGCCACTTGGCCAAACGCCGTGCCGGGCTCGACAGAAAACAGGGTCGGCTCGTCAAGGACAACCGGGGTCTCAAGTGTTTTCAAACCCTGCCAGAGCCAGAGACCACTGCCGGTAACCGCCAGAACAGCAAGAGCAACAATACCTACGAGTAGCTTTTTGAACACGCGCATCAATCCGGTCGCTTATGAGGATCGCAAATTGTCGCAAGCCGGTTGCCCACAGGCAAATCAAGGCCCGCCAGATTGCGAACCGGAACAACTCCAAGCACGCTGTTGGTCAGGTACAGACCCTGGCATTCGCGGCCCAGCAGGTCCTCCACCTGCAGCTCACATTCCCGGAAAGGCTCACCCGCGGCATGCAGGCATTCGATCACTTTTCGGCGCATCACACCGGAAACCGCCAACGAGGCCGCCGGAGGCGTTCTCCAACCATCTGGGCCATGCAGAAATAAATTGGTCCGGGTACCTTCAACCACATGCCCTGCCGCGTTGGTCATCAGCAACTCAAATGTTGGATCCTTCATTTCCCGGGCCGCCATAACCTGCTCCAGCCGATTGAGGCTCTTGATGCCAGACAGGAGTGGATTGACCGTCAACGGTACCCGGGAGAAGTCCACCATGACCCCGGTTTCGGGCGGCAGCGGAGGAAGAACGGAATGGAACAGATACAGATGAGGGCTGACATCAGCTGCCGGCCGATACCCGCGGCCACCGCTGCCACGGGTTACCACCAGCTTGAGCACCCAGTGGCTGCCGCCATGAATGGCCCCATAGCGCTGCATTGCGCCGGCAACCGCAGACTCAAGTTCGGGCCGACTCAGAGAAATACCCAGGCGCCCGGCATCCCGCACCAACCGGTCAAGGTGATAGACCAGCAAAGGCGCGGAATCCCCGTTCACCCTGATGGTTTCGAACAGGCCATCTCCATATGCCAGCCCCCGGTCACCAGGGAGCAGGCAGTCGTCGTCTGCCCAGTAGAGCTTCAACACCCGGGCTCAACCCTCGTAGCGGCTGACGATCAGGGTCCCGTTGGTGCCGCCAAAGCCGAACGAATTCGACAGCGCGACCTTCACATCGGCATCTCTGGATTTGTGCGCCACAAAGTCCAGATCACAACCTTCATCCGGATGATCAAGGTTGATGGTAGGCGGCAACACCCCGTCCCGGACTGCCAACACCGAGAATATAGCCTCAACGGCACCCGCGGCGCCCAGCAGATGTCCGGTCATGGATTTGGTGCTACTCATGGCCAGTCTTTCCGCATGGCTGCCAAACACCGATTTGACTGCAGCCACCTCAGCCACATCGCCAACCTGAGTAGAGGTTCCATGGGCATTGATGTATCCGACCAGATCCGGGCTGATGCCGGCATCGCGGATGGCATTTCGCATGGAGCGCGCCGCGCCCTCACCATCGGCCGGGGGGGCCGTGATGTGATGGGCGTCATCACTCATGCCAAAGCCGATGACTTCGCCGTAAATGGTTGCTCCTCGCGCCCTGGCGTGTTCCAGCTCTTCCAGAACCACAACGCCGGCGCCATCACTGAGTACAAAGCCGTCACGGTCACGATCCCAGGGGCGACTGGCCTTTTCCGGCTCATCATTGCGGGTCGACAGGGCCCGGGCGGAGGAAAATGCCGCCACGCCGCTGCGTGTGGTCGCCATTTCAGAGCCGCCGGCCAGCATGACATCGGCATCGCCGTAGGCGATGGTTCTGGCGGCATAGCCGATATTGTGTGTTCCGGTGGTACAGGCGGTCACGATCGCAATATTCGGCCCCTTGTAGCCGAAACGGATCGCCGCATTACCGGAAATCATATTGATGACGGATGCCGGCACAAAAAACGGCGAAACCTTGCGCGGGCCGGCCTTATCCATCTGAAGAACGTTCTTTTCGATGTATTCCAGGCCACCGATACCTGAACCTATGGCAATCCCTACCCGCTCCTTGTCGAGCTTGCTGTATTGCTCAAGGCCGCTGTCATCTACCGCCTGCTGCGCTGCAATCAGGCCATAGTGAATAAAGGCATCCAGCTTTCGCGCTTCCTTGCTGGACAACCAGGGCTCGATATCAAGATCCTTGACGGCACCGCCAATGCGAGTGGTGTACTCGGACGCGTCAAAGCGGTCAATCAGTCCGATGCCACTGCGTCCGGCACGAATGGCTTCCCAGGAAGACGTCACATCATTCCCCACCGGAGAAAGCATACCCATTCCCGTGATGACAACCCGTCGCTTGCTCATATCCCCAATCACCCGATTGTTCCGTCTCTGATGGTTCACTGCTGGCCAATGTCCGACCAATAAAAAAGCCGTCCTTCAATAAGCCCAAAGGACGGCTTTTGCCTGGCTATCTGATTCGCAGGGTATCAGGTGTGTGCGACAATGTAGTCGATCGCGTCCTGAACGGTGCCCAGCTTTTCGGCCTCTTCGTCAGGAATCTCGGTCTCGAATTCCTCTTCCAGGGCCATAACCAGCTCAACAGTGTCCAGTGAGTCAGCGCCAAGATCCTCTACAAAAGAAGATGTGTTCTGAACTTCGGACTCTTTCACGCCCAACTGCTCACAAACAATCTTCTTAACGCGCTCTTCAACTGTACTCATAATGTCCTCACTTTATGTGTCAACCAAGCAACTCTATGGCTGCCAGTTTAGTTTAAACCCTACCTGCAAACAAGCAGGGATTCTGTCAAACATGTTGTGCGACAAGGGGTTGCACACCAGCCCGGAACGGACTTAACCCATGTACATGCCGCCATTCACATGAATGGTTTCTCCGGTTACGTAAGCGGCGCCGTCCGATGCCAGGAAAGCCACCACAGCGGCAACCTCCTCCGGCGACCCCAGGCGACCAGCCGGTATGATTTCCAGCATAGCCTCACGCTGCTTATCGTCCAGTTTTTTGGTCATGTCTGTGTCAATAAAACCAGGTGCCACGCAGTTCGCCGTGATACCGCGATTAGACATTTCCTTGGCCAGGCTACGGGTAAAACCCTCAACACCGGCCTTCGCCGCACAGTAGTTGCCCTGCCCGGGATTTCCCATACCAGCAACCACTGAGCTGATATTGATGATTCTGCCCCAACGGGCTTTCGCCATACCACGCAATACCGCCTTGCTGGTGCGATAGACGCTGGACAGGTTGGTTTCCAGAACCTCAGACCAGTCATCGTCTTTCAAGCGCATCAGAAGGTTATCACGGGTGATGCCGGCATTATTGACCAGAATCAGGGGCGCACCTGATTGCTCGGCAAGCTGCTTGAGGCCAGCCTCGATGCTCTCGGGCTCTGCCACATTCATAACAATGCCATAGCCACTGAAACCCGCTTCTTTCAGGCCATCGGTAATGGCCTGGGCCCCCTCGGCACTGGTCGCGGTACCCACCACTTCGGCTCCCTGCCGGGCAAGTTCATGAGCAATGGCTTTGCCAATGCCTCGACTGGCGCCGGTTACCAATGCAACTTTGCCTTCCAAAGACATAATTCACTCCGTGTAATCAGGACTGACCAAAGGCCTTAAGGGCTTCAGCCAGAGAATCAGGACTCTCGATGCCGTGAACCGGCAGAGAACGATCGATACGTTTGATCAAACCGGCCAGTACCTTGCCGGCGCCACACTCAACAGCCACACCCACCCCTTCGGTAGACAGCCGCTGTACCGAGTTTGTCCACAGCACCGGTGAGTATAGCTGCTTGAGCAGATTAGCTTTCAGCACCTCTGCATCCCTTGCAGGCTCAGCATTGACATTCTGGACAACGGGAATGACAGCATCGTTAAACCGAATATCCTCCAGGGCTTCAGCCAACTGTTCCGCCGCCCCCTTCATGAGCGCACAGTGGGAGGGAACCGAAACCGGCAACGGCATGGCCTTGCGGGCACCTTTGGCTTTGCAGGCTTCAATGGCCCTTTCAACGGCCGCTGCGCTACCGGCAATAACCACCTGGCCCGGCGCGTTAAAATTCACTGCGGCAACCACATCACCTTCAGCAGACTCCTCACACGCCGACACCACATCGGAATCCTCAAGGCCCAGAATGGCCGCCATACGCCCCTGCCCTTCAGGCACGGCATCCTGCATCAATTCGCCGCGCAGCTGAACCAGCTTCACAGCTTCGATAAAATCCAGGCTTTCCGCCGCCACCAGGGCGCTGTATTCACCCAGGCTGTGACCAGCAACAAAATCCGGCCGCGGGCCGTCTGATACACACCACTGCCGCCAAAGCGCAACACTTGCGGTCAGCAGCGCAGGCTGGGTAACCATGGTTTTGTTGAGCTCTTCGGCGGGGCCATGCTGGCAAAGATGCCACAGGTCATAGCCAAGAACGTTAGACGCCTCGTCAAACGTTTCGGTGATCATCGGCCACGCTTCAGCGGCAGCAGATAACATGCCGACTGACTGGGAGCCTTGTCCGGGAAAAACAAACGCTGATTTCATAAGCGGAATCTTATCGTCATTGAAGGGTTACTGAAGATTAGCCAATAGTACAATTCAGGCCAATTATCCGCGAATAAGGGCCGGGATGCGGGACGACTTTAGTCGCGCTCCGAACAATGAGGAGGGATCATAACATCAGATCATCGAGTCTTTCGTTGATCCTTCGTGGCACTTCCAGCTGAACTTCACGAACCGCCTGCCGGATCGCCGCCAGCATCGCCCGCTCATTGGCGTTGCCGTGACTTTTGATGACCACACCCTGCAACCCGAGCAGACTGGCGCCATTGTGCCGGGAAGGGTCCATCAATTGCAGAAGTCGCCCGATAATCGGCCTGGCCAGCAAGCCCACAAAACGACCGTACATGGAGCGTGTGAATGCCTGCTCCAGCAATTCGATCAACAGGCCGGCAACCCCCTCTCCGGTCTTGAGGGCTATATTGCCCACGAAACCGTCACACACTACAACATCGGCGACATCGCGAAAAAGGTCACTTCCCTCGACATAACCGATGTAGTTGATGGTGTCGCACTGGGCCAGCATGTGTGATGCGAGCCGGACCTGTTCATTACCCTTGATTTCTTCCTCACCGACATTCAGCAGTGCCACCCGTGGCTCGGACTGGCGGCAGATAGCGGATGCCATCAGGGACCCCATCAGGGCGTACTGGTAGAGATTCTCCGCTGTGGAATCGACGTTGGCCCCAAGATCCAGGACATGACAACGGCCACGCAGAGAGGGGATCAGCTTTGCGATGGCAGGACGTTCAATCCCGGGATACATCCGAATGATCGAGCGACCGAATGCCATCAGCGCACCGGTATTTCCGGCACTGACACAGCCCTGCGCTTCTCCGTCCCGCACGAGACTGAGCGCAATGGCCATAGAGGAGTTTTTCTTGTGGCGGAGGGCATGGGAAGGCCGCTCGTTCATACGAACGACGTCGGCAGCCTCAACAATGCGAATACGGGCATGCCCCTCATGCAACAAAGCCTCGAGCTCGCTCCGGATTCCCACCAGAACAAGACTCAAGGCTTCGTTTTCACGCACTGCTTCCAGCGCAGCATGGACGACAACCGCGGCACCGCGATCACCGCTCATAGCATCAATGGCAATGGTGACCGGCGTGTTCACCACTCGTCCATGCGGCACAGGTCAGAAGAAATTCCCGACGAATTACTCGTCGCGAGCCTCAACTACCTGCTTGCCACGGTAGAAACCGTCTGGAGATACGTGATGGCGACGATGAACTTCACCAGTTGTTGCGTCGGTAGACAGAGCAGCAGCACTCAGTGCGTCGTGTGAACGGCGCATGCCACGCTTTGAACGAGTTTTGCGATTTTGCTGTACAGCCATGGTTATGCTCCTGACCTATTTTCGAATACGTTAATGCTTTGTCGTCTTAAGTCCCGCCAGAACACTGAACGGGTTCTCTTTTCTTTGCTCTGTCTCGGGCTCTTCGGTAGCCTCGGGCACTTCGAGCGCTTCAAGATCTTCTTTTGCCGGACACTCTTCCCGCTCGTGGAGCGGAAATGGCGGCAGCACCAGAAGCAACTCGTCTTCCACCATTGCCCAGAGATCGGCGTTGAAATCCTCTACCAGAAATGGCTCCAACGCTTTCGGCAACCGCTGCGCCTGCTCATCACTGATGACCAGACCGAGATCAAAACGGGATTCCAGAGTCACCTGCATGTCACCCATGCAGCGCTGGCATTCCAGAATGACCGGCGCAGACAACTCACCCGACACTATCCGGCGACGCTCCCCATCCCGATAGAAAGACAGCTTTACGCTGCACTCACCATCTTCTGGCAGTCCCGGCACAGCTTCACGAAAACGAGAAAGCCCCCTGAAAGGAATCACCCCTTCAAGCGTTGTGTTCTGCTCTGCCAACTTGTTTGGGTCGACAGATCTGGGCAGTTCGACGATCGGCGCTTTGGACATAGGCGCGCAATTTTAGGGGCGAGACCCGCCTCTGTCAAAGACTTAATCGACTTTCTACCGGGCCTTTCGCCCGGAATAGGGGTATTTTACGATATCAGCCCGAAAGAACCCCCATATCCAACCGACCGGACCTGAAACCCTATGCTTCCTCCCAAGCTGCTATTGGCCTCTTCCTCACCCTACCGAAAGCAATTGCTGGCCCGGCTCGACCTTGCGTTCGACACTGCCAGCCCCGACATCGACGAAACACCCACTCCAGGAGAAGCAGCCGAAGCCCTGGCCGTCCGACTTGCAGAAAGCAAAGCAAAAGCTCTCGCCCCGCGCTTTCAGGACCATATCATCATCGGCTCTGACCAGGTGGCGGCATTACCGGATGGCAGCCTGCTGAGCAAACCCGGCCACTACGACACAGCAAAACAGCAATTGATGCGAAGCAGTGGCAACCGGGTGCGCTTTCTCACCGGTCTGGCCGTTCTGGATACCCGAAGCGGCAACCTTCAAACTCACTGCGAACCGTTTGAGGTGCACTTCAGGGACTTACAGGAAGAGGAAATTGAAGGCTACCTGCAGAAAGAGCAGCCTTACGACTGCGCGGGGAGCTTCAAGATGGAAGGTCTTGGCATCGCCCTGTTCAGCCGCCTTCAGGGCGACGATCCCAACAGCCTGATCGGCCTGCCGCTGATTGCACTCACCCGTATACTGAGAGAGCTGGGCATCAATCCATTGCTGGACTGATGCCCGAGGCAACTTATCGGAGCTCCAGTCGTGACTCCATCAACCGGGTTGCGACACCTTCACCAACGGCGACCCCCAGCTGATCCACAAACTTCTGAAAAGGAGAGCGGCTGCGACTGTAATCGACAAGCTCCTCTTCGCCCACCAACTGGCGCGCGACCCAGGATGAACTGCCCAGACCATCTACAAGCCCCAGCTCTACCGCCTGCTCACCACTCCAGACCAGACCACTGAACAGCCGGGGATCATCCGCCAGGCGATCGCCCCGCCCCTGCCTGACCGCTTCAATGAACTGCTTATGGGTGTTTTCAAGCACGCCTTGCCAGAACGCAACCTCTTCCTCCTGCTCCGGCGAGAACGGGTCCAGGAAAGCCTTGTTGTCACCTGCGGTATAAAGACGACGATCCACGCCAATCTTTTCCATCGCCTCAGTGAAGCCAAAACCACCGGCCACTACACCAATCGATCCGACCAGACTGGCCCGGTTGGCGTATATCTCATCGGCTGCTGCGGCAATGTAATAAGCGCCCGATGCACCAATATCAGAAATCACCGCGTAGATCTTCTTGTCGGGATATTCCTCCCTCAACCGCTTGATCTCATCATAGACATAGCCGGACTGCACCGGACTGCCACCCGGACTGTTAATCCGCAGCACAACCGCCTTCGAGCTCTCGGCCTCAAACGCGGCACGCAATGCCCCGACCAGGTTATCTGCACTGGCCAGCTCATCAGCAGCAATCGGGCCATTCACCTCTACCAGCGCGGTATGGCTTCCCACTGTGGCCCCGACGCCTTCTCCGAAGGGCGCACGAATCATGAACAGCAGCGCAAACAGATATCCGAACGTGAGCAGCTTGAAGAAAATACCCCAACGACGACTGCGCCGCTGCTCCGCCTGCAATGACATCACCAGCTTTTCAATCAGACGCCAATCACGCCCCGTCTCCGGCGGCATCGACGGCTTCCTGCTGCCAAACAAGCCACCTCGGGCGCCCCGGGCTTCTGACTCAACGGGCTTGTCGCCCCACTCCGACTGCTTATCCGAATCCCACTCGCTCATTCGTCTTCCTTACTTGCAACGTCCTGCTGTTAGCGCAGACCCAACACCTTCCGGAGGTCCGCCACTGAATTCACCACTGCATGAGGATCATAGGTCTCAAGCACATCACGCTTATGCACCCCCCACTCCACACCGATGGAGGGCATGCCAATACGCTGAGCCATCTCCAGATCGTAACGGGTATCGCCAATCATCACAGCCTCTTCCGGTTCATAGCCGTAGAACGCCAGGATTTCCTCCAGCATCAACGGATGCGGCTTGGACCGGGTTTCATCCGCACAGCGCGTGATATCAAAATGCGACCCCAGACCACTGGAGGTCAACGCCAATTCAAGACCCCGCCGACTCTTGCCAGTCGCCACCGAACACCCACGCCCGGAACCCCGGAGATCGGCAACCACATCGGCCATGCCGTCGAACACATTCTGGGGCGTGGTCACCTTCTTGAAGAAGTAACCGGCATAACCTTCACGAATACGAACCATCTCCTCACGACTCAGACCCGGATACAGCTTCTCCAGCGCCTCAATCATGCCCAGACCAATAATGTCGCGATAGGCCTCTCGCTCCAGTTCGGGATACCCCAGCTCCGTTGCCGCCTGGTGCAGGCTGTCAGCGATATGGTCCACTGAATCAATCAGCGTTCCGTCCCAGTCAAAAATAACGACTTTTACCTTCATCAAGACCGCTTCCCGCTTCGCTTGGTCAATTCTTCGAGCACCCCGGAAAAGGGCCCGTCGTATACTGCTTCCAGCCGCATGGGCTCACCCGAACCCGGAAGCGAAAACTCAAGAGCCCTGGCGTGCAACATCAAGCGCTGCCCACCAATGGCCCGGAAAGCTTTCAGGCTCGCATCATCCATATACTTGTCATCGCCCGCAATCGGATGACCCGCCCAGGCACTGTGTACCCGAATCTGGTGAGTCCTGCCGGTCACCGGCGATGCCTCAACAAGACTATACCCCTGAAATCGCTGCAAACAGGTAAACAAAGTCAGGGAACTCTTGCCCTCCTCACTGACCCGAACCCGACGCTCGCCATTAGGCATCTCAAAACGCAACAGCGGCTCAGCAACACGATCAACATTTTCCGGCCAACTGCCGACCACCAGAGCGTGGTAATACTTGCGAATCCGCTTCTGCCGCAGCTCATCCTGCAAAAACCGCAACGCGGAACGCTTTTTAGCCACCATTACCAGACCAGACGTATCGCGATCCAGACGATGAACCAGCTCCAGAAACCTGGCTTCCGGCCGGGCCGACCGCAACACTTCAATCAAACCGAAACTCAGTCCGCTTCCGCCATGAACCGCTATACCGGAGGGCTTGTTCACCACCAGCATTTCATCGTTTTCGAAAACGACCGCAGCCTCCATAACCCCCTGCACCCGACTGCCGGGCTTGGGCTGCTCCGCCCTGGCCTGCTGCACCAGCGGCGGAATTCTGACCACATCCCCCGGATTAAGACGGGTATCAGGCTTTACACGCCCCTTGTTTACCCGCACCTCACCCTTTCTGACAATGCGGTAGACAATGCTTTTGGGCACCCCCCGCAATCGTGCAAGCAGGAAATTATCCACCCGCTGCCCTTCCATATCCTCATCAACGGTAATCCACTGAACCTCTGTCGCCACCTTTCCCTGAACACGATCAGAACCCGCCTTCACAGCAGCCTTTCCGACTTCACGGACCTTCCCACTGGCGGGGCGACGACCCTTTGTCTTACGGGAATCGGGGGAGCGAGACATGTAAACCCTTGCGTTGGTAAATTGCGGCACCGTATGGCCGCCCCTGCATACCGGGACGGACGCAACTGAGGAGTTGCCTGCCCACGCCGTACCTGTTATATTCCGGCGTGCTCTGCCGTTTGTCTACGGCCTGACGAACTCTGGTCAGAAGCCGGAGCGGCAGCAGTATACCGATACTGATTAAGAGTTTGAACGCTGCAAAACCAATCATTAACGGATGCAGCGGGAAACAGACTCCCGGAATCACAGGCCAGACCGAGAAAGGCTGTTACCTGCTCCGGGAGAGGAAAACCGACTGGAAAACCGTCGGGCGACATCGCGAAGAATCATTGCCACGCAAACCCGGGCCGTCCAGCAAACCAATACGACGTGAGACCCAGGGGCTTGTGTGAACCTGAAACGGATATTATGCGTCAACAGACTCTCACCCTATTCGACCTCGACCTGCCCACCGGCAGGCGGGATGTCGGCGGTGGTCTCAGACACCCAGGATTGCACCCCATAAGGGTATGATCCGTCTGGCCGCCGGCCTGCCTGCTGTAAAGGGCCCGCGGCACGCACATCCTGCTTCGCTGATGCGAATCCCCCCGGTTTTCTGTCACCAACAAACGACAGGAACCCTTTCTTTCCATGAAAAGAATGTTGATCAATGCAACTCATCCCGAAGAGTTGCGCGTCGCGCTGGTTGACGGCCAACGGCTGTTCGACCTTGATATCGAATCCAGTACCCGCGAACAGAAAAAGGCCAACATCTACAAGGGCCGCATTACCCGGGTAGAACCCAGCCTTGAAGCGGCTTTCGTTGACTTTGGCGCAGAGCGCCATGGCTTCCTGCCCCTGAAAGAAATCTCCAAAGAGTATTTCAAGAAGTCGCCCGGGCAGATTGAGGGCAAAATCAACATCAAGGATGTTGTCTCCGAAGGCCAGGAAGTGATCGTTCAGGTCGACAAGGAAGAGCGTGGCAACAAGGGCGCTGCCCTGACCACCTTTATCTCCCTGGCTGGCCGCTACCTGGTGCTGATGCCCAACAACCCCCGCGCCGGTGGTATTTCGCGCCGCATTGAAGGCGAAGAACGGACCCAGCTGAAAGAAGCGATGAACGGCGTTCAGGTGCCGAAGTCCATGGGCATTATTGTGCGTACGGCCGGCATTGGCCGCACCACCGAAGAGCTCCAGTGGGACCTCGACTACCTGGTACAGTTCTGGGAAGCCATCACCCAGGCGGCCGGCGAGCGCAAGGCTCCTTTCCTGATCCATCAGGAAAGTAATGTGATCATCCGCGCCGTGCGCGATTACCTCCGCCAGGACATCGGCGAAGTCCTGATCGACGCCGAAAGCGTGTACGAAGACGTTCTGAGCTTCGTTCGTGCGGTCATGCCCACCTTCGAAAACAAGATCAAGCTGTACAAAGACGAGATCCCCCTGTTCAGCCGTTATCAGATCGAAGGCCAGATCGAAACGGCGTTCCAGCGCGAAGTGAAACTGCCCTCCGGCGGCTCGATTGTCATCGACCCGACCGAAGCCCTGGTGTCCATTGACATCAACTCATCACGGGCCACCAAAGGCCAGGATATTGAAGAAACGGCCCTGCAGACCAACCTTGAAGCGGCCGAAGAAATCGCGCGCCAACTGCGCCTGCGGGATATGGGCGGCCTGATCGTTATCGACTTCATCGACATGACGCCAGCCAAACACCAGCGGGAAGTCGAGCAGAAGATGCGTGAAGCGCTGGAACTCGACAGGGCCCGCGTTCAGGTTGGCAAGATCTCTCGTTTCGGCCTGCTGGAAATGTCACGTCAGCGTCTGCGCCCCTCACTGGGCGAGACCCGCAGCGAAGTTTGCCCGCGCTGTGAAGGCCAGGGCACCATCCGGGGTATCGAATCTCTGGCGCTGAGCATCATGCGCCTGATCTACGAAGAATCCTCCAAGGAGAAGACCGCAGAAGTACGAGCCATGGTGCCGGTTTCTGTGGCCACCTTCCTGTTGAACGAAAAACGCAAGCAGCTGGCCGACATTGAAGCCCGCCAGGGCGTAGCGGTTGTGGTCGCACCTGTGCCCAACATGGAAACGCCGCACTTCGAGATTCTGCGCCTGCGTCAGGACGAAACCTCTCCAGAGCATGTCTCCAGCCATCAGGTAGCTCAACAGTACAGCGAGCGTGAGGAAGAGGCAGCCGTAGAAGTTGCAAGTGCCGAGAAACCGGTGCGCGAACAGGCCGCCGTGAAAGCTATCCGCCCCTCTGCGCCAGCCCCAGCACCGACAGCCGCTGCGCCAACGGCTGCTGCTGAGCAGGAAGAAGGCCTGTTCCGCAAACTGGGCAAGAAGATCGCGTGCTTCTTCCGGGGTGAAGAACCGGAGCAGGAAGCCAACCGCGACACTAACCGGAACCGGAGTGAAGAGCGTCGCAACCAGGCCCGCCAGGATCGCCGCAAATCCCGCGTTGCCCGCGATGACCAACGCACCGGCGGCAACCGCAGCGGCAATGATCGCCGTCAGGGTAGCCAGCAGAACCGTGGCGATGACAACCGGGGCCGCAATCGTGGTGGCCGTGGTGACGATCAGAATCGCGGTGAACGTGGTGGCCAGAACCGTTCCAACCGGGACGACCGCTCTGGCGACAGCAAGGGCAATGACAACCGCCGGGACAACCGCAAGGACTCCCAGGGCCGCGGCCAGAACCGGAACCGTCCCCAGCGCGACCAGAAAGGCCCGCAGGACAACCGGGAACAGCAGGAATCCCAGAAGGGACCTTCCAACGACAAGCAGGGCGGTGACGACAAGCAACGCAAACCACGCCGACAACGTAACCGGGGCGGCTCGCCCGCCGAGACTCCGGCATCAACGCCAGCAGAACGCAAAGCGGAACGCAGCGAGAAGCACCAGAAAGATACCCAGCCGGAAAAAGCGGCTGACAAGACAGCTCCTGTGGACGCTAAAGCCAGTGAGTCGCGCGTAGATAAAGCCGAGCAACCGGCCGCAACAACGCCGGAAACCAAAACTGCGCCAGAGAGCCGCAAGCCTGAACAACAGGAAATGGCCGAGAAGCCGGAGACCAAAACCGAACAGGCCGAGCAGAAAGAGGCTCCCTCAGCAGAAGACAAGCCTGAAGCAAAGGATGAGAGCAGCCGCAAAGAGAAGTCTGACGGCCGCAGAGGCCGCAGCTCAGGCCGCCAGCGCAAGCCTCGCTCTGCGGATAGCGCTGAAAAATCCGGTGCTGCCGAAGACAAGGGTGACAAGGAGAGCTTGCCGGCAGAAGCCGAGCAGAAACAGGCCGCCAAGCCTCAGCGTACCGAGCAGGTCACCGCAACAGAAGCCGAGCAGCCTGCAGAAAAGGCCAGCGCCGAGCCTGCCAAAGCCGAAGACAAAGAACCGGTCAAGGCAGAGGCCAAGGCACCCCGGCAAGCCAAGGCTGACTCACCGAAGGCGTCTGAGCCGGAAACCGGCGCGGCTTCTGATCAGAAGGCTGCCGAGGATAAAGCCGACAAGGCGCCGGAACAGAAAGCCGAGGCCGCTAAAACCGAGCCTGAAGTAGATACGGCGCCGGAGAAGCAGGCCGGATCCAGCAGCGAAAAACCCGCTGACAAACCGGAGCAGCCTGCAGAGCCCGTAAAAGCCGAGCCAGCTCCGGCCAGCGAAAAGCCAGCGGAGCAGAAAGAAGAGACTCAGGAAGCCAGTGCATCGGAAGCTATCCCGGTGACTCCGGGCCGGGCCTATAATGACCCAAGGGAGGTCCGCAAGCGCCAACGCGCGGCCGAAGAAGCCAAAAAGGCAGAAGAGGCCAAGCAGGCCGGGAGCAACTGATCATGCTGAGCAACTCGGACATCGAAGCGCTGGAAGACATTCTGTTCGCAGAACCCTGGGGAGATCATGCCCTGGACTTTTTCGGGTTCCATGGCGTGGTGTGTGCCAGCGTGATCGGGCCGGTCAGCCTGAAGGCGGAAGACCTCTTCCGCCTTGCCACAGGCACAGATCAGTTGCCGGATACCGGCATTCCCGACACGTTTACCCATTGTGTAAATGAGCTTGCACGGGATATGGCCCACGCCCTGGATATGGGCCAGCCACTGGAGCTGCCGGAGCCAGAAGACGGCGACCCGATGAATGCTCTGGAAAACTGGTGTGCGGGCTTCGTCGATACCTTCCTCGAGCATGAGGAGGCCTGGCTGCAGGCTGCGGATGAGGATGAAGTCGCTGACCTTATGGTGCCGATGCTGACACTGTCTGGCCTGTTTGAGGACGAGGACTTCCAGAAAGTCCGGAATGACGAGAAGCTGTCAGCCAAGATGGCAGAGGCCATCCCGGACTCGCTGACCGACCTCTACCTGTTGTTCCACGCGCCGGATTGAAGCCTCAGGCCTCAATCGGTTGCCGAAAATGATGCCAGACGGGCTCCAGCCCCTCTGGCATTTTCATTATGCGCCCCAGCTCACACCAGGGAGCTCCCGGGAAGTGAAAATCACTGCCCTGAGAGGCCCAGAGTTTTTCCCGCCGCGCCAGCTCGGCCACAAAACCCAGATCGCCACTGGATTGGCCCGACACTGACACCTCAATGCCCTGCCCTCCGGCACGGCCGAAATCCGCAGTTAATGCCCGTAAACGGGTTGCTGTGAGACGATATTTCCTGGGATGCGCCAGCACAGCAATCCCGCCGGCCGCCACGATCCATTGCACCACCTCCGGCAACTCCGGCCAACACGCCTTTACATCTCCTGGCTTGCCAGTTCCCAGATACCGTTTAAATGCGTGCGCCACCTTGGGTACAACACCGTCTTCCACCAGAACTTCGGCAAAATGCGGGCGCCCGGGCACGTCCCCTCCGGCCACTTTCGTCGCCCGCTCAAGAAGCTGGTCTACGTTCAGGCGGCTTAGCCTGTCGGCGATCATCCGAGCCCGCTGCCAGCGGTTTTCGTTCTGGCGCTCAAGTGCGGCGAGAAACGCAGGATCACGTTCGTCAAAATCGAGCCCGACCACATGAATGGTATGACTGCGCCAGACACAGGAAAGCTCCACGCCGTTAATCAGGGACAAACCGGAACCTGACGCCGCACCTCTCGCCACCTCGAGACCTGCGATGGTGTCATGATCGGTCAATGCCAGATGGCTAACCCCCTGCTCAACGGCTCTGGCTATCAGGGCCTCTGGAGACAGCGCGCCATCGGATGCTGTGCTATGGCAATGCAGATCAATGCACGTTCTGGAGTCTTGGGGTATAGTCACGAACAATCCTGAATAACGAAACGGGCACCAGTGTATCAGCCTTCAGGCAGTGCCCCTAACCTCAGCTGATCACCGATCGGAGAACCCATGTATTACGCCATCATCAGCGAAGACATTGCCAACAGCCTGCCCCTGCGCAAAGAAGCCCGGCCTGCCCACCTGGCCCGACTGGAACAGCTCAAGGCCGAAGGCCGGTTACTGGTAGCTGGCCCCCATCCGGCCATTGATTCGCCCGATCCGGGCGAAGCAGGCTTCAGTGGCAGCCTGGTCATCGCTGAGTTCGAATCGCTGGAGAAAGCTCAGGCCTGGGCCGATGCCGATCCCTATGTCGATGCCGGCGTGTATGAAAAAGTAATCGTCAAACCCTACAAGGTAGTGCTGCCCTGAACAAAGCGGCCGCCAGCATGAGCGGATTGTAACGCTGTGGTGCTTGAATAGCGGCCACCTTGTGACAGAATTGCGGGTTTAAATCATCAGTAATATCACTATCAGGGAACGTACTCCGTGACACCGCTCCGTCTCCTTTTCAGCCTTGTGCTTATTGTCAGCTCCGTTTCCGTTGCGCAGGCGCGCACCGTCTGGGTCGATGATCAACTCTACCTGCCTGTGCGCTCGGGCGCCGGCACGCAGTACCGTATCATCGAAAATGCCCTCCCCAGTGGCACGCCGCTGGAGGTGCTGGAGACCGGTGACAATTACACCCGCGTACGCACGCCGAAAGGGACGGAAGGCTGGGTTGCGAGCCAATACCTGAGTAACGAACCGATCGCAGCTGATCAGCTTCATCGGGTCAGTCGTCAACTGGACGAAACCCAATCTGAGCTGGCTGAAGCTCGTCAGCAACTGGCCGCCGTTACCGAAGAACGAAATTCTCTGCAGAATGCCGAGAATAATCTTTCCAATCGGGCGGAAGACCTGCAAACTGAACTACAACGCATCAAGAATATTGCCGCTGACTCCATCAATCTTGAGCGTCGTAACCGTGAATTGCGCGAAGAAAACCAGAAACTGCGGAATGATCTGGAAGTACTGACAGCGGAAAATGAGCGTCTTGAGGCCAGCAAAGAATCTGATTTCATGCTTCTGGGCGCGGGCCTCGTGTTTGGCGGCGTACTGCTGGCCCTGATCATTCCCATGCTCAAACCGACAAGAAAAACCGACAACTGGGCGTAAAGGTGATGAAAGATTACTCTGAGAAGCGCGACTTCCATCGTATGCAGGTGAACAGCACCATCACGATTATCGGCAACGATGGTGAAATCCACACCGGTATCTGCCGGGATCTCAGTGCCGCCGGTATGCAAGCAGCAGTGGAACGACCGTTCAGGATTGGCGAGGAGCTGAGAACCCGAATGGAGTCCGCTGGAGATCAGTTCCCGCCCCTGGAGACGCTCGGCGAGGTGGTGCGTTGTGAGCCTGATGGTGATGGTTATCTGCTCGGGATCAACATCATAGAAGTAACCCAATAAAAAACGGCGGCCCAAAGGCCGCCGTTTTTGTCTGTGCCGAGGCCGCGGCTTAAACCAGCGGCTTCTCGGAGACGATGATGCCATTGTTATCGGCATACACGTACTGCCCGGGCTTGAACGTCACACCGTGGAAGGTCACCGGGATATTCAGATCACCGATACCACGCTTTTCAGTCTTGCGCGGTACGGTACCCAGGGCCTGAACGCCCAGATTAGTCTGTCCAATCTCATCTACATCACGGATGCAGCCATAGATGATCAGGCCAGCCCAGCCGTTTTCCGCGGCTTTCTCGGCCAGCATATCCCCCAGCAGGGCATTGCGCTTGGACGCGCCACCGTCAACCACCATCACGCGGCCGTTCCCGGGCAGCCCAACCTGCTCTTTCACCACTGAGTTGTCTTCAAAACACTTCACGGTCACGATCTCACCGCCGAACTGGCGCACGCCACCGTAATTATTGAAGCCAGGTTCGACCACCTGCACTTCCGGAAATTCGTCACACAGATCCGGAGTAATAATCTTGCTCACGTTGTCGCTCTCCTTTTCCCAAGTGTTGGTGATCAGTCGATCTTCTCGTCGGCCAGGAAGAACCAGGTATCGAGTACCGAATCCGGGTTCAGAGACACAGTATCAATGCCCTCATCCATCAGCCACTTGGCCAGATCCGGATGATCTGACGGGCCCTGACCACAGATGCCAATATACTTACCGGTTTTCTTGCAGGCCTGGATAGCGTTGGACAAGAGCGCCTTTACCGCATCGTTACGCTCATCGAACAGGTGGGCAATGATGCCAGAATCCCTGTCCAGACCGAGCGTCAGCTGAGTCAGATCGTTGGAACCAATGGAGAAGCCATCAAAGTGCTCCAGGAACTGCTCAGCCAGAATGGCATTGGCCGGCAGTTCACACATCATGATGACCCGCAGGCCGTTCTCACCACGCTTCAGGCCGTTTTCCGCCAGCAGATTCACCACCTGCTCAGCTTCGCCGACAGTCCGTACGAACGGCACCATCACTTCAACGTTGGTCAGGCCCATTTCATTGCGGACTTTCTTCAGAGCCCGACACTCAAGCTCGAAACAGTCGCGGAAGGTATCGGAGATATAGCGCGACGCTCCGCGGAAGCCCAGCATCGGGTTCTCTTCGTCCGGCTCGTACAGAGTGCCGCCAATCAGATTGGCGTACTCATTGGATTTGAAGTCGGACAAACGCACAATCACTTTCTTCGGAGCGAACGCCGCTGCCAGGGTGGAAATGCCTTCCACCAGCTTGTCCACGTAGAAATCCACCGGTGAGGCATAGCCGGAAATGCGCTTTTCCACGGTCTGTTTGATGTCACGGGGCAGACCGTCAAAGTTCAACAGCGCTTTCGGGTGCACGCCGATCATCCGGTTAATGATGAACTCAAGGCGGGCCAGGCCCACACCTTCATTGGGCAGCGCCTGGAAGTCAAAGGCTCGGTCGGGGTTACCCACGTTCATCATGATCTTGAACGGAATGTTGGGCATGGAGTCCACGGTATTCTCACGCAGCTCGAAGTCCAGAGCACCCTCGTAGATCATACCGGTGTCACCTTCGGCGCAGGAGACGGTCACGTCCTGACCATCCTTGAGCACCTCGGTGGCATCGCCACAGCCCACAACCGCCGGAATACCCAACTCCCGGGCAATAATGGCCGCATGGCAGGTACGGCCGCCACGGTCGGTAACAATGGCGGAAGCCCGCTTCATCACCGGCTCCCAGTCCGGGTCGGTCATATCGGTAACCAGCACGTCGCCAGCCTGTACCCGGTCCATTTCGTTAATGCTGGTGATGATCTTCACCGGGCCACTGCCGATCTTGTGGCCGATACTGCGACCTTCCACCAGCACTTTGCCGGTTTCCTTCAGCAGATAACGTTCCATCACATTGGCAGCTGCGCGGCTCTTGACCGTTTCCGGCCGGGCCTGAACGATGTAGATCTTGCCGTCATCACCATCTTTAGCCCACTCAATATCCATCGGGCGCTGGTAATGCTTTTCAATGATCATGGCCTGCTTGGCCAGTTCTTCCACTTCCGCATCGGTGATGGAAAAACGATTACGGTCTTCCTGCTCCACCTTCACGGTTTCAACAAACTTACCCTCACCCGGTTCGGAATGGTAAACCATCTTGATGGCCTTGCTGCCGAGGTTACGGCGCAATACCGACGGACGTCCGGCTTCCAGGGTCGGTTTGTGTACGTAGAATTCGTCAGGGTTTACGGCACCCTGCACCACAGTTTCACCGAGGCCGTATGAGGAGGTAATAAACACCACATCGCGGAAACCGGACTCGGTATCCAGGGTGAACATAACACCGCTGGAAGCGGTTTCACTGCGAACCATCTTCTGGATACCGGCAGACAACGCTACCAGCTTGTGATCGAAACCATGGTGCACGCGATAGGAGATCGCCCGGTCATTAAACAGGGAGGCAAACACCTCCTTCACCGAGGTACGAACCTGCTCCAGACCCACCACGTTCAGGAAAGTTTCCTGCTGGCCGGCGAAAGAGGCATCAGGAAGATCCTCGGCGGTGGCGGAGGAACGCACCGCGACAGCCATCTGATCGTTACCGGCCTGAAGCTTGGCATAGGCTTCTTTCAAGGCGTTATCCAGAACTTCCGGAAACGCGGTGTCGATTACCCACTGGCGAATCTGGGAGCCAACCCGCGCCAGTTCGTTAACGTCGTTGACATCCAGGGCATCCAGGGCTTCGTCAATGCGGTCTTTCAGGCCGTCGGTGGCCAGGAATTCACGGTAAGCATGAGCAGTGGTAGCGAAACCGCCAGGGACGGTAACACCAGCATTGGCGAGATTACTGATCATTTCACCGAGGGAGGCATTCTTGCCTCCAACCCGGTCTACGTCGGACATTCCCAGGTGGTCAAACCAGATAATGTAATCTTCCAAAGCGTGTCTCCCTTGAGTCTGTGTAGCGCGGAGTCTCGAATCTGGCGTGTATGATACTGTAAGCTGCGGAAATTACCTAGGGAGGCAACCAAAGACTCCCGGGAACAAGTTCAAACCAGACCGGATACGACCATGAAAAGAACGGCGTTTTTTATCTCTGATGGCACTGGCCTTACGGCAGAAGCGCTCGGCCATGCCCTTTTGGCGCAGTTTGAAAAAATCGAGTTTGAGCGGGTTACCGTGCCCTATATCGACGATGAGGAGAAGGCCCGGGATCTTGTCAGCCGCATCAACAAAGCGTCGGAAATCGATGGGGAACGGCCGCTGGTATTCGACACCATCGTTAATGGCGGCATCAGGGAAATCATCAGCCGGGCCGACGGCTTTATGGTAGATATCTTCGGAACCTTCCTGAACCCTCTGGAGCAGGAACTCAACTCGTCGTCCTCCTACTCCGTAGGCAAATCCCACTCCATCAATAACGCGGGCAGCTACGAGCGTCGGATCCACGCAGTCAACTTTGCGCTGGACAATGACGACGGTGCCCGCACCCGGCATTACGACGAGGCCGACCTGATTCTGATCGGAGCATCCCGCAGCGGTAAAACGCCCACTTGCCTGTACCTGGCCCTGCAGTATGGCATCAAGGCCGCCAACTATCCGATTACCGAAGAAGATCTGGACGACCAGAAGATGCCCGCCGCGCTCCGGCCCCATAAGGAAAAACTGTTTGGCCTGACCATCGAACCGGAACGCCTTGCCACCATTCGTAACGAGCGCCGGCCAAACTCCCGCTACTCGTCGCTGCAACAATGCATGCATGAGATTGAAGAAATCGAATTAATGTACAAGCGGGAGCGGATTCCCTATCTGAATACTACGGCGTATTCCGTTGAGGAAATCTCGACCAGAATCATGGTGACAACGGGCCTGAAGCGGCACCGCTGAGGCAGGAAACCCGGCAGAGAGCCAATGGCCCTCTGCCAGTCAGATCAAAGTTCCTGAATGTCCATGCCAAGCCCTTCCACAACCGCACGGTTGTCGGGGCTTGTCACCACGGCCACATTGGCCTTTTCAGGCGCAAGCCAGGTCTTGGCCACGCGCTTAAGCTCGTCCAGAGTGACACCAAGAACCCTCTCACGGAAACGTGCGCGCTGCTCCGGCGTACGCCCGAACAGCCTGTTGTGGTAAGCATGGCGAGCCGCTCCGGCTGGCGAGCGGGGGCGGTCGAGTTGGCCGATCACACCCAGGATAGCCTCTTCCAGAGCCTGGTGCTCATGCGCTTCGCTGTACAACCAGTTCAGCGCTGCATCGAAGTCATCCAGGGTTTCCGCAAGGCGTGGATCGCGATAGGAGAAGAACCGGAAAACACCATTCACGCTGTCCTGGCCGGCGCCACCACCGTAGGCCCCGCCTTTTTCACGGATGGCCCGGTGCAGATAACCGTTCCGGAGAAAGCCTCCCAGTACCGTCAGCGCAGCCGCATCGGGATGATCCACCGCAACCGTCGGGTAGGCTTTGGCACAGAAATTGACCTGGGTAGATGTCAGCCAGGCCTCCCGGGTGTTGTAGCTGACCGGCTCCATGGACCAGTTACCCTCACCCTCTGCAGACACTCCGCTCCAGCAAGTGCCCAACTCATCCAGCATGGGCGACAACTGGTCGTCCTCACCAATCAGCAGGAACTGGCGGTTCTGGCTGCGAATACGGTTGTGCAGCGCGGCCAGCTTGCCACAGAAATCGGCCAGGCCGGCTTCATCTTTGAGCTGCTGATCAAGCTCCTTGGTACCACGAATTCCAGCCAGACCACCCAGACGGTACGACAACCAGGCACCGGAACTGACGCCCTGAGCCGCTGCGCCCATGGCCAGGGCATGCCCGCTGCCCGTCACCGCCTGCTCACGGCGAGCCCGGATCTGGGCAATGATCTCACGAACACGCTCTTTTTCGTCAAAACGGGCCCCGGTGTAGACATCCTTCAGCAGGCGGGTCAGCGCTTTGCTGTTGCGGCTCAGCGCCTTGCCACTGAAAATCAGATAGCCGGTCATGGCCTGAACATCATCAATCTGCCCCTTGGCAGTAAAAGAAGCGCCGATGCCGCCAGATTCCGCAGAAATACGATCCTGCATTTGCAAGTAATCCAGCTCTCCACACCCCACTTCGGAAATCAGAGTGGTGTAATAAGGCAACAGCAACAGTTCGTCTTTGCTCAGAGCCGGCAGCGGTAGCACCACCTGCTGATACACCAGGCCATTAGTGCCTCGGGAATAAACGGTCGCACCGGTTTCGGCATCGTACCGTCCCTCCGGCTCCGGCATCTGCAGCGGCACATCATCCAGCCCAACCTTGGGCAGTATGGAATCATCATCCTTGCGCATCTGGCGCTCTTCCAGTGCCTGAGCACGCTGCACAATATGGCTGATATCATCGTCGGACAGCTCCGCCTTGCGCCGGGCAAGGGCATCCTTGATGGCCTGCTGACGACGGCCTTCGAGTTTTTCATCCGGGCGCAAAGTCAGGGTTACCCGGTGCGGGTTCTCCAGCAACTTGCGCCGGATCAGCCCGGGCACATACTCGGGATCCTTGATCTTTTCCCTCAATGTCGCCAATACCGGCTCGAGATCCAGCAGTTCCACCGGATCACCACCATGAACCATGGGGGCAATCGCGCTCATGATCAGTTGCAAGCCGTAGGGGAACTGGTCTCCGGCAATCTCCCGCTGGTGCAGTTCCAACTGATGCAGGATGGCCTCGAGGCGCTCCTGGCTGACACCGTCATCCACCACCTTCTGCAGCGTAGACTCAATCAGCTGTTCCAGATCCGCCCTGCGCTCCGGCTCGCTGCCCTCAATACCGCAAACGAAGGTCATTTCCCGGTTGGAATCCTCCAGCCCGCACATGGGAGACGGCGCATGGCCCAGGTCTGTGGTTTCCAGCGCCCGCATCAACGGCGATGCGCTGTTTTCCAGCAAGACGGCAGACAATAACTGGCCTTCAAGATTTTCCTGCAGGTCGAAGCTGTGGCCCAGCAACCACCCCATCACAATGTGGGTCTTGTTGTCGGTGCTCTCACCTTCATTTACCGCATAGCCCTGCTCTACCCGGACCGGCGCGAACATGCGCTTCTCGTCTTTCACCGGCAGTTCAATATCCAGCCGATCGAACCGTTTCAGCGCCAGCTCTTCAAACTTCTCGTGGTGTTCCCGGGCCGGGATATTGCCGTAGGTCGCAAAAATCGCATTGCTCGGGTGGTAGTGGTGGCGATAGAACTTCACCAGGTCGTCATAACTCAGATCGACAATATGGTCCGGCTCGCCGCCGCTGTTGTAGTGATAAGTCGTGGTCGGGAACAGATGGCTGGTCAGGTTCTGCCAGAGCTGGGAGGTAGGTGCACTCATCGCCCCTTTCATCTCGTTGTAGACCACACCCCGGTAGACCAGGTCGCTGGATGGGTCATCCGGCTTGTCAAATTCCAGGCGATGACCTTCCTGTGCAAAATCCAGCGGGTCCAGCTTAGAGAAGAACACGGAATCCAGGTATACCGACAGCAGATTGTCGAAGTCCTTTCGGTTCATGCTGGCAAAGGGATAAGCGGTCCAGTCGCTGCTGGTGAACGCATTCATGAAAGTGTTCAGGGAGCGGCGAATCATCATGAAGAACGGATCACGCACCGGATAACGCTCACTGCCGCACAGGGCGGTATGCTCCAGGATGTGGGCGACACCGGTCGAATCCATCGGGAATGTTCGCAAGGCAACGAAGAATACGTTCTCGTCGTTGTCCGCTGCCAGGTGTAGATGGCGTGCACCGGTCTTTTTGTGGCGATACTCCTCAACCTCAAGGTTCAGGGTGCCGATCCGGTGACTGCGAAGTTTCTCAAAAGCCGGATGGATTGCGTTGTCAGTCACTGCAGCCATTAAAAAATCCTGTGTATAGAACAATTGGAGAATTACAGGGTAACACGTAGTATCGGATATCATGCACGGAACGGACTCAACAAGGTAGCCTGCCAATCCATGACAGACCGCAGCCCAGACAAATCCCACATCGACGCCCCTGAAGTTGCCGCCTGGTGGGCCGAACGGCGCCAGTATCTCGAGCGAATCCGCAAAGTTCCCGAGATTCGACAGCGATTCTGGCGGGAAGTTGCTATCTACCTGTTACGGCGTGTGCTGTGGTCTTACGGCTTCTTCCCCATTTTCATTGCCTTCTGGCTGCCCTTTGTCCTGGCCAGCTTCAACCCGGTAGTCATGGCCGGTGACCTGATCCCGCTGCTGCAGGAGTTCGTCAACTCCAATCCGGAGGAACAGGCCACGACCATCAGCACCCTGACGATCGCCTGGCTGTCGATCGGCTCCTTTTTCCTGATATTCGATTTTGTTCTGACCCCGTTCCGGTCTCCCTATCAATATGAAGCCGATGTTTACATGAAGTCCTGGGAGCAACTTAACCATGATCGGCTTCCGGACAAAATGTGATACGACCGGCATTCTGATCAAGTTCAGACACTTTCTGTTACATAACGTTGCAGACAGTGGTTAAGATGAATCCATAACAAAGCATCCGGAACACTTGGATCAAGAGGTTTTGTCATGGTCGATTTCAGGCCGCTGCTGTTTATCAATGCACTTGCGCTCATGCTTCTGGTTACTGCCGGATTCGCATCGGTTCGCAAGGATCTGGATACCACCGACACCACAGCTCCGGCTCTGGCGCAAACCGTGGAGCATGCCATCGCGCCGGAAACCTCAGCCGCGACAGCACCCACAACCCGGATTGAAGCCGAAACACCGGCACCTGAGGCTGAAGAGCCGCTGTTTGCTGATACCCGCGAGACACCATTGGCAGACACTCCGGAGACGCCGCAGCCCGTCGACAACGCGCTTCCGGCCACCGGCGAACAGACCGAAACAGCAGCAAACAGCGAACCGTTCACCGTTGAACCAATGCCCGAAAACCCGGAAATGCTGGCCATGGCCGAACCGGTTTCGGCTATGCGTTCCCAACGCGACGTGCCGGAGACAAAACCGGCGCCCGAGCCTCCGAAAACCGGCACCCTGGTGTTACGCTCCAACGTGGTAGGCGATCAGGTTACGATCAACGGTAAATCCTATGGCGCCACCCGCCTGGACCTGGAGCTGGACCCCGGCCGCTATGACATCACCATCGAAAAGCCAGGATACCAATCCTGGAGCAATTCAGTGGCACTGGAAGCCGGCGACGAACTCACGCTGGTCGGCAAACTGGAAGCCTTCACCACCGTAAGCTACAGGAATGGTGAATGGCGCGGCGGCGTCACCACTGGTGATGGCACCTGGGAAGATAGCTCCGGCCTGCGTTATGAAGGCCACTTCGTGGACGCCGAGTTTGATGGTTCCGGTACCGCCTGGTACGCCGATGGAAGCCGCTACGAGGGCGACTGGAAACGGGGCGAGCGGCACGGTGAGGGGCGCTGGCGCTCCGCAGACGGCACGACTTATACCGGCCAGTTCCAGAACGATCAGTTCCACGGCAAGGGCACGCTTACCCTGGCCAACGGCGACATATTGACCGGAAACTGGGAGGAGGGCCGTATGAATGGCCATGGTTCCCTGACCACCGCCGATGGCATGCTGTACGTTGGCGGCTTTCGGAATGATGAATTCCACGGCCAGGGCGCCCTCACCTACCCGGACGGACGCTCCTACGAAGGCGAATTCTCCAACGGCGAATTTCATGGCAAGGGCTCGGAAGTCTTTGCTGACGGAAAGAAATACGATGGCCAGTACATGGAAGGCAAGTTCCACGGCAAAGGCCTGCTGCGCAACCCTAACGGCAGCTCCATCGAGGCCACTTTCCGCCATGGTGAACCCTATGGACAGGTTCGCCTGACAACCGCGGCCGGCGAAGTGTTTACCGCCCGCACCACGGAACCCGGTGTCTGTTATCGGGAAAAGAGTTATCGGGCAACCCAGTGCCCGCAACTGGAAGGCTGGTAATCACCCGGTCGCAGCACCCACGCGTTTGCAGTAACAGGTTGAGGTAGTGACATGGCAATCAAAAATGCTCTGCTGGTGGACGACTCCAAAGTTGCCAGGTTTGCGCTAAGCAAACTGCTCGAGAGTCGGGACATGGAAGTGAACATGGCGGGATCAGCAGAAGAAGCGCTGGATTTCCTGAAGAGCCACGACCGGCCAGACGTGATCTTTATGGATCACCTGATGCCCGGCATGAATGGCGTGGAAGCCACCAAGGCCATCAAGAACAACCCGGAAACGGCCGGCATTCCGATCATCATGTGTACCTCCAAGAAATCCTCTTCCTTTATGGAGGAAGCGCGCAACTTTGGTGTGTACAACATCCTCACCAAGCCGCCTCACAATGAAGGTCTCAGCCTGATGCTGGAGCAGCTGGCCAGTGATGTCGAGCAGGGGAACGTGCCAGACGCACCTGTTGAAATGAATGGCCATGACCTGCAAGAGCCAGATGACGAACCCATGGACTTCCCGGAGGATGCCTCTGTGCAACTGTCGCCGAAAGCGGAAAGCGGCCTGAACGGCCACAGCGCCACGAACGTCGTACCTCTGACCAGCGACCTGATTGAGCAGATTGCCCGCTCGGCGGTCAAGACCCACATCAACAACCGGCTGCATGAGCTGCTCAGCTCCCTTTTCGACGAGCAGTTCGATCACCTCAAGCGTGCGCTGGATGAAACCCGCAGCAAGCAGGAAGCTACGATCGAGGAGCGCCTGGAGTCACTCAGCAAGATGCTGGATGAACGCACCCGCAACCTGCGAGATGAAGTGGCGGCCGAAGTGAACCTGAACCTGGGTCGCGAACTTAGCTCACTGAAAAAAGAGCTGTCCAAAAACGCCGGGTTCACCTCCGAGCACATGGCAGAACTGAAGGATCACATTACCAGCGTACAAACCATCGATACCGAGTTCTGGCAAACCCTGCAGTCGGAAGCCATTCAGCAGGCCCACGAGATTTCCCGGGAGACCGCCGAGGACATTGCCCAGCGCACCATCGATCTGTACGTGTCTCAGCAGCGCTCGGCCAGCTCGCGCATCTATACCGTTGGCCTGGCCATCAGTCTGGGTATTTTCAGCGTAGGAATCGCCTGGTTATCCGGCCTGTTCGGCTAATTGCCCACGGACCAGCTGCCAGTCCTGAGGGGTGTCAACGTCCTGTTGCACCCCGGCTATGTCAACCGGGCAGGCTCCGGCCCGGTTCAGAACCGCCCCAGCCCCCGCATCGCCTTCCAGCGATAACAGATCCTCCCAGAGCGCTTTTGGAATCCAGGCTGGCACTCCTACCCGCTTGCCATAACTGGCTGCCCAGGGCACATCTGGCTGCCGCCGGGCATTTTCGGACAATCGCCTGAGCCCTTCCCTATCCAGCAAGGGCTGGTCTGCCAACACCACAAATACGCCCAGAGCAACGGGAGAAAGCGCCTGCAGGCCGGCAATCAACGACGTCGACAAGCCCTCCCGCCAGCGCTCGTTAACTACCCAGCGCGCCGGTTGCCGATCGCAGCGAAAACGCACCAGAGGGTAACCTGCGCCAGCCACCACCCACGTCTGCGTCGATAGCTGCCGCGCCTGACCAATGGCGTGCCCCAGCAATGAAGCGCCATCAGGCAGTTTCAAGACCTGTTTGTAGCGCCCCATTCGTCTCGCTTGGCCAGCTGCCAGCACTAATGCCGGAAACTGCGGATCCTTGCTGCTATGATTCGCGTTTATGATGCGCCCCCTGAAACTGCTGAATGCAGCGATTTTTGCTAGAATTCCGCCATCATGCAACCTGACCACGCCGGACCCTCCATGAACCATCTCTTTGTCGACAACCTCACTGTGATTGATTTCGCCTATCTGGATCCCGCTCGAGGCCTGGTTGGCGAAAGCTGGATTGCCGATGTGGTGCTGGGAGGAGAACTGGACGAACAGGGTATGGTCTTTGACTTCAGCAACGTCAAGCGCACCATCAAAAGGGTGATTGACGAACGCGTTGACCACCGGTTGGTGATTCCCCGCGGATACGAAGGCCTGCAATGGAGCGAGGACGCGCCCAACACCTTCCGCTGGGCGCTCACTGGCGGCGGCCACATCGAGCATAGCTCACCGGACGAAGCCGTTGTCTGGCTGTCCTCAGACAGGGTCGTGCCCTCTGCCGTGGCCGCCCTGTTGGAGAAAGAGCTGAAAGCCGTCCTGCCCGGCAATGTTATCTCCGTCGACATCAATCTGCGCGAAGAAGTCATTGAGGGCGCTTACTACCACTACGTTCATGGCCTGAAAAAGCACTTGGGCAACTGCCAGCGCATTGCCCATGGGCATCGCTCCCCGATCCGCATTGACCGCAACGGGCACCGGGCCTACGACCTCGAAGAACGCTGGGCGAAGCTCTGGCAGGATATCTATGTAGGCACAGAAGAAGACGTGGCTCGCCGATTCGTGGGCGAGGATGGCATTGGCTATATCACCTTCGAGTATGAAGCCAACCAGGGTGAGTTTGCCCTGACACTGCCTGAGCACCGCGTATACATGCTGGAAACGGACACAACCGTAGAGCTGATTGCCGCCCACATTGCGGACAAACTGAAAGCGGAGTTCTCCGGGGAGGAAATTCAGGTAAAAGCCTACGAGGGAGTGGGCAAAGGCGCTATTGCCATACGGGCCTGAACCGGCCACCCGGGATTGGCGTCCTAAACGGCGCGAATCCCGCCGACCATTCGTTCAGACACAAAAAAACCGCCCAAAGGCGGTTTTTTTGATGGCTATCCGGTGGACTAAACCGTCAAGCCTAATTGGCGTCCCCTAGGGGGTTCGAACCCCTGTTGCCGCCGTGAAAGGGCGGAGTCCTAGGCCACTAGACGAAGGGGACTAGAAATTGGTGGAGCCAAGCGGGATCGAACCGCTGACCTCAACACTGCCAGTGTTGCGCTCTCCCAGCTGAGCTATGGCCCCTCAACGGATGCGTATATTAAGGATCCGCCCTTGGGGCGTCAACACCCGATTCCGCTTTTTTTAAAGTTTTTTGAACATCCCTGTTCTCATCGTTCAATTAACCAACAAACCGCTCATCAAACACCCAGAGCGGCGTATTCCTTCTCTACTTTTTTGGTTTCTTTCTTGGAAAAGCCACCCATAACCTCAAGGGCATGACGCAAACGGGAGCGGGTCATGTCCGGGCCAAGCAACGCCATGGAGTCCATCACTGACCAGGAATTGGGCGTTCCGGCAATGGCCACAAAGATCGAGAACATGAAATCGCCCATCTTCAGGTCCATGGCTTTCGCCAACGCCTTGATGTCGGCAAAGATGGTGTCCTTGCTCCAGTGGCGCTGGGCTTCCAGTTTCCAAAGGGCAAACTGCAGCACGCGCTTGATCTGGCCTTCATCCAGTTTGTTATGGGCAAAGTCCTCCGGTTTCAGATTCAGCATGCCGCTGAACATGAACTGGGCCATTGGCGCCACATCGGAAAACACTTCTGCCCTACCCTTGATATGGGGCACCAGGGCTTTCAAGTCGTCCTGGTTAAACCACCACTGTTGCATCCGCGCCATGAACTGCTCGTCGCTCAGCTCCTCACGAATCCACTGGCCGTTGAGCCAACGCAGTTTTTCCACGTCAAACACGGGGCCACCCAGGGACACGCGCTGGATATCGAAGTTCTCGATCATCTCATCCAGTGTGAATTTCTCACGCTCGTCCGGCATGGACCAGCCCATACGGCCCAGGTAGTTGGTTACAGCTTCCGGCAAGAAGCCCATGCGCTCGTAGAAGTTGATGCTGGTGGGGTTCTTGCGCTTCGACAGCTTGCTCTTGTCCGGGTTGCGCAGCAGCGGCAGGTGACACAGCTCCGGCATGTCCCAGCCGAAGTACTGGTACAGCAGCTTGTGCTTGGGCGCGGAATTGATCCATTCCTCACCTCGTAGCACGTGGGTAATGCCCATCAAATGGTCATCAACCACGTTGGCCAGGTGATAGGTGGGCATCCCATCAGACTTCAACAGAATCTGACAGTCCACCTGGGCCCAATCGATCTCGATGGTACCCCGGAGCATATCCTGAATTTCACACACGCCTTCATCGGGCACTTTCATGCGGATAACGTACGGATCACCCGCATCCAGACGGCGCTTCACCTCGTCTTCCGGCAGCTCCAGATCGCCCTTGATGCCGGGATTCAGGCCCTGAGCCTTACGCTCTTCGCGGATGGCATCCAGCTCTTCCGGTGTACGGAAGCAATAGAACGCATGACCAGCGGTGACCAGGTCCTCGGCATACTGACCGTACATGTGCTTGCGCTCAGACTGGCGATACGGGCCGTGGGGGCCGCCAACGTCGGGACCCTCGTCCCAATTCAGACCCAGCCACCGCAACGCTGTCAGAATATCCTGCTCGGATTCAGCGGTACTGCGGGCCTGATCGGTGTCTTCGATGCGCAAAATGAACTGGCCGCCGTGCTGACGGGCAAAGCAAAGGTTAAACAGGGCCACGTAGGCGGTACCAACGTGTGGATCGCCGGTGGGCGACGGGGCAATTCGGGTGCGTACTGTCATGAAACCATCCTGAAAATAAGTGGCCGATTTATAAAGGGCGCATTATAGCGGCCATCCTGCGGTTTCGCATGGGCGGCTTTTGCATCCACGACAAATATTGTTATATTATAACGTTTCACGCACATGCAGGATTCGATATACCATGCCGCAGAAAATCACCCGCCTGGCCATTGCTCTCTCAGCCCTGGCTATCGCAACACCCGCCGCCGCAACCAATGTGGTTGCGTCCATTAAACCTGTCGAACTTCTGGTCAAAGCTGTCGCGGGTGACAGCGTGGAGGTATCAACGCTGGTACCACCCGGCTCCAGCCCCCATAACTACAGCATGAAGCCCTCTCAGCGGCGTGCCCTGGAACAGGCGGATGTCATCTTCTGGGTCGGCCCGGATATGGAAACCTTCCTCAACCGTCTGCTCGGTGGCAAGGAATTCGCTGGCCGGTCGGTGGCTTTCCTGGAAAGCGAAGGCGCTGAATCTGAGCACGACGAGCATCATGATGAGCACAACCATGAGCCTGAGCATGAAGAGCACGATGATCACGGGCATCATGACGAACCCGATGTCCATCACCACGATCACGGCGACGGCGAAGACCCACATATATGGGTAGACCCGATGCTGGCACTGGACATGGCGAAAGACATCCGGAATGTACTGAGCGAACTTGAGGGCGTAAACCCCGAGGAACTGAATGCCAACCTGGAGCGTTTTCAAACCGAACTGCTCAACAAAGAGCAGAGTATTCGAGCGAGCTTTGCCGGCCTGGATGACATCAGCCTGTTCGCCTATCACGATGCCTTTACCCGCTACGCCGAGCACTATGGGCTGACGCTGGAAGGCGTTCTGACCCTAAACCCGGAACTTTCCCCTGGCGCCCGACACATCGCCGATGTTCAGGCCAAGCTCGAAGCTGCCAATCACCCGTGCCTGCTGACCGAGCCCCAATTCAACCGCCAGTGGTGGCGTTCCATTACCGAAGGACTGAACGTCACCTTCAGCACCTGGGACCCGCTGGCAACTGACATTGAATCGACACCGTCAGGCTACATCGAGTTTCAGCAATCTGTGGCCGATGCGGTTCTCAAATGCTTACCAGAGCAGGCTCAGTAGTACCGGAATAGAGACCATCGCCAACAGGGTTTGCCCGCTGATGATCCCTGCCATCAGCGGCGCATCCCCACCAAGCTGGCGCGCCAGAATGTAGGCCGACGTGGCAGTAGGCAAGGCTGCCAGCAGCACCGCCACTTGCACCAGCAGCCCCTCCAGCCCGAACATCCAGGCCAGGCCCGCCGTCATCAGGGGAAACGCCACCAGCTTCAGAGCCGACGACACCATAAACGGTACCGAACCGCCACGCAGGGCACTGAGCTGCAAGCCAGCTCCCACGCACATCAACCCCATCGGCAGCGCCAGATTACTCAACGGCTCCAGTATGCCCGCCAGCAAGGGATGAAACCCCACCTGGAAATAGCTCCAGAGCACACCAATAACCGAGCCGACGATCAACGGGTTGGTGACAATCGCCCGAATCACCGCCGCCAGATTGATTCGCTCTCGTCCGGCCACCAGTGCGAACATCAGAATACACAGCAGGTTCAACAGCGGTACCATAATGGCCACGGCGATGGCCGTGAGCGAGAGCCCATCATCGCCCAGGAGCATGCCACCCGCGGCCAGGCCCACATAGGAATTGAAACGGATAGCCCCCTGGTATACCGATGAAAACACCGGCCCGGACCAGCCCCAGAGCCACTGCGCAGCCACCAGCACCAGCGTCATCGCCAGCAGCATGGCGATAATCAGCATCGCCGTATCACCGTAGGCCGAAGGAGGCAGCCGGGCCTGCCCAAGCTTGAACACCAGCATGGCAGGAAACAGCACGTAATAGGTGAAGCGCTCCGCACGGGGCCAGAAATCACCTCCGGGAAAATCCACGCGGCGCAAGCCATGGCCCAGCATGATCAGCACGAAGACAGGAATCAAAGCCTGAACCACCATTGGCATCACCACCTCCCGACAACCAGACACCAGCCCGTTCACAGGTGCAAGACACTAGCACAGATCTTCGGCAAGTTCGCAGTTGCCATTTTGCTCACCCGGGGGTAGATTCAGAGCTTCTTCAACTCGAAAGGCGAAGTGCAATTCCCGTGAACATTCTGCGTTCAGGCAATTACACGATATCTCTGGCACTGCGGTCCTCCTTCGGGAACACCGGCAGGGCTGCCATCCGCCTCTGATTTCGCTGAATCCACTCTCTTCCCGTCCGGATTCAGCGCCTAACCAACAATCGATTGTTTACCTGGAGATTCCTATGGCTGAATTGCCACCTATCACTGTTGCAGAAGAAGATTACAACCGCCTCAGCACCTTGCTTGAGCGGGTCGCCGGCCAGTCTGACGTAGCCGATGGGCTGGAAGACGAACTCAGCCGTGCCGACATGAAACCGCTGGCCGACATGCCAGAGGGCGTGGTGACCATGAACTCCCGAGTGCGCTTTCTGAACGAAGACACCGGCGAGGAGCACGAAGTGGCGTTGGTATACCCCCATGAGGTAGGCGACGCCGATCACAAAGTCTCGATACTGGCACCGGCCGGCGCCGCCATGCTGGGGCTGAGCATTGGCAGCAGTATCGAATGGCCCATGAAAGGTCGTAAGCCCATCCACCTGAAAGTGATTGGCGTTACCCGAAACCCATAAGCACTTTCCTTTACAAATATCAGGACTTGATATTTCTCCAAAGGCAGAGCGGCCTCCGGTGGTAGCATTTCCCCAATGCTAACCGACAGATCAGGAGGCCGTATGGCAGAGCAGCACCACGAAGACTGGGATCCCAGATCAGCCGAGGTTCAGAAGGACCAGATCCGCGCCTACGATGCCATGCGCAAGGAATGCCCGGTGGCCTGGAGTGATTACCAGCAGTGGACGTTGTTTCGCCATGCCGATGTCATGCAGGTACTGGAGGATCACCACACCTTCAGCAACGCCGTCTCCGCCCACCTGTCCGTACCGAATGGCATGGACCCGCCCGAACATACCCCCTACCGCAAGGCCATCGAACCCTATTTTGCGCCGGAGCCCATGGCGCGCTTTGAACCGATATGCCGGAAGGTGGCCCGGGCGCTGGTACAAACCCTGGACAAAAACAAGCCGCTGGATGTGGTCAACGCGCTTAGCCGCCCCTTTGCGTTACAGATTCAGTGCGCGTTTATGGGCTGGCCAGACAGCCTGCATCAACCACTGGCCGAGTGGGTGATGAAGAATCACCGGGCAACCCTGGCCCGGGACCGTGCTGCCATGGCCGATGTTGCGGAAGAGTTCGACGGTTATATTCGGGAACTGCTGGATACCCGCCGTCAGGCCGGTGACCAAGCGCCCGACGATGTCACCACCCGGTTACTGCGGGAGCAGGTCAACGGCAAACCCATGAGCGACGAAGAACTCGTCAGCCTATTGCGCAACTGGACGGTCGGCGAACTGGCCACGATTTCCGCCAGCATCTCGATACTGACCAACTATCTGGCCCACCACCACGAGTTGCTGAACAACCTTAAGACCGCGCCAGAGCAGCTCCCCGAAGCCATTGACGAAATCCTGCGAATGGACGCCCCACTCATTTCCAACCGCCGAGTAACCACCCGAGAGGTCGAGATAAGCGGCAGAACCATTCCCGCCGGCGAAAAAATCACCCTTCTTTGGGCATCCGCCAACCGGGACGAAGATACTTTCGGCAACCCGGACCAGTTCTGCCCGCACCAGAACGCCCCGAAGAACCTGCTCTATGGCGCCGGCATTCATGTCTGCCCCGGCGCGCCCCTGGCAAGAATGGAACTCAGGATATTCATGGAGGAGCTGCTGAAGCAGGTCGAAGCCATCGAGCAGACGGACGGCGAACAGCCAGAGCGGGCGATGTTCCCCACGGGTGGATTCCACTATCTGCCGCTGGTGTTCCGCTAAACGGTCTTGCCAGAAAAAACAAAAGCCGCAACGGAGAAACTCCGGTGCGGCTTTTTCAAGCCCGGGTATCAATCTTCGATAAACACCAGGCCTTCGTCTGAGCCCGCGGCTTCCAGACGGCCCAGAGGCTGCAGATCCAGCCCGTGTTCTCGGGCTACCGCTTCAAAGGCTTCCCGGCTATCTTCTGCCACGCTGACCATCAAGCCACCGCTTGTTTGTGGATCGCAGAACACCAGCTTGTCGGCATCGGTCATACCAGAGATAGCCTTGCCGAAGGCCGCCGCATTGCGGTGGGTACCACCCGGGATGCAATCAGCATCTATATAGGGTTTCAGGTTGGGCAATACCGGCACGGCTTTGCGGCTGACCTTTGCGATCAGCCCACTGCCCCGGCAAATTTCCAACAGATGCCCGGCAAGACCAAAACCAGTGACATCAGTCATGGCATTGACACCGTCCACCTCGGCAAACGCTTCCCCAACCTTATTAAGGGTCGCCATGCTCTCCACCGCCACGGCCAGATCTTCCGGGGTAACCTTACCTTTCTTGGAAGCACTGGTGAGAATGCCGACGCCCAGTGGCTTGGTGAGATACAACATATCGCCCGCCTTGGCGGTGTCGTTGCGGATAATACGGTCAACAGCCACCTGGCCGGTTACTGCCAGCCCGAAAATCGGCTCCGGTGAGTCAATGCTGTGGCCACCAGCCAGAGCAATACCCGCCTCGGCACACACTGCGCGACCACCATCGATCACCTTGGCGGCAATTTCCGGTTCCAGCTCATTGACCGGCCAGCCCAGAATCGCGATGGCCATCACCGGCTTTCCGCCCATGGCATAGACATCGCTGATGGCGTTGGTGGCAGCAATGCGGCCGAAATCAAACGGGTCGTCCACAACCGGCATAAAGAAATCGGTGGTACTGATAATGCCAAGGCCGTTACCCACATCGGCAACTGCGGCATCATCGCGACTGCTGTTGCCCACCAGCAGGCGTGGATCGTGAAATTCAGGAGCATCAGTGTGAAGGATGCGGTCCAAAACGTCCGGAGCAATTTTGCAGCCACATCCGGCACCGTGGCTGAACTGAGTCAATTTAATAGACAAAGCGTCTTCCTTCTTTTGGGTGAGCAACTCGGTTACGTCAGAATACGCAACAGTCTACAATGCAGCTCATTCTCCGGCCACCAAATACCCGAGAGCCCAACTTCTGAATACTTATCTTCGATAAAGGATAAATAGACTTTATCCGCCCGAGGGTATAATGTTTACAAAATCCTTTGCAGGGGATAGACGTGAAAATCACTTCACCAGAAATGTTGGCGCAAGCCCTGAAGAATATCCGGAAAGAGCGTCAACTCAGCCAAAGCACGGTTGCGGATAGTGTTGGCGTGAAGCAGGCGACCATATCTGGATTTGAGAACAGGCCGGAAGCATCCCGGGTAGAAACCCTTTTCAAACTGCTTACAGCCCTTGACCTGGAACTGCATTTGAGTGAGCGCAACTCAAAACAAGCTGAGTCCGGTTGGGATCAGGAGTGGTGAAATGTCACAACTACTGGTAGCGCTAAACGGGATAGAAGTTGGTATCCTGGAAAAGGCTCGCTCAGGAGCAATGACCTTTCAATATCTCCGGGAGTGGGTAAACCGACCTGGTGCCCGTGCCATTTCACTATCTTTACCGCTCACCCTTTCGCCTTACAAAGGCGAAAGGGTGTATAACTTCTTCGATAACCTGCTACCAGATTCCGATACCCTTCGAACGCGTATGCAGGCCCGATTTCGTGTCGCCAGCAACCATCCATTCGATCTACTCGCCAGCGTTGGCAGAGACTGCATAGGCGCCATCCAGCTCTATCCCAATGGGACGACGCTTCCATCCACTGAACAAACCGTAGCGATACCACTCAGCAACCAAGAGATCGAACACCTTCTGGAGGGCTACCAAGATGCCCCTCTGGGCATGAGCAAGGATCACGATTTCCGCATTTCTCTGGCCGGTGCGCAGGAAAAAACCGCATTATTGTGGCACCAAAACCAGTGGCAACTTCCACAGGGAGTAACCCCCACCAGCCACATATTCAAACTACCGATTGGTTTTCTGGAGCACAGCAACATAGATCTGCGCGACAGCAGCGAAAACGAGTGGCTCTGTCTCCAGATTCTGAAGGCCTTTGGACTGCCCACCGCCAATGCGGACATTGCGCACTTTGGTCGCAAAAGTATCCTGATTGTTGAACGTTTTGACCGGAAATGGTCCAGCGATGGCTCGTGGCTTATGCGCTTGCCGCAGGAAGATTTGTGCCAGGCATTGGGAGTCCCGCCCGGCCTTAAATACGAAAGCGATGGCGGCCCCGGCATTCAGCAATGCATGAAGCTGCTGGAAGGCTCCCAGAATGCCCGTCACGACCGGGAAACCTTCTTCAAAACCCAGCTAGTGTTCTGGCTACTTGCCGCCATCGACGGACATGCAAAGAACTTCAGCCTGTTCATTGAGCCTGAATCGGCCTACCGAATGACGCCACTCTACGATGTCATATCAGCCTTTCCACTCATGGCAAAAGGAAGCTTGCCGCCGGCAAGGATCAAAATGGCCATGTCGCTAAAAGGCCGCAGTCGCCACTATCATTGGAGCAGAATGCTTACCCGACATTTCCTGTCAACGGCAAAGGCCGCCGGTTTTTCGCCAAAGCGGGCTACAGCCATGATGCAGGAAACGGCAGTCAACACTGATAGCGTCATCAAATCCGTCAGCGCATTACTACCCACAGAGTTTCCCGACAAAGTCGCCGGTCCGATTTTCGCAGGCCTCAGGGAACAAGCTCAAAAACTGTTGTCGGACCAAAAGACATTTTGAGTCACAAAATGTCCGCGGCTCCATCCAATACAATTCAGCGACGAACAGGAACCACCATGACCACCCCAGACAACCAAGGCCCCGCTACCCGCATCATCCACAATCGCCGCCACAAGGATGCCTTCGGCAGCCCCTACTCGCCGGTTTACAACACCACCACCTACCGGTTTGAAAACACGGCAGACTTGCTGGATGTGATTGAGGGGCGAAGCGACGGCAACCTGTACACCCGCTGGGGCACCAACCCGAGCATTCAGGAACTGGAGCAGGGGCTGGCCGGGCTGGAAAACGCAGAAGCGGCCCTGGGGTTTGCCTCCGGTATGGCGGCGATTTCGGCCACTCTTCTGGCTCATGGCCGTAACGGCATTGTGTGCGTGGGCGATCTGTATGGCGGTACCCAGGAACTGCTGAAAAATCACTGCCAGGCGCTTGGGATTGCCGTCACTTTTCTGTTCCGTGAAGAGCAGGACCAACTGGCGGAAACACTGAACGAACCGGGCAAGCTGGTCTATTTCGAAACCCCGGCCAACCCGAACATGGCGATCCTGGACATTCGCGCCATCGCTGAAACAGCCCACCAGCACGGCGCACTGGTGGCGGTGGACAATACGTTCGCCAGCCCCATCAACCAGAAACCGCTGGAACTGGGCGCAGACCTCGTCTTGCACAGCGCCACAAAATACCTGGGTGGCCACAGCGACCTGACCGCCGGTGCCCTGATGACCTCTGCAAGCCTGGCAAAACCCGTGGTCGCCTGGCGCAAGAACCTGGGCCAGCTGATTGCCCCGGAAACCGCCGCCCTGCTCTCCCGCAGCTTGCGCACGCTGCCATTACGAGTGCGCCAACACAACGAGAACGCCATGGCAGTCGCTCAAGCGATGGAACAACATCCGAAAGTCACCAAAGTACACTACCCGGGCCTGCCTTCATTCGAAGGCCACGAACTGGCGAAACGGCAGATGACCGGCTTCGGCGGCATGCTCAGTATTGAAGTGAAGGGTGGCCAGCAGGCAGCCGAAAAAGTGGCGGATTCCCTGAACGTCTTTCTGCTCGCTACCAGCCTGGGCGGCGTAGAAAGCCTGGTAAGCCAACCAAGCGCCACCAGTCATCACGGCCTGAGCCGGGAAGAACGCCTCAAACGGGGCATTGGCGATGGCATGCTGCGCCTGTCCGTTGGCCTGGAGGATGCGGAAGACCTGATCGCCGACCTTAATCAGGCACTCTCCTGAGGTTTGGATCGCTTCATCGGCTCACCAGAAAGTCGGCAAACTTGCGGGTAAGCGTGCCAGGCAAAAGCTTGTTCGTGAACCAGAGCCCCCTGGCCCGCCAACCCGGGATAATCATAAACCGGCGGCGATCGATACCTTTACGTATTTGCGCCACAGCAACTTCCAGAGGCAAGGTGCCGGCCATCAGCTTCAGCGCTTCGGTTTGCCTGGGGCGGTTCAGGCGCTCAGCCTCCACCATTGGCGTTTCCACTTCCGGAGGGCACACCACAGACACATCAATGCCCCGCGTTTGGCTATTGACGCAACGGGGGGCCGGCGTGATGCCGCCATCGTCCTATTTCCCGGGCCACGCATTTATGAAACACTCTGCCCCTTTCACGGACTCTCACAGAACAAAGGACGCAACATGGCCGTAAAATCCGTTGCCCTGGTGGCGCACGACAACAAGAAAAAGGAACTGGTAGATTGGGCGAACGAAAACCGCACCCGGCTTGCCCCGCTGCGCTTGTATGCCACCGGTACCACCGGCCGGCTGCTGAGTGAAAGCCTCGGGCGAACAGACCTCAACTGCCTGCTGAGCGGGCCTTTGGGTGGCGACCAACAAATCGGCGCCAAGATTGCCGAGGGCGAAATCGACCTGCTGGTGTTTTTCTGGGACCCTCTCGAGCCTCAGCCCCACGACCCGGACATCAAGGCTCTGCTGCGCATAGCCGCCCTCTGGAACATCCCCGTTGCCTGCAACCGGGCCACCGCAGAGTTCGTGCTGACCTCTGCCTATATGACAGACGACCAGCACCAGCCACAGAAGCCGGACTTCTCGGAATACACTGGTCGCAAAGTTCAGTAACTGAAAAAAACAGGCATAGACAAGAATTGGAACTAGTATGTCGATAGGCCCTTCAATGGAGCAGAGGGGGAATAGCGTGCACCTTAAAAACCTGTTTTGTGCAGGGATTCTGGCCGGACTCAGCCAATTACCCGCTGCGCTCGCCGCGAGCGAGCGACCAGACGAAGTGCGCATTGCCGTTATAGACGACGTGCCCAGCACCACCGCCGCGGTCCAGATACTGGAAACCGCTTACCAGCGGCTGGACATCAACATGACCACCCTGGTCGCCCCTTCTCGCCGGGCGTTGCTGATGGCGGATAGCGGCAAACTGGACGGCGACCTGTTCCGCATAGAAACCGTAGCCGACGGCTATCCGAACCTCGTCAGAGTGGGTTTTCCACTACTCAAGGGCAAGCTTCACGTGGTGGTGCGTAACCGGGAAATCCAAGAACTGCCCGAATCCCACGCAGACGACCCACTGAAAGTAGCCGTGCGCCGGGGCATAATAATCGCCGAAAATACCGCCAAAGCGTTGGGCATGGAACCCATTCACGCGGAAAGCTATGAACAGGTGCGAACACTGCTCGAAATGCGACGGGTTGACTTGGCCTTCGTAGCCAGCATCGAAGGCATTACACCCTTGGTAAACTCTGAATGGCATCACCTGCACATATTGCCAGAGCCAGTAGCCAGCTTTACCCTCCACCACTACCTCAATCGTCACCATGTCGAACTTGCCGAAGAACTTGCCGAGGTATTGGCACAACTGGAGCAAGAGGGAGTTAGAGACCAGATACTCAGAACCGTTCGGGGCCAACAAAAGGACGAGGAGTGGTGAGGGGCCTTCACACGAGTTTTGGAGAATACAAAGAATGACATCATCAAATCGCCATTCATTACTGGCAGCACTGGATATCGAAAAACCCATCATCCAGGCCCCCATGGCCGGCGTTCAGGATTATCGCCTGGCAGCGGCAGTTACCAACGCCGGCGGCCTCGGCTCTCTGCCCTGCGCCATGCTCGGCCCCGATGCACTGAAAAAAGAACTTCAGGCACTGAATGAAGCCACCCAGGGTGGCCCCTATAACCTCAATTTTTTCGCCCATACACCGCCCACCCCGAATGACCCGCAGGAGGCCGGATGGAGGCAGGCACTGGCGCCCTATTACCAAGAATTCGAGATAGATCCAGCCTCCATCAGCAACGGCCCCGGCCGCATGCCTTTCAACGAAGAATCGGCAGCTATTGTGGAAGCCTTCCGACCGGCAGTGGTGAGCTTCCATTTCGGGCTACCAGAACCGGCTTTGCTGGATAGAGTCCGGCAAGCCGGGGCAAAGATATTCTCTACCGCCACGACTGTGGAGGAAGCCATCTGGCTGGAACAACGCGGCGCAGACGCAATTATCGCCCAAGGGTTGGAAGCGGGCGGTCATCGAGGGATTTTTCTTACGAGGGACATGACCACACAAATGGGCACCTTCGCCCTGTTGCCTCAGATTGTGGACGCCGTGAACATTCCCGTTATCGCGGCTGGTGGCATTGCAACTGCAGAGGGAGTACAGGCCGCGTTGAAGCTTGGCGCAGCGGCAGCGCAGATTGGCACGGCGTTTATGCTGTGTCCCGAGGCAACCACCCGCCCCCTGCACAGGGAAGCACTTAAAAGCCCGCAGGCCAGGCACACCGCCCTGACAAACCTGTTTTCCGGCGGCCCCGCCCGGGGCATTGTGAACCGGATAATGCGAGAACTCGGGCCAATATCAGAGCTCGCACCGGCATTTCCACTGGCAACCAACGCCATAGCGCCGCTCAGGGCGGCGGCTGAAGCGGCGGGCTCCGGCGATTTTTCACCGTTGTGGAGTGGGCAGAATGTGAGTGGGTGCAGGGAGGTTCCGGCGGGGGAGTTGGTGGAAGCGCTGGCACCATAAGCCAGCCCTTAAGCGCCAGAACAATCACATACCCAACCACTCCGCCAGTTGAAGATTGGTCTTAAGGCGCAAACGTTGCTGTAACATGCCCTCAAACACGCTATCGACCGCGCGGCTCGCCCCGAGAAGTGGCAGTGATGCCTCTGCTTCCGAGAAAAACTGCGGCTCGCGCTCGGTGCCGATAATAACTTGCTCCCACCATTCAATGACTCTGGGGCGGGCCTGTTTCAGTAATGAATCAGCCGGTAGTTTTTCTGACTTTGCCGCATTGGCAGTATGAGAGGCCGGCAACAGGTTCCAGAGATCATTATTGTTCCAGCGAGACCAGGGAAAACAGTGGTCGATATCGTATCGAATATGGGAAAGATTCCTGGCTGTCCACACGCACTCCACCGGTCTAGCAGAAAGCTGTTGCTCTACCAGTTTGCGCACCACAGACGTGTCACGCCGCCCTTCTACCCACTGCAGAGCCTGATGATAGGTCTCCGTTGTATACCGGGCTTCCCAGCTACCCATCAGATTGATCCATTCATTTACGATGGCCGGTTCCACCCAGCAGGCATAGCGGCTAAAGGTATCCCAAAGTGTGGCCGGCACACGGAAGCGCCCGAATCTTGCCAAGGTTTCCTTATCGAGACGAACCGCCTCATTACGAATCGTCACTCGGCTGGTACCACCCTCGAAAACCTGGCGATTCGTGCCTGGCCAGGTAGTAAATTGAGCGGGATTTTTGAGAATGTTCGACGCAGCCTTCTTGATCGCTCTCATCACCACAGGTGCGAACTCTGACGACAGCGACAAACCAACCCTGAAATCCAGCGGGGACAACTTGCTTAACTCATAAAAATCATCCCCGGCAAAGCCCAAACCACGGGAACCCGGAGCCTGCCGTAAATGATGCTTCAGCACCAGCGGGTGGTAGAGCATGATCCAGAACAGCCCCACTGCCCCAAGCGGCAGCTCTACCCAGTCATCCGAGCGGTGCAACACCAGTCCCGGCGCGCTGTCTGCCATGCGCACCAGGGTTCGCAGCAAGCCCAATTTGTACGTGGAGAATTTGTTGTCATTGATGATGATATGCCGCAGCGTGGGCAATGCTCCCGTGCCATCATCCGGCAGACGGTATACGGCGGTTTCCCACCACACATCCTGGCGTTTCAGCTGATCCGCGCGCGGCGTATCCGCCAGAGGCACAGGCATAACCGCCCGGTGGCGGGCAAAGCTGTCCAGCTCGGATTTTGAGACTTCATAGAACTGCCGCTCGCCATCACCCGGCCCATGGCGAAGGGTAATCACGAGCATGCCAGACGGTGCCAGCAGCTCCGTTAAAATCCGGAACGCCCTCTCCCTGGAAGTTGGAGGAAGATGCATCCACACCGCCGACACCAGAACCAGATCAAAGCGGTAACTGAGTTTGCGGATCTCGCTCAGATCAGGCAGAGCATCATCCACCCACTGGATGCTCCGGTGAGCTGTTGCGGTTTCACCCAGGCGACGCAACTCCGCCGCCGGCTCCACGGCCACTACGTCCCAGCCACGCTCTGCCAGGGCAAGTGCATCACGACCGCTTCCGGCGCCGACATCCAGTGCCAGGCCGGTTTTCTTGTCCAACTGAGGGAGCCAGTCGCTGTGGATCTGTTCGAAGGTCAGGGACTGGTATTGGGTGAAGAATTTTTGGGCGTGCTTGTTGTAGGGGCCGTAACTCATGCCACCGCCAACTTAGCCGCTTGCTGCCACATAAAGTTCGGCATCGGCGTCCGCAGTTTCCAGGTAATATTCATAGGCTGGGAACCGGTGTGAGACACGTAGTCCACCTCACCGTAATTCACAAACCCCATCGTGCGACCATATTCGTCTTTCGCCTGCTCTCTGACAAACAGGAACAAACGTTTGTTGATGGCTTGGTGTTCAATATAGTCCTTACCTTTGCCGCGGTCAGGCCGCGCGCTGTTCTGCGACTGCCAGTGGAATAACTGCTCGTTGATGGCGTAGTCGTGGTACATGGTGGTCGGAGAGAACTGCTTTTCGTTTTTGTCTAGGGTGACAAACAGCAGCTCGATATTTTGATCCTGAATGACATAAACACCTTCCCTCGATGGTGGCTTGTGCTCGAACGTCATGGCACCAAAGCCAACCAGGATCTGCTCTCGGGAATAACGGGCGTGCAATCGCAACGGTACTCCATGTAACTCCGGCATGGCCGGCTGTTCGTGCTTGGTTTTCGCCATTTTCCAATCGAGCACGTCAGCCAACTCCTGCTCAATTCCTAACGTGCCGAGTTCGCTCAGGCTCTGCGCAAGAGTCTCAAACTCGAGCTCGGGCCCTGCCTTCTGCCAGAAATCGTAATGGCACATCAACGCCTGCCGATTACCGGCATCGTTCCAGCTGAAACCTGTCTGGCACAACCTCTTGAGGAACTGCAGATAACGGTGGTCGTCACAGATCAGAATCCGGTTATAGATGGCCTTTTTCGCGAGCTTGAAAGGCGAATCATCGACTACGTCTTCGTCTTTCGCTTTGCTCACCAACTCAGCCCAACTGCCACGCTTGTACAGTTCGTTCAGGTCGATATGAGGATGATGGGTTATGAAGTTTTTCAGCGTGAGAGCCTGCGTAGAATGCTGAGGAAACTGACGAACCAAAGACACCAGCCGCTTCATGGTCAGCGTGGCTTGCCGGATGTTGCTCAGCACCATTTCCTGGGTTTTCTTGGTGAGCTCAATTCGGCAACCCAGTGGTGCATGGGGAAAGCCCTGCTTCAGTTCTTCCGTGATCGAGCGTTCTGACTTACCCACCAGTGCCCGGAATTTGTTGGCGAAATCATATTCAGGCCGAGAATTACCAACAAAATCCAAGACTGTGCAGCAATCTTTGTCGTCAGCAAGGCGCAAACCCCGGCCCAATTGCTGAAGGAAGATGGTCAGGCTTTCGGTTGGGCGCAGGAATAACAGGGTGTCGACTTCCGGAATATCGACACCTTCGTTGAAGATATCGACAACACACAGCAAATTAATTTGCCCGGAACGAATGGATTGCTGCTTTTGCTGGCGTTCGTGGCTGTTATCACTGGTGAGCACATCCGCCTTGATGCCGTGCAGCAGTAGTTGCTCCACCATAAAGGTCGCGTGCTTACGGCTCACGCAGAAAGCGAGGGCCTTCATACTGCTGATGTCGGTGACGATTTCCCGCAGGCTGCGCAGGATCTTGTCCACACGGCTCTGGTTGTGGGTGTACAGGTTGGTTAGCTGAACAATATCGTAGCGGCCGCGACTCCAGGGGATGGTACGCAGGTCGGTATCGTCATCTATGCCGAAGTATTGGAAGGGGCAAAGGTGGCGGCGGTTGATGGCCTCCGGCAACCGGAGTTCGGCGGCGATCACGCCGCCAAAATCACAGAGGATATCGCCACCGTCGTGCCGCTCCGGAGTCGCGGTCAGGCCCAGCAGTATTTCAGGCGAGAAGTGTTCCAGCACCGCCCGGTAACTGGATGCGGCGATGTGGTGCACTTCGTCGATCACGATGTAATCGTAATAGTCTTCGGTCAGTTTCAGCTGGTCCAACTGGTTATTCAGGGTCTGAATCGACACGAACAACTGGCGGTAGTGTTCCGGCAACTTACCGCCCACCCAAAGTTCACCAAAGGCATTGTTTCTCAGAACGCCACGGTAGGCTTCGCGGGCTTGGCGCAGAATTTCTTCCCGGTGCGCCACAAATAGAAAATGAGCGTTTGGTTTTGCTTTCAGGAAGCGCTGAAAATCAAAAGCCGAGATCAGCGTCTTGCCAGTGCCGGTGGCGGCCACCACGAGGTTTCGGAAACGCTGGTGCAGGTCCCGCTCAACAGCCAGCTGCTCCAAAATATCCTTCTGATGCGCAAACGGCGTGAGTTCGAAATAGTGTGAGATGCCTGGAGCATCCAAGCCTTTTTGCTGCTTCAGGGCTCTATTGAGTTTTTCGGTACTCTCAGCCTGACCATCGAACCTCTCAAAGTCTTCCGAAGCCCAGTAGGTTTCAAACGTGCTGAGAGATTTGTTGATGATGTGGGGAATTTCCTGAGAGGTGATTTTCAGGTTCCACTCAAGGCCGTTGGTCAACGCCGATCGGGACAGGTTTGATGAACCAATGTAACCGGTGTGAAAGCCGGTATTCCGGAGAAACAAATAGCTTTTGGCGTGCAGCCTTTCACGCTCGGTGTTGTAGCTCAGCTTCACTTCCGTGTTTGGCAGGCTCGCCAGATACTCAACGGCTTTGGCATCCGTTGCCCCCATGTAGGAGGTGGTGATGATTTTCAGCTCTCGGCCACTCGCGGTGAAGGCTTCCAGCTCTTTCCGGAAAATGCGGATGCCGGCCCATTTGATGAACGACACCAGCCAGTAAATCTTGTCTGCCGACAGAATTTCGCGTTTGAGTTCCGATTCGAGCGACAGGCCAGCATTGCTGCCGGAGAACAGCTCGCTTTGGGTTAGACCGGTAAGCGGGAAGATGTCTTCAACGTACTGTTTCAGGTTGGCTGCAACCGGGTTTTCCAATTCGTACAGAGCCGTCAGGATCTTTCCCTGGCTATCGAGCAGGTTTTCTTCCAGAAAGCCTTCGTCTGAAATCTGGCTCTTGAGCCACATCAGTAGCTGGTTGGAGAGTTCGATTTGCTCTTGAAGCCGATCGTCTCCCGACGGCACGGCTTCAATGGCAAATTCCAGAATGTTGGAGAGGAATCGTGACAGCCACACCGAGGCTTCGGCGCTGTTGAGCTGGCGTTCACCAACGTAGAACTTGTCTCTGTCCAGGCGGTTTTCGATGAGCTTGGTGATTAGCTGTTCGTAGATTCCGGTTTGTTGCATCAGGTACTGTCCATGTTGATGACGCCCATCAGTTCGACACTAAGACCGCCATCATTACTTGGTTGCTAACGAATTCTTGAAGAAACCTTAGCCTCAGGCGTTCCGATATCCAAGGACTTCCGAAAAATTGAGTAAATACAAAGCCATTACGATCAATCAGACGTTAGCCAACCAAGCCGCCCCTCTAACCCCACTGGAATCCCCATGGAGAGCTCTGGCCACAGGCGTATCACACTCACCACCAAACACATAGCTGGACAGCCTTCCCGGCAGTTCCCGATAGATCTGTTCCGCATTACTCATGCCGCCACCCAGCACGATGATGTCCGGGTCCAGCACGTTGATAACGGCGGCCAGGCCCCGGGCCAGGTGCTCCAGGTATTGCTGCAGGGTTTCGGTGGCTTGCGAATCGCCATTTCGGGCGTTTTCAACAATGATGTGAGCGGGCAGTTGCTGTCCGGTGCGCAGTTTGTGAGTGAGTGACAGCCCGGTTCCGGAAAGAAAGGTCTCATTGCAGCCGTACCGGCCACAAAAGCAGGGGCGCTGTTGCAGTTCAGTTTCCGGTGTCCAGGGTAGCTGGTTATGGCCCCATTCGCCGGCTACACCGTTGGGGCCGGTCAGCAGCTGGCCGTTCACGCTGATGCCGGCGCCGCACCCAGTGCCCAGTATGGCGGCGAATACCGTGTGGTGGTTACGCCCTGCTCCGTCTGTGGCTTCGGAAAGCGCCAGGCAGTTAGCATCGTTGGTCAGGGTTACGGGCCGTTGCAGGAGTTCACGAAGGTGTTGCAGCATGGGCTGGCCGTTCAGCCAGATGGAGTTGGCGTTTTTAATGCGGCCGGTTTTGCCCGAAACGCTGCCGGGGATGCCTATGCCCACGGGTATGCCGGTGGTGCCGGCGTGGGCTTCGGCCTTTTGTACCAGGGCGTGGATGGTTTGCAGGGTGGCTTGATAGTTGCCGACGCTGGTTGGTACCCGTTGGCGGTAATGCTCCTGGCTTTGCCGGTCCATCAGGATGACTTCGGTTTTGGTGCCACCCAGATCAATGCCTATCAGCCAGTTACTTCCCATGCCGCACTCTTTTTCAACAGTTTCCCAGAAAATACGGTGTTATGAGCGGAAAGGGAACCCGGTATTTTTATGCGTTTTCTTTCTGACAAAAGCGTGGGTTATTCATACAGCTATTAACCATTATCGAAAATCCCTGTTTGCCTTGATATTCGTCAGTGCTTATCATCCCGCACCCTTTAACGCACCAATTCAGGGCATAAACAGGCAGTATGGGACGCAGGAACGAACAACTCCGCTGGCAACTGGCCAAAGGACTGGTCCAGGCGCTGCACCTGGAGCGCCTGGCGAGCAAGTACAGCCGTACCACGGTGATGGCGGTGTTCAACCTGGTTAATGGCGGGTTCAGTATTGCTTTGGTGTCGTTTGTGGCGTTGGTTACGCAGGAGGCTTTCATTTTCCCCTCCCTCGGTGCCACGGCTTTTATTCTGTTCTATGTGCCCATGGCGCAACCGGCGTCTCCCAGAAACACACTCTGCGGTCACCTGATCGGCGCCCTGATGGGCTTGCTGGCTCTGTATGTTTTCGGGCTGCAGGGGCAGGCGTCGGCGTTCATGACGGGTGTTGATCTGCCCAGGGTGGGTGCGGCGGCTTTATCGCTGGGGCTTACCAGCTGCCTGATGGTGGTGTTTCGGGTGGCTCACCCTCCGGCCGGTGCCACGGCACTGATCGTTTCCCTGGGCCTGATGCCCAACCCGGCGCAGTTGCCAGTGCTCATGGCGGGAGTGGCGTTGCTGTTGGCCCATGCCTTTGTGATGAACCGGCTGGCAGGTATTCCCTATCCGCTCTGGTCGGCCAGCACGGGTTCCGCTCCCATTCGGCAGCAGGCCCCAGCGGCCGATTGAGACTTACTTCTTCACCCATTTGCCGTTGATCAACACAAACTGACCTGCGGGCGTTTTTTCAATGGCTTTCTGACCGGCCACGGTTTCAACCTGTGTCACCGGAATGTCGTGTTTTTCGGCGATACGGGTGTATTCGTCCCGGCGAGCCTGATTAATGGCTTTCACCACGGCCTGGGCATCGCCCTCTGCGCGCACTACATCCAGGTAGCCGGTTGGTGTTTCCCCTACCAGGCCCTGCTGTTTGACGGTGTCCAGTTTCTGTTTCGCTTCTTCCAGCCCCATGGCCAGCGCCGGTATTGCTATGGCGAGTGCCAATACAAAGGCGCCCAGTTGTATCAGTCGTTTCATATTCAACCCCTTGATCAGCCGTTGGCATTGCCCGGTCTCGCTCAGAACAGCCCCTGTTCGCTGAACAGCTCGTCCACTTCTTTGTCCACCTTCACGTAGATTTCATGCTGAATCTTTACGTTCAGGTTGACGGTAATCGGTTCTTTTGGTGCCGCCATCTGCACAGTGGGTGTGCACGCAAATAGCGCCAGCGGCAACATTAAAACCAGGAATGTTCTGGCCGCCAGTGGCCGGCACCAACGCCATAGGTTTGTCATGGCACTGCCTCCTGCCCGGATTTTTGTAGCCGTTCCCGAACCCTTTCGGTCACGGCTTCGTTCACCCTGCCACTCAGCTGAAGGCTGGTTAACAGGGCGGGGATATCCTCTTCAAGATTGATGTTGAGCACAACCGGCTGCCTGCCACGAAGATCCGGATTTTCACCTTCCAGCCTCAGGCCGAGTGCCAGCTTGCCCTCTTCATCGTAGTCTATCGTGCTCTCCAGCACCGAATAGTGAAAGTTTTGCAAAGCTTGCACCACCAGCTCCATGGCATCGCTGCTGCCCAACATGGCCTGCAGGCTTTCTGCCGGCATGATAAGTTTGCCACCCGGCAATACCGCCCTTAGTGCGCCCTGGTCTACTCGCACACCAGCGTCGGTCACCGCGACCGGAATCCTGCCCGTTAATGAGCCAGTGCCGGAGAAGCCCTCTGCCGGATACACCTGCAGCAGTCGTTCCAGAGAAAGATCATAGACATCAATGGGAACATGCCAGGGACGATTCGAGAGGTCCACAGTGCGCGGCGCTACGCGAAGCCGGCCACCCAGAAACTCGGCTGTCGCCTGCTGAACGGCAAGCTGCCCCCTGAGCGGCGCAGCCAGGTTGGCTTCGTAATCCGCCAGGAGCTGAATCGGCCCAATGCCGATTCCGGAATCGACTTCGCCTATCCGGATGTCTCGCAGTGCGGTGGTTAGTGTGTCCGCTTCCAGGGCAAACAACAGGCGCCCACTCAGGTTGGTGAGCGCCGTACGGTCCATTACCCCGGACACATCCTTAAGATCCAACCAGGCATCAGCCGCCAGTGGTTCATTGGAATTCAACCTGAGATTTGCCTGAAGTGTCAGTTCACCGTTTTCCAGCGACAGCAATTCCGGCCAGTTCAGGAGCGTGGCCGCAAGCGCCTCTCCCGCGTTCTGCGCTGCCATGGCCGCGCGGATGTCGGCTGTAAAGTTGCTCTCCGACCCGCTACGCAAGACGAGATTGGCTGTCAGGCCGGAGTTGGCATTCAGCGTCCCTTCAAGCTCCAGATCTGCCAGCGTTCCGCTCGCCTTGCCCTGAAACCACCAGCGTTGGGGCTTCAGGCTCGGGTGGCGGATTTCCGCTACGTCGATGCGCACATTTCCGGAGATGCGGGTGCGTTCCGGCATAGCACCCGGGGCGCCAAGATCAACGCTTACTTCGGTATCCGCGAGATCCAGCTGAACATCAATTAACTCTGCGGGGGTGCTTCCGGATTGCCGGGCAATGCGGGCTAATGTCAGCCGGGACCCCGGGCGGAAGGTAACGCCGACCTGCTTGTTACTTGCTTCAACGGAATTGACGATATCTGCGTGAATGCCCGTCGCTTTCCAGCCGGCGATTTCATAGTCAGGCAGCGCCAGGTCCATCCGACCTTGCTGGAGCGAGAACGTCCATGGCGTGGCATTTGCCTGAGAGAGTGTCAGGGCACCAGCCACCACAGCAACCAAACAGAACCAGAGGGCCCGAAAGAAGCTGGCTGGGGATCTTGGCGGTGGCAGTATCATCCAGTCGTTCCGATAAATTGGATTACTCCATGCAGGTATAGAGAGCCGGATTTAGGATACTACGGAGGCAGGGCTGATCATATTTCGTGTTAGACTCCACTCCGAATTTTTCTGTATCCGGAATACGATGACTTCTGAACAAGCCACCACCAAGGCCCTGTCCCGCCGGTTCTGCGTCGCCCCCATGATGGACTGGACAACCCCGCACTTTCGTTACCTGGCCCGCATCCTCAGCAGGCGGGCTCTGCTTTATACCGAAATGGTTACCACAGGTGCGCTCATCCATGGCGATACAGAGCGGTTTCTGCGCCACGATGCTTCAGAGTATCCGCTGGCGCTTCAGCTGGGCGGCAGCGATGCTAACGAGCTGGCCCATTGCGCGCGGCTGGCGCAACAGTTCGGGTTCAGCGAGGTTAACCTGAACGTGGGTTGCCCCAGCGACCGGGTGCAGAACAACATGATCGGCGCCTGTCTGATGGGCCATCCAGACAAGGTAGCAGAGGGCGTGGCCGCAATGATTGAGGCCACCGACCTTCCGGTTACGGTAAAGCACCGCATTGGTATCAACGGCCGGGAATCCTGGGACGAGCTGTGCGAGTTTATTGAAACCGTGGCCGCAGCCGGCTGCAAGACATTCATTGTGCATGCCCGTATTGCCGTTCTTGAAGGCTTGAGCCCGAAGGAAAACCGGGACATTCCGCCGCTCAAATACGACTGGGTGTATCGCCTGAAACAGGCCTATCCGCACCTGGAGATTATCATCAATGGCGGCATCAAAACCTTCGAGGACTGCCATGAGCATCTGGCCCACACCGATGGCGTGATGCTGGGGCGAGAGGCCTACCACAATCCCTGGTTGCTGGCCGAGGTAGACACTGAACTATTTGGTGAGCCACCGGCCGTTACCAGCCGCCATGAGGCCCTCCGGGCCATGTTCCCGTTCATTCAGCAGGAGCTGGACCGGGGCGCGTACCTCACCCACATTACCCGCCATATCATGGGCCTGTTCCTGGGGCAGCCGGGGGGACGGCAGTTCCGCCGTCATCTGAGTGAGAATGCCAACAAACCCGGCTCCGGGCTGGAAGTGGTCGAACAGGCGCTGGCGAAAGTCAGAGAACCGGAACCCAGTTTGGAAACCTGATCGCCACCATACCTTTTGTTGTCTTGTTACTGTCGTAAGCTGCCGTTATTGTAGGAGTTAAAAGGGCATTGTGGATGAATGCCCGGATAACACCGAACCATCGGGATGACAGGACGAATGAACAGCAAACTCGAACAGCTTAAAACCATGACCACGGTTGTGGCCGACACCGGCGATATTGATGCTATCCGGCAGTGGCGCCCGGAAGACGCCACCACCAACCCTTCCCTGCTGCTGAAGGCCGCGGCCTCAGAGGCGTATCGCCCCATGCTGGAAAAGGCCGTGGCCTATGCGGCCAAGCACGGTGGCTCGGATGCCGAACAACTTACGGTCGCAACCGACATGTTGGCAGTGCTGGCTGGCAAGGAAATTCTCGGGCTGATTCCGGGCGTGGTCTCCACCGAGGTAGATGCCCGGTTGTCCTTCGACACCTCCGCCACTCTGGAGCGTGCCCGCCGCCTGGTGGACTTTTACGACCGCCAGGGCGTGGACACTAACCGTGTTCTGATCAAGATTGCCTCCACCTGGGAGGGTATCCGTGCAGCAGAGCAGCTTGAGAAGGAAGGCATCCGCTGCAACCTGACGCTGCTTTTCTCTTTTGTGCAAGCAGTGGCGTGTGCCCAGGCCGGCGCCCATCTGATTTCACCGTTCGTGGGCCGTATCCTCGACTGGCACCTGGCCAGCTCCGGGCGCGACAGCTATCCGGCCGAGGAAGATCCTGGCGTACTTTCGGTTTCACGCATCTACAATTACTACAAGGCCAATGGCTTTAATACGGTGGTAATGGGTGCCAGCTTCCGCAACACCGGCGAAATCGAGATGCTGGCCGGCTGCGACCGGCTCACCATCAGTCCGGCACTGCTGCAGGAGCTCAAGGATGATCAGGGCACTCTGGCCAGGAAACTCAACCCGGAGACGGCTTCCTCGCCCGACAAGCCGGGGCAGATTAACGAGAAGCAGTTCCGCTGGGAATCCAACGAAGACGCCATGGCCACCGAGAAGCTGGCTGATGGCATTCGCCGTTTTGCGGCAGACCAGATCGAACTGGAGCACCGGGTTCGCCAGCTCGCGCAGGCGGCCTGACATTTGTTGAAACAAAGTAACTGACCATGATCGAACGCCTGAAGAAACTGTTTTCCGTTGCCGAGTCGGAACCGGTCAAGCCGGATGCACACCAGCTGGCCGTGGCGGCCACTGCCTTGATGGTGCAGCTGTCACGGGTGGATAACCAGGAAGATGAGCGAGAACTTAAGACCATTGTGGACTGCGCGGTTAAGGCTCATCAGATTACCCGGGAAGAGGCTGAGGAAATCCTGAACGATGCCCTGGCCCACGCCGAGGACGCCACGTCGTTGTATCAGTTTACCGGGCAGATTAACGATCATCTGGATCAGCAACAGAAGCAGTCCCTGTTGGAGAGCATCTGGCGGGTAGCCTTTGCCGACGGCCGTATCGACAAATACGAGGAACACCTTATTCGCCGAATGGCAGACCTGCTGCATCTTAATCATCGCGAGTTCATGCAGGCCCGTCACCGGGCGGAAGAATCCGCATCCTGATTCAAGGAGATTCCATGTTAGCCATTCTTCACCCCAACACCGCGCTCGATAGTGAAGCCTATCGCCAGACCATGGAATACCTGGAAAACCTTCCGGGCGTCAGTATCCGGGTACACGAAATTCAGGGTGCCAGCCAGCGACTGACCGAAATCTACCTGCTTGGCGACACCAAATCCCTGGAAAAGGCAGAAATTGAAGCCCTGCCGGCGGTGGAGCGTGCCATCCGGATCTCCGAGGATTACCGCATTCTTGGCCGCCACAAGGATGACAAACGCCAGAGCGGGTTCACCTATAACGGCGTGGAGTTCAGCCAGAACAACCTGAACATTTTCGCCGGCCTTTGCGCGGTGGATGTGCCTGAGCATGTGGAAATGATGCTGCAGGCGCTGGAAGACAACGGAGAGGTATGTACCCGAATGGGGGCCTACAAGCCGCGCACCAACCCTTACTCCTTCCAGGGCCACGGCAAGGGCTGTCTACCCTGGGTGTTCGAGAAAGCAGGCAAGCATGGCATCAAGGTGATTGCCATGGAAATCACCCATGAAAGCCATATCGAGGAAATTGACACCTGCCTGGAAAAACTCGGGCGGCCAACCGGCGTGATGTTGCAGGTAGGCACCCGAAACACCCAGAACTTCGAACTGCTCAAGGCCATTGGCCGGCAGAGCACCTATCCGGTGCTCCTCAAGCGTGGTTTCGGTATCACCCTGAACGAATCCCTGAATGCAGCCGAGTATCTGGCCAGCGAGGGCAACGCCAACGTCATTTTCTGTTTACGCGGTATGAAAACCGAGGCCGGCCTGCCCCACCGCAATATGGTGGACTTTGCCCATGTGCCTGCGGTCAAACGCCTGACCCGCATGCCGGTGTGTGTGGATCCGTCCCACTCCGTGGGCAGCCGGGACCAGTCACCGGATGGTATTCTTGATGTGATGCACGCAACCGCACAGGGCGTCGTTGCCGGTGCAAACATGGTGCTGGTGGACTTCCACCCGAAACCGGAGAAAGCTCTGGTAGACGGCCCTCAGGCGCTTCTGATGAACGAATTACCGGCCTACCTGGAAGATATTCGCCTGTGCCACGAGACCTGGAAGAAACGCCAGGCCATCTACCAACGCCTCAGGGAAACTACAGCAGAATGATCGTTTATGGTCACCGTGGAGCCAAAGGAGAGGCTCCAGAAAACACCATGCCTGGCTTCATCCATGCCCACCGGCATGGTATCCGGCATTTTGAGCTGGATCTGGTGCTGTCTAAAGACGGCATTCCTGTGCTGGTGCACGATCTGACCGTGGACCGCACCACCGGCCAGAAAGGCAGTGTCGGCAAGTATACCGCCGCCGAACTGGCCGAGATGGATGCGCGCCGCAATACCAGCTCATGGTCCCGGAAAACCGGCATTCCCTCGCTGGAGAATCTGCTCAATCAGTTTGATGACATTGAGCACCTTCAACTGGAAGTGAAAAAGGATACACGGCACAGGCTGAACATCCTGTGCAATCGCCTGACCGAGATCATCCAGCGCCGGGATTTGTACCAGACGGCCGCCATCACCTCTTCCGATCCCTGGTTTCTGCGAGAAATCCGGCGGCGCGACAAAAACATACGCATCGGCCTGGTAGCCGAGCGCAAGTTTCCCAAGCCACTGAACCTGGCCACCCGGCTGGGCTGCGAATATTTCTGTGTGAACTGGAAAATACTGACCAAAGGCATGGTCGAGACGGCACATCGGCGGAATATGCATGTCTCTACCTGGACGGTTAACCGTATCCACGACATGCTGCTTCTGGAAGAGATGGGGGTCGACAGTATTATCACCGATTACCCCACCAGCACCCGTATGTTTTTCGACAACCGGGCCAAGGCGGTGTTGAACCTGCCGATACGGGAAATCTCACCAGAGCCCGCCTGAAGCAGGGCTCTGGTGGGCAACGGTCTGATCAGAAGATTCGGTTCAGGCCGTTCAGGGCAGCTACCCGATAGGCTTCCGCCATGGTCGGGTAGTTGAAGGTGGTGTTGATAAAGTAGTTCAGGGAATTGGCTTCCCCTTCCTGGTTCATGATGGCCTGGCCGATGTGAACAATCTCGGCGGCCTGGTCACCAAAGCAGTGTATCCCCAGAATTTCCCGGGTCTCCCGGTGGAACAGAATCTTCAGCATGCCCACGGCTTCGCCGGTAATCTGCGCCCTCGCCAGATCCTTGAAGAACGCCTGGCCGACATCGTATGGCACTTTGGCTTCGGTCAGTTCGCGCTCGGTTTTACCAACAGAGCTGATTTCCGGAATGGTATAAATGCCGGTAGGCACGTCGTCCACAAAGCGGAAATACTCGTCCTGGGTAATGTCAGACGAGGCCGCCCGCCCCTGGTCGTAGGCGGCACTGGCCAGGCTTGGCCAGCCAATCACATCGCCGGCAGCATAGATATGCTCGACTTCCGTGCGGTAATGCTCGTCTACCGCCAGCTGGCCCCGGCTGTTCGGTGTCAGGCCCACGTTCTCAAGCCCCAGATTCTCGGTATTGCCGCTACGGCCATTACACCACAGGAAGGCATCGGCCCGAATCTTCTTGCCGGATTGCAGTGACAGTACAACGCCGTGATCGTCACCTTTCACGGATTCATACTGCTCATTGTGGCGAACCAATACACCGTTGTTACGCAGGTGGTAACTCAGGGCATCGGAAATTTCATCATCCAGGAACGACAGCAAGCGACTGCCCGGGTTGATCAGGTCTACCTTCACACCCAGTCCAGCAAAGATAGAGGCGTATTCCGACCCAATGACACCGGCACCGTAGATAATCAGGGTACGCGGGGTGTGGGACAGATTCAGAATGGAGTCTGAGTTGTAGATCCGATGATGACGGAAGTCGACATCGGGCGGCAGGTACGGGCGGGAACCGGTGGCAATGATGGCCTGTTTGAAATGGATGGTTTCCACAGACTTGTTGCCACGGATTTCCAACCGGTGCTTGTCGACAAATGCGGCACGGCCGTTGATAAGGTCTACCCGGTTACGGGAATAGAACTGAGTGCGCAGCTTCACCTGTTTGCCAATCACCTTCTGGGCGTTCTGCAATACCCGCGGAAAAGAGAACCAGCGCGGTTCACCAATGTCCCGGAACATCTGGTTGGTGTTGAAGGTGATGATCTGCTTGACCGAGTGACGCAGTGCCTTGGACGGAATGGTGCCCCAGTGGGTGCAGTTACCGCCAACCGTAGGCTTGTCTTCAATGATGGCGACGCGCCTGTTGTGCTTCGCCGCATTCATTGCCGCCCCTTCTCCCGAAGGACCGGCGCCAATAACCACCACGTCGTAATGATGCTCTGCCATGCGCGCACTGACTCCTTATCTACACTCTGAAAGCGTAGCTATAGTTATTAATGTATTGTTGGCCTGGAGCGGTTATTTGTCGGCCTTGGTGGCATCGTATGCCAGGTCTTCCGCTTTTACTGGCTCATCCGAGCCGCTCCGGCTCTCTTCGCATTTCTGGGTATTGCCCCCGCAAATCTCACAGGAAGTACTGATTCCCAGAGCGCCAATACCACCGCAGGTTCCGCTGATCGGCTTTCGACCGAAAATCACACCGATCGACATACCGGCAATCAGCAGCACCACAATAAACAACACCAAAAGAAAGGTACCCATTACTGCCCTCCTTTACTGGACAAGGTAAGACGAGAACGCCGGTGTTTGGTGGGTTTCAAAGCCGTTGTCTCCCCTCACAATAAAAAAAGCGGGAATGTTTTCACGGGTTGCCAGGCCCATGGCCTTGTCAAAACCCATCACATTAAAGCCGGTTGCCAAGGCATCTGCCGTCATACAGTCTTCTGCAATAACCGTAACCGATGCCAGTCGATGACCAATCGGCTTTCCCGTCTCAGGGTCTATTGTATGGGAGTACCGCTGGCCGTTCGATTCGTAATAGTTACGATAATCGCCGGACGTCGCCATGGCCTGAGCATCCAGCGCCACCACACTATTTACTGCCCGGCCCTGCTCTATCGGTTGCTCAATAGCCAGACGCCAGGCGGTACCGTCCGGCTTGCGTCCATTGGTACGCACTTCGCCGCCCACTTCCACAAGGTAAGCGCCAACACCTTCACTGTCGAGGTAACGGGCCACCGCATCCACGCCATAGCCCTTGGCAATACCCGACAGATCAATGTACTGGGGCTTCTCGCTGCGAATGGCACTGGCCAATTCATCGAACTCCAGGTGCTCCCAACCGGTGCCACCAAGTACGGTGTTCAGTTCATCGTCGGAGGGTATCTGTTCAGGCCGCGCCTTGGGCCCAAACCCCCAGAGATTCACTACCGGGCCAATGGTCACGTCGAACGCCCCACCCGTCAGTTCAGCAATCTCGACTGACCGCCGGATAACCTCGAACAATGCCGGCGAAAGCTCAATCCACTCCGACTGGTCCCGCAGACTGTTCAGTTGAGACAGCTCGGAATCCGGCTTCCAGGTCGACATGGCATTGTCCACCTGATCCAGCGTGCTCTCAATGCCCTTGGCCAGAGTCTGAAGCCGTTGCTCATCTTCTGGCAATACGACGTTAATGTGATAGGTCGTCCCGAAAATCCCGCCAGAGATCTCCCAGACTTTTTCTTCTTCCTGAAACGAACAACCCGCCAGGGTGGCCAGAGCCAGCGCCATAAAGACGCTGACCACGGCTACCCTGGCGGGTCGAAACATGCGGGATGTCATGCGGTCTGATTAACCTCCGAAGTCATCCAGCATGATGTTCTCGTCTTCTACACCAAGATCTTTCAACATCTTGATCACAGACGCGTTCATGATTGGGGGTCCACACATGTAGAACTCACAGTCTTCCGGAGCCGGATGGTCCTTCAGATAGTTTTCGTACAACACGTTGTGGATAAAGCCCGTAGGGCCGTTCCAGTCATCGGTTGGCAGGGGGTCTGAAAGCGCCACGTGCCACTCGAAGTTGTCGTTCTCTGCAGCCAGACCGTCGAAGTCTTCCACGTAGAACATTTCGCGTACGCTACGCGCACCGTACCAGAAGCTGATCTTGCGCTTGGAGTTCAGGCGCTTGAGCTGGTCGAAGATGTGGGAGCGCATGGGCGCCATACCGGCACCACCACCGATAAACACCATTTCCGCATCGGTATCCTTGGCGAAGAACTCACCAAACGGTCCCATGACGGTGACCTTGTCACCCGGCTTCAGGTTGAACACGTAAGTGGACATGATACCTGGCGGATGATCAGTTCCAGGAGGCGGCGTAGCGATACGGATGTTGAACTTGAGAAGACCTTTTTCTTCCGGGTAGTTCGCCATGGAATAGGCCCGGATGGTTTCTTCCTTGTTCACGCCCTTGTAGCGCCAGATATCGTGCTTGTCCCAGTCCTCGTGGAACTCTTCCTCGATGTCGAAATCCTTGAAGTTGATTTCGTACGGAGGGCATTCCAGCTGCACGTAACCGCCGGCGCGGAAGTCTACTTCCTCGCCTTCAGGCAACTTCAGTACCAGTTCCTTGATGAAAGTAGCTACGTTGTGGTTGGAGATAACCTCACATTCCCACTTCTTCACACCGAAGAACTCTTCCGGCACTTCAATCTTCATGTCCTGCTTCACAGGAACCTGGCAAGACAGGCGCCAGCCTTCTTTTTCTTCACGATTAGTGAAGTGGGTCTTTTCCGTGGGCAGCATGGCGCCACCGCCGTCCAGAACCTTGCACTTGCACTGGGCACAGGTACCGCCACCGCCACAGGCAGAGGACAGGTAGATGCCGCTGTTGGCCAGAGTACCCAGCAGCTTACCGCCCGCGGCGGTCTTGAGCGTGTGCTCGGGGTCGTCGTTGATCTCAATGGTCACGTCACCGGTGCTTACCAGCTTGGAGCGGGCTGCGAGGATAACCGCAACCAGCGCCAGAACGATAACGGTGAACATGACCACGCCGAGAATAATTTCTGTATTCATGGTCTCGCCTTTTCGTTAAACCGAATCACCGGGTGAATTACAGGGAGATGCCTGAGAACGACATGAAACCCAGTGACATCAGACCAACGGTAATGAAGGTGATGCCAAGGCCACGCAGTCCGTTCGGAACATCGCTGTACTTGAGCTTTTCACGGATACCCGCCAGAGCAATGATGGCAAGAGCCCAGCCAACGCCAGCGCCGAAGCCATACACCAAACTCTCGCCAAAGGTGTAGTCACGCTCAACCATGAACAGTGACGCCCCAAGGATGGCGCAGTTAACCGTAATCAGCGGCAGGAACACACCCAGCGCCGCGTACAGGGCCGGAATGTATTTATCCAGCACCATTTCCATGATCTGTACGATCGCGGCGATTACCCCGATATACGTCAGCAATCCGAGAAAGCTCAGGTCTACGTTCGGCAGGCCAGCCCAATCCAGGGCGCCTTCGCGCAGAACGCTGTTGTACAGAAGGTTGTTCACCGGAACGGTGACCGTCAGCACGACCACCACGGCAATGCCAAGACCGGTTGCGGCCTCGATCTTCTTGGAGATGGCCAGGAAGGTACACATCCCCAGGAAGAAGGCCAGCGCCATGTTTTCAACAAAAACAGCCTTCAGAATCAAGCTGATATAATGCTCCATCAGAAGGCCTCCTTGGCGACATGGCGAGACATTTTATAGTCCGGCTCTTCAACCTGCTCCGGCTTCCAGGTCCGCAGACCCCAGATCGCCAGGCCGATAATAAAGAACGCACTCGGCGGCAGCAGCAACAAGCCGTTAGGAATGTACCAGCCACCTTCGTTCACCACCGGCATCAGGGAGACACCGAACAGTGAGCCGGCGCCCAGCAATTCACGGAAGAAGGCAACGAAGATCAGGAGTACCGAGTAGCCCAGACCGTTACCAACGCCGTCCAGGAAGCTCAGCCAGGGGCCGTTCTTCATGGCAAAGCCTTCCGCGCGGCCCATAACGATGCAGTTGGTGATAATCAGACCAACGAACACTGAGAGCTGCTTGGAAATCTCGTAGGCATAGGCCTTGAGCACCTGGTCAACCACGATTACCAGGGAGGCGATAATGGTCATCTGCACGATGATCCGGATACTGCCCGGAATCTGGGTGCGTACCAGGGACACGGCCAGGTTGGAAAATGCGGTAACGGCAATAACCGCCGCGCACATAACAAGTGTAACGTTCATGCTGGTGGTAACCGCCAGCGCTGAACAGATCCCCAGGATCTGCAGGGCAATCGGGTTATTGCTGAAGATCGGTTCGAAGAGAACCTGTTTGGCTGATGCATCTGCCATGATCAGACCTCCCCTTCACGAAGTTTTTGCAGGAACGGCGCGTATCCGCGGTCGCCCATCCAGTAGTTAACCAGTTGCTCAACGCCGCGACTGGTCAACGTTGCCCCGGACAGAGCATCCACTTTATGCTGCCTTTTTTTTGCATCAACGTTTACGCCACCTTTAACCAGTTTGATCTGCGGTTCAGTGCGATCACCATCATAAACTTTCTTCCCCACCCACTGCGACTTCCAGCGTGGATTGTCTACCTCCCCACCGAGGCCCGGAGTTTCGGCGTGGGAGTAAAAGCCAAGCCCTTCAATGGTGTTCAAATCACCTTCCAGCGAAATGAAGCCATACAATGTAGACCAGAGGCCATAACCATGAATTGGCAGTACCACACGCACTAGCTCTCCGTTCTCGCTCAGCGTATACACCCTGGCAACATTCGGCCGGCGCTTGATGCCAGCCTTGTCTTCCGAGGAAGGAATATCCGTAGACAACTGAGGGTCCGAGGCAGCCTTGTACATATCATATTTCATGGGCTCAGCAACACCAACGGCGGAAGGCTTTACAAATTTACCAGTATCCAAATCCACCAGGCGAACATCGAAACTCTCGAATTTCTGCAAAATCTGCTCTGCAGTATCGCCTTGATCCAGCATACCTGCGGCAGAGAGAATGTTCGTTGTCATATCAAGATGCTGATTCTTGACCTGGGCAGGTCTGAGCATGACCGCCGCGGTGGATACCACGACAGAGAACACGATACTCAGCACCAGCGCAACGATCAGCGTGCGGGAGACGGTTTCTTTAGCTTTAGCCACGAGCAAGCCTCCGTTTGATGTTGGCCTGAACCACGTAATGGTCCATCAATGGCCCGAACAGGTTTGCGAACAGGATGGCAAGCATGATGCCTTCCGGGAACGCCGGATTGATCACGCGGATCAGCACAGTCATCACGCCTACCAGAATACCGAAACACCAGCGACCCGTGTCAGTCATCGCGGCGGACACCGGATCCGTCGCCATGAACATCATGCCAAAGGCAAACCCGCCCATGACCAGATGCCAATGCGCCGGAACCGCGAACATCGGATTGGTCTCGGAACCTATGATGTTTAGCAGCAGCGACATGCCGATCATACCGATCAACACACCTCCGACGATGCGATAGGAGGCAATCTTCATCCCCAACAGGATCAGGCCACCAATCAGAATGGCCAGTGTCGAGGTCTCACCCATCGAGCCCTGAATGGTGCCCATGAAGGCGCTCATCCAGCCAATTTGAGCTTCCAGAGCTTCCAGACCACCACTGGCGGCCCAGCTCAGCGCCGTCGCGCCACTGAAGCCGTCAACCGCAGTCCAGACGGTGTCGCCGGAAATCTGCGCCGGATAGGCGAAGTACAGGAAGGCACGACCGGTCAGGGCCGGGTTCAGGAAGTTCTTGCCGGTACCGCCGAACACTTCCTTACCGATCACCACACCGAAGGTGATACCCAGGGCCACCTGCCACAGCGGGATGGTGGGCGGGCAGATCAGTGCAAACAGTACGGAGGTCACAAAGAAGCCTTCGTTCACTTCGTGCTTGCGCACGGTGGCAAACAGGACTTCCCAGAAACCACCCACAATGAAGGTAACCGCGTAGATGGGCACAAAGTACGCCAGGCCATATACGAAGTTATCCCAAAGGCCGGCTCCGGCTCCGGTTACCGCCAGGGCGGTAATGAAGGCTTCACGCAGGCCGCCGTCGGCAATCTGGGCGCCGGCATTTTCTGCCAGGAAGCTGTTGGCCTGGAAACCGATGTTCCACATACCGAAGAACATGGCCGGGAAGGTACACAGCCACACAGTGATCATGATGCGCTTGAGGTCTACGCCATCACGCACATGGGAGGTGGTCTTGGTTACGCTCGCAGGCGAGTAGAAAATTGTATCAACGGCTTCGTACAGGGCGTACCAGCGCTCGTACTTGCCGCCTTTTTCAAAGTGATGCTCGATTCCATCGAGAAACTGTCGGATTGCCATCGTATTAGCCCTCGATTTCGATTCGGGTCAGGTTCTCGCGGAGAATCGGACCGTATTCATATTTGCCGGGGCACACGAAGGTGCACAGCGCCAGATCTTCTTCGTCCAGCTCCAGGGCACCCAGTTTCTGTGCCATTTCAGTGTCGCCCACAATCAGTGCGCGCAGCAGCTGGGTTGGCAGGATATCCAGCGGCATAACCTGTTCATACGCACCTACCGGCACCATGGCTCGCTCACTGCCATTGGTGGTGGTGGTAAAGTTGAACAGCTTGCCCGGGTTAAGCTTGGACAGATAGATATTCAGCACCGAGAACTTGTTGGGGCCCGGAGACAACCAACCCATGAACTCACGCTTGCTCTGCTCTTCCAGCACGCTTACCTGGTTGGCAAAGCGGCCGAGGTAGGCGCAGGGGCCTTCGCCGCGACGGCCACCAAACACAGAACCGGAAATAGCACGAACCTGACAGTCAGTCGCCACTTCGCCGTCCAGCAACTCCTGCAGGCTGGCACCCAGACGGGTACGAACCAGGCGGGGCTTGGAGGCTTTCGGGCCAGCAATCGCCACAATGCGGTCTACCGGCACTTCACCGGTTTCGAACAGCTTGGCGATATCGATGACGTCCTGGTAGTTGATAGACCAGACAGTCTTGCTGGCCGACACCGGATCCAGGTGATGGATATGGGTACCGACATTGCCTGCCGGATGCACGCCATCAAACTGATGCACTTCAATATTGTCAGCCTTGGGCACGGCAACGTTAGAGCCGGGCTTGCCAGTCACAAACACTTTGCCGTTGGTGAGGCGAGAGATAATAGTCAGGCCCTTTTCAAAAGCCTTGCTATTTTCGCCAATGATAACGGTGGGATCTGCCGCCAGCGGATTGGTGTCCATAACGGATACAAAAATCGAATTCGGCGCAGAATCGATTTCAGGAACCTTGCTGTAGGGGCGCGTACGGAAAGCTGTCCACAGGCCAGACTCTACCAGGTTATCAACCACCTGCTGGCGTTCCAGGCCGGCGAGGTCGGAATCGCTGTAGCGGGCATAGGTTTCCGCATCGTCGCCATCAATTTCGATCACGACAGACTGGAAAACGCGACGCTCACCGCGATTGATTTCTTTCACCACGCCTGCAGCGGGGGAAGTATAACGAACGCCTTCGGTCTTCTTGTCCGTGAACAGCAGCGTACCGCGCTTGACACGGTCTCCCTCTTTCACAGCCATGGTCGGCTTCATGCCGTGATAGTCAAAACCGATCAATGCCACGTGGCGAATCGGCTTGCCATCTGTAATGGTCTGTTCGGGAGCGCCGCTGATGGGAAGATCCAGGCCTTTTTTGATCTTGATCATTAGCCTCATCCAATCATCAGAAACTGTTTCTGTGGATTTGTAACGCCCGGCCCCCTGCGGCCCAGGAAAGGTTGAGAAACGGGGTGCCAGACATACCCAAAATCGCGCCAATTATAGAGATTAAGGAAACCTATTTCCACCGGTAACAAAAATGGTTTTGTACGGCCGAAGTAACAAAAAACCCCGGCAGCTGGCGCTACCGGGGCTTTCTGTCAATCAACTGCCGAGACCGGCCTACGACTTTAGTCGCGGGCGCGCTTCGGGAAGATCGGATAGGTTACGCCGGCCATCTGGTTCACACAACGCACAACCTGGGCGCTGTAGCCGAATTCGTTGTCGTACCACACGTACAGGATCAAACGCTTGCCATTGGCGATGGTAGCCTGGGCATCGACGATACCGGCATGGCGGGAGCCCACGAAATCGGTGGAAACCACTTCCGGAGAGTTCACGAAGTCGATCTGCTTCTGCAGCTCGGAGTGAAGCGCCATATCGCGCAAGTACTCGTTCACCTGCTCGGCATCCACATCACTTTTCAGGTTCAGGTTCAGGATCGCCATGGACACGTTCGGTGTCGGCACCCGGATAGCATTACCGCTCAGCTTGCCTTTCAGCTCTGGCAGAGCTTTGGCAACGGCCTTGGCTGCGCCGGTTTCGGTAATAACCATGTTCAACGGGGCGCTGCGGCCACGACGACTGCCCTTGTGGTAGTTGTCGATCAGGTTCTGATCGTTGGTGTAGGAGTGCACGGTTTCAACGTGACCATCCTCAATACCGTATTCGTCGTTGATGGCCTTCAGTACGGGCGTGATGGCATTGGTGGTACAGGAGGCGGCAGACAGGATCTTGTCTTCGTCGGTGATCCAGTCGTTGTTGATACCATAAACGATGTTCTTGATATCGCCCTTGCCCGGCGCAGTCAGGATCACGCGGCTGACGCCCTTGGATTTCAGGTGAAGGCCCAGGCCAGCTTCATCACGCCACTTACCGGTGTTGTCGACCACGATGGCATTGTTGATGCCGTACTCGGTGTAGTCCACCTTGTCCGGACCATCGGAGTAGATCACCTTGATAAAGTTGCCGTTGGCGATCAGCGCAGAGTTCTCGGCATCGACCGTGATGGTGCCATCGAAAGGACCATGCACGGAGTCACGACGCAGCAGGCTGGCACGCTTTTCCAGATCGTTGTCAGCACCACCCTGGCGAACAACGATCGCACGCAGGCGCAGGTTGTTGCCGCCACCGGCTTTTTCAACCAGGATACGCGCCAGCAGTCGGCCGATCCGGCCAAAGCCGTAAAGCACCACATCCTTCGTTTCTTCCTTGGCATCCTTGGCCGCCTCTTCGGCGTACTTGCCAACCACCGGGCCGATTTCCTTTTTCAGGAACTCGGTGAGGTCACCGCCCTCTGCCTTGAATTTGACCGCCAGCTTGCCAATATCCACGTGAGCGCGGCCAAGCTCCAGCTTGTCCATCGCCTCGAGAATGGGCAGCGTATCGTGAACAGACAGCTCGCTGTCCTCAACCTGACGCACAAAACGATGGGCGCGGATGATATCGATAACAGACTGGTTGATGATCGCACGGCCGTATACGGACGTAACAACGTTGTTTTTACGGTACAGGCGGCCGATCAACGGGATCATCGCTTCTGCGGTAGACTCCCGGTCAGTCCAGTTGGACAGGTGCTGGTTGATCTGTTCGTGACTCACGGTTGGAACCTCGTATAGCACTGGAAATAATTTGGGGCGCACATTATCCAACTTAAAAGGCGATACGGCAAATAGCCGTTTGTCTGCCCCGACCATGACACTGTCACAACCGGGCGATAGAATAGCGCCGCCCCGGCAAATGATGCATTTATTCAGGAGAACGCTTGCCCCATGACCAAAGGCCAGGCCCACGCCCCGCTTATCGCCCCCGCTGCCCCTGAAAAGGCCGCCGACCACAGAAAATGGGGGCAACTGAATGGCTGTGCCGACGCCCTGGCCATCTGCGAGAGCGCCCGCGCCCACAAAGGTCTGACACTGGTCATCACCCAAAGTACCAGCGAAGCCATCCAGCTGGAGCAATCCATCCGGTTTTTCCTGGGGCTGCCCACGGATGAAGACGGCGCCACCGTTTCCTCCGATGGCATTGAGCTTTTGTCGCTCCCCGACTGGGAAACACTGCCCTACGATCTGTTTTCGCCACACCAGGACATTACCTCGAGGCGGATTCGCTCCCTGCACCGGTTACCCGGCACACGCCACGGCATTCTGGTAGTACCGGCACGCACCCTGATGCACCGGCTTGCCCCCCCGAGCTATCTGCAGGGTAATACCCTGCTGCTGGAAGTGGGCCAGACCCTGGATATCGACAGCTGGCGAATGCAACTGGAGGCAGCCGGTTATCATCATACCGACAACGTGTATGAACACGGCGAGTATGCGGTACGGGGGGCCATCCTCGACATTTACCCCATGGGCTCTAACCTGCCCTACCGCATTGATCTGTTCGATGACGAAATCGAAACCCTCCGGACCTTTGACCCGGAAACCCAGAGATCCATCGATAAAACCGAACGCATCGAACTTCTGCCAGCCAACGAATTTCCCTGGCACAAGGAAGCCCGCTCAGGCTTTCGCAATCGCTGGTTTGAATACTTCCCCAATGCCGACAAAGACGCGCCGGTTTACCAGGATGTTACCCACGGCATCACACCGCCTGGCATTGAGTACTATCTTCCACTGTTTTTCGATGAAACCGCCACGCTGTTTGATTATCTGCCGGGCAGCACCCTGGTATTCACCGCCAACGGTCTCAATGATGCCGTCAATGCCTTTGATGCGGAAACCCGGGCCCGTTACGAAGACCGCCGTCACGATCGCCTGCGCCCTATTCTGCCCCCCTCCGAGCTGTTTCTGCAGCCGGATGAAGTGTTCGGGCAACTCAAACACTACCCCCGCATTACCTGCAGCAGTCAGGCCGAAGACGGCGCGGGCGCCAGCAACTGCGGTACCGAATCTCTCCCGGATGTCGCCATGGACGGGCGCGCCGCTGATCCGGCAGGGCGTCTCAAACGGTTCATCCAGGAGTTCCACGGGCGCATCCTGATCTGTGCTGAATCGTCCGGGCGCCGGGAGGCGCTGATTGACAACCTGGCCGATCACAAGCTCAAGCTGGCAACCGTGCAGAGCTGGTCGGAATTCCTCGAAAACGAGAGCACCACTCTGGCCATCACCATTGCCCCACTGGAACAGGGCATGGTGTTGCCCGGCCAGAATCTGGCACTGATTACCGAAACGGCGTTGTTTGGCGAGCGGGTGCTGCAGCGTCGCCGGCGCCAGAAACCAACCGAAACCGACGATGCCGGCTACCGGGACCTGTCTGAACTGAGAATTGGCGCACCGGTCGTGCATATCGACCATGGCGTAGGGCGCTACAAGGGGCTGGAGACACTCACCGCCGGCGGCCAATCCGACGAATTCCTGACCCTGGAATACGCCGGCGGCTCCAAACTCTATGTACCGGTGTCCAGCCTGCACCTGATTTCCCGTTACGCCGGCACCGATGAGGAACACGCACCGCTCCACAAGCTCGGAACAGAACGCTGGAGCAACGCCAAGCAAAAAGCGCTGGAAAAAATCCGCGACACCGCCGCAGAACTGCTGGATGTTTACGCCCGCCGGGAAGCCCGGAAAGGCTTCCAGTTTGAGGACCCGAAAGAGGCCTATCGGACCTTTGCTGCCGGCTTCCCGTTTGAGGAGACGCCGGACCAGCAGGTGGCCATCGAATCGGTGTTCGAGGATATGACGAGCGAACGCCCGATGGACCGGCTGGTATGCGGCGATGTCGGCTTCGGTAAAACCGAAGTCGCCATGCGCGCGGCTTTTCTGGCCACCTGGTCTGGCAAACAGGTGGCCGTGCTGGTGCCCACTACTCTTCTGGCCCAGCAACATTACGAGTCGTTCCGTGACCGGTTCTCGGATACGCCGGTAACTGTAGAGCTTCTGAGTCGCTTCCGCAGCGGCAGCCAGACCAGCAAGGCCATCACTGCCATAGAGGAAGGCAAGGCAGATATCGTCATTGGCACCCACAAGCTTCTGCAAGGCGATATCAACTTCAAGAATCTGGGGCTGGTGATTATCGACGAAGAACACCGGTTTGGCGTTCAGCAGAAGGAAAAACTGAAATCCCTGCGGGCCGAGGTGGATATGCTGACCCTCACCGCCACACCGATTCCCAGAACCCTGAACATGGCTATGGGCCACCTGCGCGACCTGTCCATTATCGCGACCCCACCAGCCCGCCGGCTGTCGGTGAAAACCTTTGTGCGCCAGCGCGACGACGCCATGGTGAAAGAAGCGATTCTGCGGGAAATCCTGCGGGGCGGTCAGGTCTATTTCCTGCACAATGATGTCGCCACCATCGAGAAAACCGCGGAAGATCTGCGCAAACTGATTCCGGAGGCGCGGGTGGGTGTGGCACACGGCCAGATGCGCGAGCGCCAGCTGGAACAGATCATGTCGGATTTCTACCACAAGCGTTTCAACGTACTGGTGTGCACCACTATTGTGGAAACCGGCATCGACATCCCCAGCGCCAACACCATTATTATTGAACGGGCAGACAAATTTGGCCTGGCGCAGCTGCACCAGCTTCGGGGTCGCGTGGGCAGGTCTCATCACCAGGCGTACGCCTATCTGCTGACACCACCGCCAAAGGCCATTTCCGCCGATGCAAGGAAGCGACTGGATGCGATTTCCGAATCCCAGGACCTGGGCGCAGGCTTCATGCTGGCCACCCACGACCTGGAAATCCGGGGCGCTGGCGAGCTGCTGGGTGAAGAACAGAGCGGTCAGATCGAAAGCATCGGCTTTACCCTCTACATGCAGCTGCTGGACGAAGCCGTAAAAGCGATTCGCGACGGCCGCACGCCCAACGCCGAGCTGCCTCTCAGCCACGGCACCGAAATGAACCTGCGCATTCCGGCCCTGATTCCCGACGACTACCTGCCAGATGTCCACAACCGCCTGATGCTGTACAAGCGTATTGCCAGCGTGAAGGATCGTGAGGCATTAAAAGAACTTCAGGTTGAGATGATTGACCGCTTCGGATTATTACCGCCCCCGGCCAAGAACCTCATGCGCCAGGCACAGCTACGCTTGCAGGCAGAGACTCTGGGCATCGTGAAAGTGGATGCCGGCAAGGAATGGGTGCGGCTTGAGTTCGGGGCAACGACACCGGTCGACCCTCTCGAACTGGTTAAAAAAGTGCAATCCGCTCCGGATCGATACCGGCTCGAAGGCGCCAACAGCTTTCGCTTCCGGCTGAATGATGACTCAACCGATGGTAAACTCGACGCCATCGCAGCGATGCTCGAAGAACTGGCGCCCGACAAGGCCCCGGCAAAGGCATCATGACAAAAAAGGATTCAGGTGGAGTAACGCCCTTGCAAGCTCACATTTTATGCTCCCGGCAAACCCTGGCCAGTGCCGCGCTGTTCGCCTCAGTTGCATTCACACCGGCAACCCTGTGGGCCCAGGGCGCTTCAGGCAATGTCCCGAACGACTACTACCGGGCAGAGCTGGTGATTTTACAGCGTCTGGTGGACCCGGCCGGCATTGAAGAGCAGATGGCGAACAAGTCGGTGGAACCTGTCGAAGAGGCCGGCAAAACCCTTTGGGTGGAGCAGGAATCCGGGGAGCGGGTAACCGAACTCAACCTGATACCCCGCAACCAACTGCACCTGGGCGAGGCGGCCAACCGGCTCGAGCGAAGCGGTAACTACCGGGTACTGGCGAGTGCCGGCTGGTATGAAGCCTTTCCGCCCGACTACGAGGGCGAACCTCTGCGTGTCGCAATCGGTGACTGGCTGGCCGAGTCTGGCCAACGAGCGGTGGAAGGCCAGATCACCATTGACCGCCAGCGCTACCTGCACGTTAATGTGCAGCTTAACCACTGGGCCGTCAGCGACGATCCCGAGGCTGTGCCGGCAGAGCCTGAAACACCGCCTCAGACCGAAGCGGTTGCGGAGTTTTCCGATCAGGACTCTGGCAATACACTTGATAGCGAAACCGGTGGTTCAGCATCAGAAGGCACCGGTACCGCTTACCAACTCCGTCCGGCACCAGTAGAACTGGTGACCTGGATTCGTGAAACGCGGCGGATGCGCAGTGAGGAAATCCACTTCATCGACTCCCCCACCGTCGGCGTCCTGGTTTTCTTCAAGAAGATTGAGGGGTAAGCGCAAGCTGCCCCAGACTTGCCATTGAACGCTCCAGAATCTGCCGAACGCCGGACATGCCCTGGGCAATCGCTTCTTCAATCTCGGCCATGGTAATAATGTGGTCGGTTTTACCCGCAGCCCAGTTCACCACCAGCCCGAGGCTGACGTACCGCAAGCCCAGCTCTGCCGCCAGCACTGCCTCGGGCATGCCGGTCATACCAACGATGTCACAGCCATCCCGCTCCATCCTGCGGATTTCCGCCGCCGTCTCCAGCCTGGGCCCCTGCGTCGCGCCATAGACGCCAAACCCGGAAAATGACAGCGACGCCGCGCGAGCAGCATCAATCAACACCTGACGCGCTTCCTGATCGTAGGGCCAGGTAAAATCAATGTGTGTAACTTCCTCCAGCTCGCCTTCGAAGAAAGTGCTGGCCCGGCCCCAGGTGTAGTCGATCAGTTGATCCGGGATCACGATGTGGGCCGGCCCCATATTGGCATGTATGCCACCAACCGCGTTTACACCCACCAGCACCCGAGCGCCGGCATCATGCAACGCCTGAATGTTGGCCCGGTAATTGACCTGATGGGGCGGAATCCGGTGCGGGTTACCATGACGCGCGAGAAAGATAACAGGCTGATCACCTAGTTGCCCCCGCACCAGCGTGGAGGAGGGCTCACCCCACGCAGTTGTCACTGTCTCTTCTCCGGTGATCTGGATATTGCTCAGGCTGGTCAGCCCCGTACCACCGATAATGCCTACCGGTACATTGTCATTCGTTACTGTCATTCCCCGTCTCCGGAATCTGAATCGGCTTCACCGTAACCGCCATCATGATCGATATTTTTTCCGGATTTTCCGGAATCAGCGTCCTTGTCCGAGGACTTGTCGTTTGAGTCCTCACGCTTTGAGGAATCGCGCCCGTCTACCCGCACCCCATCCGGCAGATGCAGCGTGCGCGTCGGGAAGGCCACCTCGGCGCCATGGTTTTCGATGATGTCACTGATTTTCAGTAATACATCTTCCTTCACCTCATGGAAACGCACCCACTGGGTGGTTTTGGTAAAGGTGTACACCATGATATCCAGTGACGATGAGTTAAACGCCAGAAAATTAACGATCAAGGTCTCGTTGGCATCAATCTCTTCATGATTCTTCAGCATCTCCCGGATTTCGTCCACGATGGTTTTCATGGAATGCACATCGGCATAGCGAATGCCGATGGTCTCGTAGATCCGGCGATTGGTCATACGTGATGGGTTTTCCACTGCAATAGTGGTAAACGCCGCATTGGGGACATAAAGCGGGCGCTTGTCGAAGGTGCGAATGGTGGTCAGTCGCCATCCGATATGCTCAACCGTACCCTCAATGCTCCGATCCGGGGATCGAACCCAATCCCCCACCTTGAACGGACGGTCCAAATGGATAATGAAACCACCGAAAAAGTTCGCCAGGAGATCTTTCGCGGCAAAACCAACCGCGATGCCCCCGACACCACCAAATGCCAGCACGCCCGAAATACTGAAGCCCAGGGTTTGCAGGGCGGTCAGAGCGGCGGTAATAATCACAACCGCGCGCGACAGCTTGCTGATGGCATTGACCGTGGTGTAATCCATCGGCTTGCGCATCTTGATCGGAGAGGTGAGGATATTCTCGAACTGTTTGATCAGCCGAATAAAAAACCAGACCACCACCCAGACAAAACCGATCTGAAGCAACGTTCCGTTAGCCTTGAAGACCTCAGCCTCGGAAAAATGGTGAGCCACTTCGGCAGCCCAATACACCCCTTGGAGCCACACGAAAGCCACGACAGGGCGACGGACCGCGTGCAGAATAGCATCATCCCAAAGGTTATGAGTGCTGGCGAATTTGCGCTCCAGCGCAGAAATCACATGACTGGCAATATAGGCAACCGCCGCCGTCCCCAGCACGAGCAGGAAAACCAGCACACCGGCCCGCCAACCTTCAGATAGCAACCCGAACTGCTCTATCCAGCCATTCAGTACACCCAAAACTTCGCCAATCATCCTGTCCCTCTGAATTATGCGGATTAATAGATACTGACTGGAGTCCCCGCTGGAACCCGGTCAAAAAGCTCAACAATATCGGTATTGCGCATCCGGATGCAGCCATGGGATCTGGCAACTCCCATAGGTTCACTGTCCGGCGTGCCGTGGATATAGATAAAACGACGAAAAGTGTCTACCCCCGGCCCACGGTTTCGCCCCCATTCACAGCCACAAAGCCAGAGTATACGGGTAAGAATCCAGTCGCGCCCCGGGTTCGCTGCCGCCAGACTCTGGCTGTAGATCTCGCCAGTGGGGCGGCGCCCACGATACACCGTATTTAATGGCTGCCCTGCCCCGATTCGGGCGCGGATATAATGCTTGCCAACAGGGGTACAGCCACTGCCGTCGGCCTGGCCGGGGCCATTCAGGCCGGTGGATACCGGGTAGCGGGCAATGATATCACCCGATTGAGTAGCCAGTGTCAGGAACTGATTGGCGATATCAATGGACAGGGTAACCCCGGGGGGCTTGTTATCGGGCATTGGTAACGACTTCCCTCCGGCTGCGAACCAGAGGGAAGACTACCCGAGGCGGGGGAGTTCAGGCAACCGAAACGCCTGAAGCGGTAGGCGGCACCAGCATTTTGTCTGGAGCCTTCATGCCTGCGGCCAGGAACGGCACCAGGCGTGCGGCAATTTCCTGAACCGTGGTTTCAACGCCGAGCTTGTTTTCGAGAATATCAATCAGGGCATCACTGCTGGACATGGTGAAGGCCGTCGCTCCCAGCATGAACTGGATGCGCCAGTAGCGATCAACCGAGGACAACTCAGGCGTGGCCTCTTTGAGCAAGCGCATGAAACGACCAAATGGCTCACTGTATTCCTGTTCGAGAAATTTACGCAGGTGGCCCTGAGACTGGGTATAGGCAAGACCGAGCAGGCGCATGAAGATGGATATGCCTTTCTCATTACGCTGAGGCATGCGCACGGCACTTTCCGTAAGCGCCCACAGGGTCTGGTTCAGCGTGGGCGGCTGGCCATCACAACGCTCTTCGAGTTCATCAAAGGCGGTATCCAGGGTGGCCGAAAACGGCGTCAGGAACCGGGCGAACACGGCGTGGATCAGGGCATTCTTAGACCCAAAGTGATAATTGACAGCGGCCAGATTTACCTTAGCCTTACTGGTAATCATACGAAGCGATGTTTCCGAGAACCCACGCTCGGCAAACAGCTCTTCGGCAGCGTCAAGAATGCGGTCAACGGTATCAGACTGCGCCATTTTGTTGTCAGAGCCTCTAGCAAACGTCTGTTTGAAACATACGTTTGAAGGCCTGTCATGTCAAGCTCGGTCTTCAGGAACCGCCGCCACTGCCTGCCACCCCCGGTCTATCGCGTCCTGATTGCCGTCGAAAAACGCTTGCTGGACTTTGCCATAGGCTTTCTCGGCTTCCAGCAGATAGATAAGATACAGCCGAACATGTTCCCGCCGGGTAAGATAACGCGGCAACACCCGTTGCTCAGACAGTCTGAGCAATTCACTGAAGCGGGTATGACGCAGTGTCGGGTTGTACTCTGCCATACGCGCACACTGCCATATCAGCCCGTCCTTTCCCTCCAGGTGGGCCGCATGTTTGCGGGCATCCCGAAGCATGCGCTGACGGCGAATAATTAAATCCATATAGGAGGGGCTGGACGTGTAAATCCGACGGATAAACGGCACTCCCAGCAACAGAATAATCACGAAAGCGCCAAAACCTCCACCGGCTACCCAGGCCGGCACAAAACCGGTCAAACCACTGAGGAAAAACGTCGCAGCCAAAAGGGCACTGAAGATCCACAGGTCTCGGCTACGCCGCGCAGCTGCCATCTGATAGTTATCCGGCCAGTCCGACATAGCCAGCAAGTTGAAGTCCATCAGCAGAACCCGGTCACACTGCCTTAGCATAAGACGCAGCTTGCGCTGTCGCGACTCCGCCAGCGCCTGCTCGATATCCGGATTCTCCGACCCGGTCTCGGCAGTCCGATCCTGCGATTCCTGCGCCCCGGGCTGCTCGCTGCCAGATTCAGCGTTCGGGCCCTGGTCATCGTCAGCCTGCAGAGCAGCGGTTCTTTGCGCGGCATTGAGGGCAGATTCCGGTGTTGCCGGCACCGGATCAGCGGCCCGACCGGGGCGAAGGACCGCTCCGGATGCATTGGCCGGATCTGTCTTGTCTACTGCTGTATTTTCCGCCATTGAGCTCACTGTTCTTCAGGTTCTTTATGCAAGTATCGACCTTTACGAACAATTCTTGAATGTCGGCTTTGCCGTCATAAGCGGCTTGCAGACTTCTTGGCAACACTGGCAGGCGCCGGTATGCTTGCGCCAATCAACGGCTTTCAGGAGAGCATGTATGTTTACCGGTATCGTTCAGGGCATTGCACGGGTCGAAAACGTGATCGCGGCGCCGGGCCTGAGCACCTTCGTGATCGAGTTCCCGGAAGACCGGGTTCAGGGCGTAACCATCGGTGCCTCGGTTGCCATCAACGGCACCTGTCTGACGGTTACCCGCCAGGAAGGCCACCGGCTGTACTTCGACGCCATGCAGGAAACCCTGCGCTTGACCACCCTCGGCGACCTGAAACCCGGCGACGAAATCAACTTCGAGCGCGCCGCCCGAATCGGCGATGAAATCGGCGGCCATCTGCTCAGTGGCCATATCCACACTACCGCAACCATCGTCGATATTCTGCGGCCGGAAAACAACGTGACCCTATGGTTCGAACTACCGGAAACCTGGGCGAAGTACATCTTCCCCAAAGGCTACATTGCCATCAATGGCGCCAGCCTGACCATTGGCGAGGTGGAAGGTAACCGCTTCAACGTCCACCTTATCCCGGAGACCCTGCGTGCCACCACGTTTGGGAAGGCCACCAAGGGGCAAAAGGTCAACATCGAGATTGATAGTCAAACCCAGACCATCGTGGATACCCTCGCGCGCCTCGGCTACGATCGCCCGGCGACGGCCTGAGACTCACACCGCGCCATTCCGGGCTTCGAACACCACGAATTTCGGGCTTGCAGCTCTCTGTTCAACGCTGCTGAAGTATTGTTTCAGGGAACGGTGATACCCCAGGTGGCGATTGCCCACCATCAATACGCGGCCGCCCGGCGCCAGATGCCGGGCGGCATCCCTGAACAGTCTCAGTGCGATGTGATCGCCTACCACGCCACCCTCATGGAAGGGTGGGTTCAGCAGAATAAGCTGATAGTCAGGCAAATCATCTGCGATGCCGTCCTGATGCCATAAGTGCACGCAATCGCCGCCCTCATACCGGCTCAGGTTATGCTCAACACTGGCAATGGCCTGGCTGGATACGTCACTGAAATGCACTTCGGCGCCCGGCCTGCCGGCAAGCGCAGACAACCCGAGCACGCCATTTCCACACGCCAGATCCAGAATCCGCCCGGCCGGGGGCACTCGACTAACCGCCTGAGGAATCAGCGGTAACAACTCCCGCGTGCCAATATCCAGCTTATCTCTGGCAAATACTGCGGGCAGCGCCTCGACCGGCCCGGGCAATCCTGCCACCGGGTAGCCACGCCATTGCTCCTGCCATTCCGTCAATGTGGCCGAGCCACCACGACACACCACTACCCGCGCCTTTTTACGGGCAGGCAACACCTGTTCGGTGACCACCGCACTGGCGAACACATCAACACTACGATCGGGCAGATGCTTGATCATACCGCCCGCCAGTATTTGTCCGTCTTCCGCCAGCACGCTGTTGAGCCACCGTAACAACCAGGCCAGATAACCGGCCTGACGGGGAATACGGAGCAGCACCAGATCAAAGGGCCCTGAGGGTGGCCGGCGCCAGTTCAAAACCGTCGGGCAGTCGGGTAACCCCGGATTGAGCGAAGCGTTCGTCAACACGGAGTGTGCGAGCGTCGCGCTGTCGGCAACTGTCTGCGGCTGATAGCAGGCAAGCCCGAGGGTCAGAGCACCAAACTGGTCGTCCACCACCAGCACGCGCAAACCGTCTGCCAGATAAGGCTCCGCAGCCGACAACAACAACTCGTCGGCAGCGTCCCAGGCGCGCAGCCCAGCCGTTCCGCCTGGCCGGATCAGGCGGAGTTCACCGGCAGGTGTCTGGAGTCTGGCAGTTGTCATTTTGGGCTTCCGTTGGCAGCTTTCGGGAAAATAAACACTTTTAGGCTGTTTATTCTAGAAATTAAACCTAAGTTAGGGGTGTTCACGCCGAACACCCTTTCCGGTCATGCCCCAGCCCTGACCCGGCTGGCCGGCCGCATTTTTCCGGACAAGATCTTTTGCCCCTTACCCCAGGGGCTTTTTTCTGTCTGTTTTTCAGCCCGACTTTTTCCGAAATGCCCGGTAAACGGTAAATCGCCGATCCTGCGCGAGTTTCTCAACCGGGCCGATGTGTTGTCGAATCAGGGCTTCATACGGCAGAAAACTGTTGGCCACCAGCCTCAGCTCGCCGCCGTGCGCGAGATGAGCGGCCACCTGGGCCAGGAACTGCTCGGTCATGGATGTATCGGTTTTTACACCGGTGTGGAAAGGCGGGTTGCTGATCACGGCCGGCCAGTTGCCTTGAACGGCAGCCAGGCCATCAGCGGCAAAAATCTCACCGTTTACCCCTGCCTTACGGTAACTTTCCCGGGCACAGAACACGGCCTGCGCCTGAACATCGGTCCCATCTACTCGAATTGGCTTCTTCCCCGCCAACTGATGAAAACCATGCAGCCAGGACCCGATAACACCTGCACCGCAAGCGAAATCGAGCACCCGATCGACACCCAGGGGTGACTCAGCCAGGGTTTCCAACAACATCCGGGTGCCATCGTCCAGTCGACCCAGACTGAAAACGCCTGGCAAGCCGGCAACAGAGAGCGCCACGCCAGCGCAGGAAAGCTCCGTCCAGCTGAGCCAGTCAGTCAACCGGAATTCGGTCAGGGGTTGGGTATTTCTGCCGCACCAGACCTGGCAATGGCGGGCGCTGTCGACCTTTACAACCTCCCCGGCGACGACGGAAAACTGCTTTATGGCACCGGCAATGCCTTCCTTCTTCTCGCCAATAACCACCAGTGCCGCACCTGGTTTGCCGAGGTAACGAGCCAAAGCCAGGCGGAGCTCACACTCAGCCCGGGCTTTAGGCAAAAATACCACCACGGTATCGCAAGAGCCCTGCTGCTGCCGATCTGGCTCGTAACCAAAACAGCCAGCCCAGTCAGTGTCATGGGACAGGATTTGCCAAAGACCGGCGTGCTCGGTCATCGCGATACCGGGAACCGGGCATCGGGGCAAAAGCGATGCATCCGAGACGCCTAACAGCGCCGGCCGTCCATTCAACAGATGCGAGTTGCGGAGGAGAACTTCATGGGTATTGGGCAGTGCAGACATGGGTAGCGGACCATTGCCAGAATCATGAGCCGCGTATGCTAACCGGAAAAAAGCCCCGAGTCTGCCCTGTGGCATCAGTCGGGGCTATTGCTATGGAGCTCGGCCTCTGGGACCGCCTGCAAAAGCCGGATTTTACTTGTAACGGGCAACCGTCCCCACACGCAGGGCGTCTTCAGGTGACATTCCCCAATCTTCCGGGGTGCGTGCTTCGGTGCGCTTGGCCTCAGCCCTTGCGCTATCCATGGCAGAACTTTCGTTTCTGCGGGTTCCCAGTGCCTGCAGGGCTTTCTGCATCAGTTCTTTCATGGTTTACCTCCCTTACTGCTTACAGTTGCTACTGTAACAGACGCAGAAGGTCACTACTGTGATGACGCCACGGGTCAGGAAGTGACGAGCATCACGATTTTTTGACAGTTTTTGACATTCTTCGCATTATATTTTTTGGCGCCCGGAGCGAACCGGTCGTTCGATCAGCTCATCCAGACTGGACTGACGAATCGTTTCCCGGTCTGCCTCACTGGCGATCGAGAGCCCCATATCCCTCAACAGACCGTCGGCCACGTCGTAAACGAAACCGTGCACAGTCAATGGCTGGCCGCGACGCCAGGCTTCCTGAACGATGTTGTTCTGGCACACATGCCCTACCTGCTCTACCACGTTCAGCTCACACAGGCGGTCTACCCGGTCCTGCACATTGGGAATGGCGTCCAGTACGGACTGGTGACGGTCACGCACGTCCTGAACATGGCGGAGCCAATTTGAAATCAGGCCAAAGCCTTCGTTCAGCAATGCCGCGCGCACGCCACCACAACCGTAATGCCCCACCACCAATACGTGTTTGACCTTCAACACTTCGATGGCGAACTGGAGCACCGACAGGCAGTTGAAATCTGTATGTACAACCACGTTGGCCACGTTTCTGTGCACGAAAAGTTCACCGGGGAGCAAGTCCACAATCTGGTTCGCAGGTACCCGACTGTCGGCACAGCCGATCCACAGGTACTCCGGTGCCTGCTGGTTCGAGAGCCGGTCAAAGAACTTCGGGTCCACCGACTTGATGCCATTGGCCCAGGCCCGGTTCTTGTCCAGTAGATGTTTCAGTGGTGCCATTATCTTGTTGCTCCTGCCATTGATTCCCGCTGCGGGATTGAACGGGAATCAACGACATAACGCAATAGTCAGTTGGTCGTTACGTCTTCCGGGCTCTGGTGCATGGTGCTTTGCGCCAGGTCCAGCAGCTCCCGCAGTGCGACCGAGAACATGGCGTATTCCGGTTCCCTTACACCTTTGAGTTCCGCCAGCATCGCGTTCCAGCGATCAATCATGTGCTGGTTGCGCTGCTCCCAGGCGTTCACACTATCGGTGACTTTCTCCGGGCTTTCAGCGGTTTTCAGCACACCGGTGGTCAGAGCCCGTTGCTGCCAGTCCAGATCCTCCCGGAAGCTTTCCCGCGCCAGGGCCTGCCAATGGGAACTTGGCGTCAACGCTGCGATGGCATTAGCGAACCAGGTCAGGTCGAGACGGTCACCCAGATCGTAGTACAGGTTGGCCACCGTTTTCAGCGGCATGCCTGTGGCTTCCTGTGCCTCGATAATACCAAGAGAGGAATACAGATAGCCGGTTCCTGCCAGCACCGACGCCAGTTCCTTCGGCAAACCCGCAGCCATCAGCTGATCATTGCGTTTTTCCCAATTGGCACGAGCCTGGTCGCCAAGGTATTCCGGCAGACCCGAGGTAATGGCCCAGACGCTGTCGGCAAACCGCTCCATGTGACTCTGGATATTGAGTTCTGCCCGGCGATTACGAAGCAACCAGCGCACAGCCCGACGCATCAGACGCATCAGATCCTGCATCAACTCCATCTGCAGATCCGCGGAAACGTGGAAATCCAGCGCTTCAATCTTGTCCCACCAGCTGTCGATGCGGAACACATCCCGGGCAATAATCCAGGCCAGGGCAATGGATGCTGCGTCCGCCCCGGTAGACTGGTTCAGGCGCTCCACAAAGGTAATGCCCATGTGGTTAACCATGTCGTTGGCGATCTGGGTTGCGATGATCTCCCGTCGCAGTTGGTGTTCACCCAGCTCTTTCGAGAAACGCTTGGTCAGATCCCGCGGAAAGACCTTGTACATCTCACCCGCCAGCAGAGGATTGTCCGGCAGATTACTGTCGATCAGCACCTGCTTCAGATCCCCTTTGACGTAGGAGATCAGCACCGACAGTTCCGGCCGCGTCAGCCCTTTCTTGGCCAGCTTGCGCTCTGACAGGGTTTCGTCATCCGGCAGGAACTCCAGTGCCCGGTTGAGCTTGCCTTCGCTCTCGAAGGTATTCATCAGCCGACGATACTCCTCCAGCCGGGTGGCGGCATCCTCGCTGGCGATACTGATGGCCTGGGTCTGACGGTAGTTGTTCTTCAACACCAGCGAGGCAACATCATCAGTCATTTCCTCCAGCATGATGTTGCGCTGCTTGCCAGTCAGATCGCCCATGGCCACCGCCCGGTTGAGCAGGATCTTCATGTTCACTTCATGGTCAGAGCAGTCCACGCCGCCCGAGTTGTCGATGAAGTCAGTATTCAGGCGACCACCCTTCAGGGCGTATTCAATCCGCCCCATCTGGGTGAAGCCGAGGTTTCCGCCCTCACCTACAACCTTGCAGCGCAGCTCGGCACCATTGATCCGCAGGCCATCATTGGCCTTGTCGCCCACGTCGGAGTGGCTTTCACCGCTGCCCTTCACGTAAGTGCCAATACCACCAATCCAGAGCAGGTCCACTTCGGCCTTGAGGATGTGACTGATCAGCATATTGGGCGGAACGCGGTCCGCCTTGATGCCCAGCAGCTTTTTCATTTCCGGGCTGACCGGAATGGACTTGGCATTGCGGCTGAATACGCCGCCGCCCTTTGAAATCAACTTGCTGTCGTAATCGGTCCAGGCGGAACGCGGCAGTTCAAACAGGCGCTTACGCTCCTTGTAGCTGCGTTCGGCGTCCGGGGTCGGGTCAATGAAGATGTGGATGTGGTTGAAGGCGGCCACCAGCCGGGTTTTTTCCGAGCACAGCAGGCCATTACCAAACACATCGCCCCCCATGTCACCGATGCCGATGGCGGTAAATTCATCCACGGCCGGGTTGATGCCCATCTCACGGAAATGCCGTTCCACGGAGACCCAGGCGCCCCGGGCAGTAATGCCCATTTTCTTGTGGTCATAACCGTTACTGCCACCGGAGGCGAAGGCATCTCCCATCCAGAAGCCATATTCCGCGGCCAGGCCATTAGCGATATCGGAGAAGGTGGCGGTGCCTTTGTCAGCCGCCACCACGAGATAGTGATCGTCTTCGTCATGGCGGATTACCCGCTCCGGCGGCTGGATGCCAGAATCCACCAGGTTATCTGTGATATCCAGCAAGCCCCGGATGAATGTTTTGTAGGCCGCAATACCCTCTGCCTGGAATGCCTCCCGGTCAGACGGATCGGGCAGACGCTTGGCCACGAAGCCACCCTTCGCGCCCACCGGGACAATGACGGCGTTTTTCACTTGCTGCGCTTTTACCAGGCCCAGGATTTCTGTGCGGTAGTCCTCGAAGCGATCCGACCAGCGCAAACCACCACGGGCCACTTTGCCACCACGCAGGTGAACCCCCTCCACACGAGGGGAATACACAAAGATCTCGAACATGGGTAATGGCAACGGCATGTCCGGAATCTGCGACGGGTCAAATTTCACACTGATGTAGGGCTTGGGCTGGCCCTCGCCATCCGGCTGGTAGTAGTTGGTGCGCAACGTCGCCTGCATCAGCTCCAGATACAGCCGTAGCACGCGATCCTCACTGAGGTTTTCCACTTCATCCAGGCCGGCGTTGAATTCGATTTCCAGTTTCTGCTGGGCCGCCTCGCTTTTACCCTTACTCTTGAAACGCTCAGGGTTGAATCGGACCTCAAAGTACTCCAGCAGGATCCGTGTCAGGTTGACGTGGTTGACCAACGTGTTGGAAATGAACGTCTGACTGTTGGAGAACCGGATCTGGCGCATGTAGCGGGCGTAAGTACGCAGCAACGCGATCTCACGCCAGCTCATGTAGGAGGACAACAACAGGCGGTTAAAGGCGTCGTTTTCGGCTTCACCGTGCCAGACCCGGCGGAACAACTCTTCGAAAATCGGGCGAATACGGTGAATATCCACCATGTTGCCGGTGTGGGATTGCAGGGTAAAGTCATGAATCCAAACCGTTTTACCCGTTCGATCAATCACCTCGAACGGATGCTCGCCAATCACCCGGAAACCGAGATTGTCGAAAATCGGCATCACATCCGACAGTGGCAGCGGCTCGTCCGGATAAAACAGTTTGAAATGCAGCGTGTTCTCGTCTTCTTCCAGGGCCCGGTAGAAGCTCATGGCCAGATCATCGTCGCGGGCAGAGGCAGTGATGTGCTCCAGGTCGATGGCCGCCCGGCGAGGTGAAAACATGTCAGTGTAGCTGGCGGGGAAACCGCCTGCCCAGACGCGATACAGCTCATTGCCCTGCTCTTCGCCATAGGCTTCGCTCAATGCCTCGTAGAGGCCGTCGCGCCAGGACTGGGCGAGCTCAATAACCTTGTCGCGGATCTCAGCCAGCGGCAACTGGCGGTTTTCCACCTGTGGCACCCGGATGGTGAACTGTACCCGGGCCAGCACCGATTCGGAAAAATGAGTAACAAACTCAATGTCCTCGGCCTCCAGGCGATCCAGCAGCACCTGTTCCACCTTCAGGCGCAGCTCCGTGTTGTAGATGTCCCTGGGGAAGAAGGCCAGACAGGTTACAAACTGGCCGTAAACATCCTCCCGCATGAACAGCTCAATCCGGCGACGTTCCTGGATGTACAGAATGTTCTTGGCAACACGCAGCAGTTCGTCGGTTTCAATCTGGAACAGCTCGTCCCGCGGATACAGCGTCAGGATCTGCTCCAGCTCCTTGCCAGCGTAATCGTCGGTCAGGAAGCCGGATCGCTTCATCACGCTCTGGAACTTGCGCCGTAACAGCGGAATCTCATCGGGACGCTCGTTGTAGACTCGAGCGGTGTATAGACCGAGGAAGCGGCGCTCACCCACCACTTCGCCCTTGCTGTTGAATTTCTTGACCGCAATGTAATCCGGATAGGCCGGCCGGTGCACGCGAGACCGCTGCGCCGATTTGGCGAAGATGAAGATGTCATCGGAACGGGTCATTTCATGGCGGGTACGCTGTGGCAGTTCATTCAGCCGGACCCGATCCGGGCGTTCGTTGTTGACCCGCAGGATACCCAGCTCCGAGTTCTCCACCCGGCGCACCACCATGCCCTGCTTATCCTTGGCAAAGTCGTATTCGTCGTACCCGAGGAATGTGAAGTGATCATCCACCAGCCAGGTCAGAAAAGCCCGGGCTTCTTCCTTACCTTCCTCACTGATCCCCGCCGTGGTCGCATCCAGCTCCTTGACGATCTCGCTGACCTTGTCTTTCACGATCGGGAAATCACCCACCGCAATGCGTACCTCGTGCAGCACTTTCTGCAGAGTCTGCTCCAGATCCCGCAGATCTTCCGGAGCACTGTGGCGGTCGATTTCAAGCACGATGAAAGCTTCGTAGCTTGCGTCCTTCGACGCCTTTTTGGTGGTGTGCAGCTTCTTCAGCTTGCCACTGTCATCCCGCTCCACCCGCAGGATGGAATGCTGAATGGAATGGGTGCCGATTTCCCGCTGATTGATGGCCATGCGCAGGGAATCAATCAGGAACGGAATATTGGGATGGAGAATAAAAATAACGCTGTGGGTGGACTGCCAGCCGTCGCTTTCCAGGTCCGGGTTGAACACCGAAACCGGGGTTTCATCGGCACTGCGCTTTTGCAGGAACTGCCAGGCCGCCAGAATGGCGCCGTAGGTATCCGAGAAGCGGCGACTGACCAGCTCCTCCAGAGGAATATGGGCGTAATGCTGTCGTGCAAAATCGGCGATCTTCTTCGCCTCGGTTTTTGCAATCTTTTCTGAGAACGCATCGGCCAACTGCTCGAAAAACTGATCCTTGCTGGCGATTGTCAGCGCATTCATATCCAACCTCTGGTTTGTGTGAAAGAAACGTAATCAGGGTATCGTCACATAAGCATAGTCAAACCCTTGATTTTTGCCGGCCAGACGCCAAAACTGCGGCAATCACTTACCCAGGCTTTCATCAATCAAGAGCAGTCATTTTCATGTCGTTACAGCAAACGTTCGGTGATCTCAGAGCTCAACTGGCCAAGCGCATTATCGGTCAGGACAAACTGGTCGACCGGCTTCTGATTGCCCTGCTGGCCGATGGCCACCTACTGGTTGAGGGCGCGCCGGGGCTGGCCAAAACCACCGCGGTGAAAGCACTTGCCGACCATCTGGAGGGCGACTTTCATCGCATTCAGTTCACTCCGGATCTGCTGCCGTCCGATGTCACCGGCAGCGAAATCTACCGCGCTGAAACCGGCACTTTTGAATTCCAGCGCGGCCCCATATTCCATAACCTGGTGCTGGCCGATGAAATCAACCGCGCACCGGCGAAAGTCCAGTCGGCCCTGCTCGAAGCCATGGGCGAACGCCAGATCAGCGTTGGCATGAGAACCTTTCCCCTGCCCAAACTGTTCATGGTGATGGCCACCCAGAATCCGATTGAACAGGAAGGCACCTACCCGCTGCCGGAAGCCCAGCTTGATCGCTTCCTCATGCATGTGGTGATCGACTATCCCTCTGCCGATGCTGAGCGTGAGATTCTGCACCTTGCGCGCAGTGACTACCGTCAGGGAATCCCGAACGTAGACATTCGTCTAACCCAGGAACAGGTGATGGCCGCCCGGCAGGCGGTCTCGGATATTTACATGGCGGAACCTGTCGAGCAGTACCTGCTGGCGCTGATTCTGGCCACCCGCGATGCCGCAGCCCTGGATCCTGAACTGGCGCGCTGGACCGCCTTCGGCGCCAGCCCCCGCGGCACTATCGCCCTGGACCGTTGCGCCCGGGCGCTGGCGTGGCTCGATGGCCGGGATTACGTAACACCGGACGATGTCCAGACCATGGCTTACGATGTACTGCGCCACCGGATTCTGTTGACCTTTGAGGCCGAGGCCGAAGGCATGACCGCCGATTCCGTGCTGCAGCGGCTGATCGACCGGGTTCCGGTTGCCGCCTGAGGTGTTGCTGACAGGAGACCATAACAACGTCATGGCAGATTCCAGCCCAGCCACGTTCATTACCCTGCCGGAGCTGGTGCGCCTGCAGGCAGATGCACGAGCTCTGAAGCTGCCGTCGGTAAAACCGGTCCGGTCTCGCCAGGCCGGGCTACGCCAGTCCCGACAGAAAGGGCGCGGGATGACGTTTTCTGAAGTGCGACAGTACCAGCCCGGTGACGACATTCGCAGCATAGACTGGCGGGTAACAGCCAGGCGCCAGGCACCGCACACCAAGCTGTATGAGGAAGAGCGGGAGCGGCCTGTATTGTTGATTGTGGATCTCGGGCCGACCCTGTTCTTTGCCAGTGCCGGCGCCTACAAACAGGTCCGAAGTGCCCAGGTTGCGGCTCTGCTGGCCTGGCTGGCACTCTGGGCGGGTGACCAGGTGGGCGGTCTGGTGTTCAATGACCGGGATCTGGCCGTACTCCGGCCCGCCCGGCGCCGAAAGTCCGTCCTGCGCCTGCTGGATCATCTGGCCAACCACCAGCATCAGGGCAAAACACCGCCAACCCCCGCAACGAACGCCAGCCATGGGCTGGATACGGCACTGGCAGAAGCCCGCCGGGTCACACACACTGGTTCCCGCGTGTTTATCATCAGTGACTTCATGAATATCACCGAGCAGACCACCACCCTGCTGGGCGCCATGAGCCGGCACAACTCGGTCAGTGCCATCCGCATTCAGGACCCGCTGGAAAAGGCACTGCCTTCTTCCGGCCGGTTTGCCGTTGCCGGCCCGGACGGCCCGATCTGGTTCGATGCCTCTAATCCTCGCTTCCAGCAGGCCTGGCAAGGCAAAATCGACGCCCATGAGCAACGTCTGGCCGACTGTTTTCGGGCATCCGGCGTGGCTTCTGCAACGCTGTCGACCGGAGAGGATCCGGCTAAGACCCTGCGCCTGCTGCTGGGCCCGGGAGGTCGCATCGGATGAACCCTCAGGATCCCCTGGCACAACTTCGTGATATCCAGTTACCAGCTACCGGTGGTTGGTGGCCCCCGGCCCCTGGCTGGTGGCTGCTGGCGATACTGACGATTGCCGCTGTGTTGGTATTTGCGTGGCTGTGGCGCCGTGAGCGCCGAAAGCTTCGCTGGAAACGCAGAGCCTGGTCCGAACTGCAACAGCTTGAAACCAAGGCCCGGCCTGCGCCGGAATGGTTCGCGGCGCTCAATGCCCTGCTCAAACGAGCGGCACGGCAGAGTCATCCGGAAAAGCATCCAGAGGCCATGACCGGGCAGCAGTGGATCGACTTCCTCCTGGAAACCGCGCCGAAAGACCGCATCGCCGCCCGTCCCGTCGTTGAGGCTATGGTCACAAGCACCTGGCAACCACGTCCCGGCGCACAGACTGAACAGGCGCTGGCGTTCGCCAGAACCTGGTTGGAGGCCCAGTCATGATCAGTCTGGCTTACCCGTGGGTGCTGTTACTGGCATTGCTGCCGCTGCTACTTGGTAACCGCAAGCGGCAGAGCGAACCGGTGGATGCTCCGGTCATTCCGGTCGGGCACTGGTTGTCCGGAATGCCGGGCGTGAGCTCCCGGGGAAGATCAACGCCGCTCTGGCGCCAGCTTCTGCTATTGCTGGCCTGGCTATGCCTGGTGGTCGCCCTGGCCCGCCCTCAGCATGTTGGCGAAGAAATCCAGATGCCCGTAACCGGCCGCGATCTGATGTTAGTGGTCGACATTTCTCCCAGCATGGACGAACAGGACATGGTGCTTCAGGGCCGCAGCATCAACCGCTTGCAGGCGGTGAAACGGGTGCTGGATGATTTCATAGACCAGCGTGAGGGCGACCGGCTGGGGCTCATTCTGTTCGGCACCGAACCTTACGTTCAGGCGCCACTGACCTTCGACCGGGAAACGGTACGGACCCTGCTGTTCGAGGCAGGCCTGGGCATGGCTGGCCGGGCCACCGCCATCGGGGACGCCATCGGATTATCGGTGAAACGTCTGCGCGAACGCCCACAGGAACAACGCGTGGTGATCCTGCTGACAGATGGGGCAAATACCGCTGGCCAGGTCAGCCCGGACAAGGCCACGGAAATTGCCCAGGCAGCCGGCGTGCGGCTTTACACCATCGGCATCGGCGCCGATACCATGATCCAGCGCGGGCTGCTGGGTTCAAGGCGGGTCAACCCCTCAAGGGATCTGGATGAAGAACTGCTCACACGCATGGCAGAACAGACCGGTGGCCGGTATTTCCGGGCCCGAAGCCTGCCAGAGCTGGAAATGATCTACGACAGCATCAATCAGCTCGAACCGATAGAACAGGATGGCCAGTTCTACCGGCCGGTGACAGAACTCTACGCCTGGCCTGCCGGCATGGCCGCCGGCCTCTGGCTGCTACTGATTGCCGTGCGACTGGCATCCAACCGTTATCAGCAAAACACCGCCACGGAGGCTGGCCATGGCTGACTTCCATTTTCTGCGCCCCTTGTGGTTAATGCTATTACTGGCGGTTCCGGTCCTGTTTCTGGCCCGACATCAACTTCGCCAGGGTGAGACCGGATGGGCCCGATACATCCCCGCTCACCTGTTACAGCCCTTGATTCGTTCCCGGGCCAACGAGAGCACTGGCACCACCCGCTCACCCCTGTTGCCCCTGAGTCTGGCGTTGGTTTTGCTGGCGATCGCCCTCGCCGGGCCAAGCTGGCGACAGGCGCCCACACCCCTGAAACAGACCCAGGACAGCCTGGTCATTCTGCTGGATCTGTCCCTGTCGATGCTGGCCACCGACGTAGAACCGGACAGGCTGACCCTGGCCAAGCGCAAGGTTCGTGACATTCTCGACCAGCGCAAAGGCGGTTTGACTGCCCTGGTGGTCTACTCCGGCGACGCCCACACGGTAACGCCACTCACTGGTGACACCCGCACCATTGAGGCCATGCTCAGTGTGCTGGACCCCACCATCATGCCTGCCCAGGGCAACCGCGCCGATCTGGCGGTCCGCCAGGCGGTCGACCTGCTGGATCAGGGCGCACCGGGCCAGGGTCGCATCCTGCTGATCTCCGAGGCGGTGCCGGAACGGCAACACAGTGCAATCCGCCAGCAGCTGGCAGATACCCCCTACCCTCTGAACACTTTGGTAGTGGGTACCCGTGAAGGCGGCCCCATCCCTCTGGCAAAGCGTGGATTCATTCGGGACAACGGCAGAATTGTCATCAGCCGTGCCGAGCCGGACACCATGGCGCAGCTGGCCAGCAACAACGGCGGAACCAGTCACGAACTGACTCTGGATGACCGTGATATTCGCGCCCTGGCGCTGGAGCCATCGCAAACCGATGAATGGCAGAGTGAACAGGATGGCATGACCGTTAATCGCTGGCAGGATGACGGTTACTGGCTGCTCTGGCTGGCCCTGCCGTTACTGATTCTGGGCTGGCGCCGGGGAGCCTTTGCCATTCTCGCCTTTGCGCTGATTCCGCTGGCAGGCGCACCGCGCCCGGTTCAGGCCCTGGACTGGGGCAGCCTGTGGCAGCGCGAAGACCAGCGTGGCCCGGACCTCATTCAGCAGGATCCGGCCAGGGCGGCCACCATTCTGGAGCAGCCGGGTTGGCGCGGCTCAGCACTCTATCGTGATGGCCAGTACAGCGACGCCGCGGAAGCCTTTGCCAATCAACCCGGTGCCGTTGGTGACTACAACCGGGGCAACGCCCTGGCCCGGGCCGGCCAACTGGAAGAAGCCATAGACGCCTATCAACAGGCACTGGAACAACAGCCGGATTTCGAAGATGCGCGCTTCAACCAGCAACTAGTAGAGCAACTCCTGAACCAGCAACAGAAGTCCCAGGGCGAGGGAGAAGGCGACAACAACCAGGAAAGCAACGATCAGAATCCCGGACAGCAGAATGGCTCCGGAGGCCAGGGCAATGACAGCCAGGACAGCGCCGGACAGGATTCCGCAAACAACAATGGCGAGAATCAGAATCCCCGCCCTGGAGAGCAACAGCAGCCCTCCGAGAACGGCGAAAATTCACAGGATAACGCCGGAGAGCCACAACCGGAGGATGGCACACAGGAGCAGCAGGCAAATGCCCAGGCAGACCCGGATGGGCCTTCCGGAGAGGGGCAGAATCCTGCCAGTGCGCCGGCCGAAATATCAGAACAACCTCTGAGCCAGGGCCAGGAACAGTGGCTGCGCCGCATACCGGATAACCCCGGCGGATTGCTGCAGCGCAAGTTCCTGCAACAGCACCAACAACGACAGACAACACCCGATGAGGGCGACACACCATGGTAACGCGCGTTCTCTCCCTTGCCGCGACACTCCTGCTACTGCTCCTGTCCGCCGCCAGCCATGCTGCCGACAGACTGCTGGTGGAACCGGACCGAACCCAGCTCTACGAAGGTGAGGTACTGACCCTGACCGTTAAGGGCTCCATGAAAATCGACATCAATCTGAGCAATTTGTTCAGCTTCGATCTGTCACAGTTGCCTTCGCCAGATATCGAAAAGGTGGAGCCGGATTTCGAAATTCTGGCCCGCAACCAGCGCTACAGCGTGCAAACCGTCAACAACGAGATGGTAGGCGAGATTACCTGGACCTATCAGCTCGCCCCTGCACGCACCGGGACACTGACGATTCCCGAACTGACGTTCAAGGATTCCGTTTCCGACCCGGTCGACATCGAGGTTATTTCCGGCACCCCGCCGGATCAACCGGCGGCCAGCCGTGACAGCTTTATCGAGCTGTCCGCAGACAAGGCGGAAGTGTACGTTCAGGAACAGCTGGTACTGACCATACAGTTGTTCTTCTCCGGCAACCTGATCCGGGGAGAGCTGTCGGAGCCTGAGCACCCGGACGCCATCATCGAGTCACTGGGCAAACAGCGTGAGTTTACCCGCTATCGCGACGGAATCCGGTATCGGGTGGTTGAGCGGCGTTACGCCATCTTTCCCCAAACACCAGGCACTCTCAGCCTGGAGCCTATCCGGTTTGAGGGCCAGGCCAGGGATGCCTCGGGCCAGTTGCGCTTCCTTCGTGACCGGCAGCAACTCTATGACGTTCCGGTCAAACCCGTACCTGCCGGATATCCGGACAATCAGCCCTGGTTACCAGCACGAAGTCTGACCCTGAGCGACGAAGGCCTGCCCTCTACCCAGGAACTCGCCGTCGGCAGCAATCTCAGCCGGAAAGTGACCCTACAGGCGCGGGGATTGCCCGCTGAGGCCTTGCCGCCGATCGCCCAAGAGGTACCGGATGCCATCCGCAGCTACCCGGAACAGCCCCTGCGCAATACCGAAACCACTCCGGAGGGGCTTCGCGCCACGCTGCAACAGGTGACCGCCCTGGTGCCTGTCCAGGCAGGTGAAACCACCCTGCCCGCGGTTCGTATACCCTGGTGGAACACCGAGACCGACCAGCTGGAGGAGGCCGTGTTGCCGGAGCGTCGTTTCCGGATAACCGGCGACCATGCCACCGCCGCACCGCCCGCGCAGACAACGGGCGATTCAACGGCGCCCACGGATTCACCGGTAACCCCGGATACAGCCCCTGGTTCGGAAACCTCCGGCAACACTTTCTGGCTCTGGGGTACGGTTCTGTTTGCGGCGCTTTGGCTGCTGACCCTTGCGCTCTGGTGGCGGGCTCGCCAAACCCCAGCGTCCGGCCACAATGAGGCGGAAGATGACAGCATCAAGAACGAACGTCAGGCGTTTGAAGCACTACTGGCGGCTGTCAGACGAGGCTCCGGGGAGACGTCAACGCTGTTGCTGCGCTGGGCCCGGCTCCGTTTCCCACAGCACTCGTTTGATTCCGTTTCAGATCTGTTCAAGCTGACGGAGGACAGCTCGCTGAAAATTGCCTTTGATCGTTTTCAGGCGGGACTGTATTCGGGCCAGCACCGTACCCACGTTGAGAATGCGAGACAGCAACTGCAACGGGAGCTGGAAAGCCTGCGCCGGAACACCGGTCAGGGCAACGAAGCGCCATCGCCAGACCTGCCGCCACTGTATCCCGCCTCCCTCTCGCGCTGATTCCGGTCCAGAAAAAAGCCCGTCGAGGTGACGGGCTTTTCAAATTCAGTTGGTCAATTCCTGGTTAATCACCAATTCAACAGGTGGTTCCGCTTCCGCCGGGGGCAGCACCTCTGCCTCAACCCGGCCCTCCCAGTCACCGGGCTGCGGATTAACACTTCCGGAGCGACTCAAGCGGGCGACCACCACCACATCTTCCTGGCCAGAAATCGCAGATTCAGGGGACATGGCATAACGATCATCCAGGCGGATCTCTGCCGGCAGATCACCGGCCGTCATTCTGGCAACCGCAACCGGCGCACCGCCCGCCGCAGACGCCGGCCGGGCAAAGATGAACAACACGGTATTGTCAGCCACTTGCTGGCGCAAACCTTCGTCCAGCGATACCCGTAAAGATACGCCCGGACCAGCAGCCTGCTGAGGCTCGGATGCAACCTGGCCCGGCGGGGTTTCACCCAGGCGCTTGTAGGCCTCCTCGATACCGCCACGGATGGCCCCGATCTGCGGATGGTCCGGTGCCACCTCGGTAATACGCTGCCAGTATTCAATGGCTTCCCGGTAGTTTTGCTGGCCGAAGGCATTGATGCCCATCAGCCCCAGTGCATTGACCTCGTCCGGGTTCAGGGCCCGGGCAGCCGCAATGGCATCGATCACCGCCGGGGTCATCTCGCCTTCACTGGCAAAATAGTTGGCCTGGGCAGCCAGCCCCAGGGCCACCGCGCTGGCGTTTCGGTCCTCAGATACCACATCGGCCAGACGGCGATAGGCTTCGGCCGCTTGCTCATAGCGCTCAAGACGCATGTAGGTCTGCCCCAGCATTGCCCAGCCATCGGCGTTGTCCGGACTTTCCTCAAGCCGCTGGCGCAGCTGGTCCGCCAGTTCCGCCATACGGGCCGTCTGATCCCCCTGAGCGGCATCCATCTCCTGCATCGCAAGGAACTGTTCCACCTGATCCATGGAACCCCATTCCGCATAGCCGAAATAGGTGCCTACCGGCAATGCCAGGATCGCCAACAAGGCGACAACCATGGCGCTACGGCGCCCGGGCACCCGCCGTTGGGTAACGGGCTCCTCCGGCACATCATCAAGCATGGCACCGGCCAGCTCTTCCTTCAGCTGCTTGTAACTCTCGCCATCCAGTATGCCGGCCTCGTGCTCGTCCTCCAGCTCTTTGAGCCGGGTGCGATAGGCCAGCAGGTTCTGATTACGCAGATCCGCCTCCAGGCGGGCCCGGGGTTTATGGAAAAAGACTGGATAAAGCACAAAGGCCAGGGCCACCAGAATGAGTACGGTCCCGGCAATCCAGAAGGTATCGGTCATGGAAATATCGTCACGTCTCGAAATGAATGGGAGTTATCGGCGATCAGCCTTGTCACTTTGACTGGCCAGAATTTGCTCTGCCCGGGCGCGGTCTTCCGCACTCAGGGGCGGTTCGTCTTCACGTCTGCGGGCACGCCACACCACACCGGCCACAATCAGAAAACCGCCAATGGTGGCAATCGCCGGAAAGGCCCAGAGCAGGATGGTGCGGTTATCCACCGGTGGCTTGTACTGAACAAACTCGCCAAAACGATCCACCAGGGCACCGACGATCTGATCGTTGGAGGCACCGTCCTGCATCATACGGTAGACCTCATCCCGCATATCCTTGGAAATGGGCGCATTGGAATCGGCGATGTTCTGGTTCTGACACTTGGGGCAGCGCAATTCAGAGATCAGTTGCTGATAACGCTGTTCTTCAGCCCGGGTATCAAAGTCATAGACTTCTGACACCTCGGCAATTGCCGGCCCCGAGAGCATCATCAATACGGCTAAGAAAGCAGGCAACAAACGCATCAGCTGTTCCCCCTGGCCTGGGCAATAACGGGCAGCAGCACTTCATCCCAGACTTTCTGATTCACTACACCTACGTGGCGATAGCGCACCACACCATCCGCGTCGATAACAAAGGTTTCCGGGGCGCCGTAAACGCCCAGGTCAAAACCCAGGGTTCCCTTGGGGTCAAAGATGATCGTCTCATAGGGGTTGCCCAGCCGGTTCAGGAAGCGGAAAGCATTTTCCCGCTGATCCTTGTAGTTCAAACCCACAATGCGAACGCCCTGTTCCCGGGCCAGATACATCAGGTATTCGTGTTCGTCCCAGCAGGAGGGGCACCACTCGGCCCACACGTTCAGCAGGGACACCTCACCCTGGAACACGGAAGGATCCAGCTTAACATCCGGATTATCCAGAGATTCCAGGCTGAATTCCGGAACAGGCTTGCCAACCAGTACGGATTCCAGTTTGGTGGGGTCCTTGCCCAGGCCGGCAAACAAGAACACCCCCACACCGACGGCAATCAGCAGCGGCAGAAACAGCAACACCCGCTTCATGTGGACGCCTCCGCCACTTTACCCGGCACTGCCGGCTCGCCGCTTTTCACCGCTTCCTCGTCGCGCACACGGACGCGGTAGCGCTTGTCAGCAATCGCCAGGAAACCACCGATGGCCATCACCAGGGAACCGAGCCACAACCAGCGCACCAGCGGTTTGTATTGCAGGCGGATAGCCCAGGCATCGTCACTTATACGCTCGCCGATGGCCACAAATACATCCCGGAACAGGCCGGCATCAATGTCCGCTTCGGTCATCACACTCATGCCGACCGGATATTGCCGCTTTTCCGGATGGAGGTCGGTCACGAGTTCCCCATCCAGGTAAACATTGAAGCTGCCGTACTGGGCGGTAAAGTTGGGGCCGCGACGCTCACCAATGTCTGTGAAGACAATCTCATAATCCCCCACCATGGCGCGGTCACCCGGTTGCATGCGCACATCACGCTCGACCCCGTAGTTGGAAACTACCGTCGCGCCGGCCATTACCATGGCAAGCCCCAGATGCCCGAGAACCATGCCCCAGTAACTGCGGGACTGGCGCTTCAGGCCATGCCAGCGCCCTTTGCGGGATGCGGATTTATCCCAAAGGTCCCAGGCGGTGGCCACAGTCACCCACATGGCGGCAAACACCCCCAGGAAAGCCCATGGCGCAAACCCACCGTAACCGATCATCACCGCGGCACTGGCAACCAGACTGATCGCCAGCGGCCACAGCAGTTTACGGGCCAGCCAGCCGCCGTCGGTTTTCTTCCAGCGCGAGAAAATCCCGGCGCCCAGCAGCAGGCCGGTGGCCACCGCGAGCGGGCTGAAGGTGGTATTGAAGAACGGTTCACCAATGGACAGCTTGCCCAGATCCAGATAATCCAGCACCAGCGGGTAAAGTGTGCCGATGGCTACCAGCATCGTGGCAGATACCAGCAAGACATTGTTCAGGAGCAGAAAGATTTCCCGGGACAGGGAACCATAACGGGAGCGGACATGCACCACTGGTGCCCGGAAGGCATACAGCGTCAGGCTGGCGAGAATGGTGATGCCCAGCAGGGCCAGCAGGAAACTGCCCCGCTCCGGATCTGATGCGAAGGCATGGACGGAGGTGAGCACACCGGAACGCACCAGGAAGGCACCCAGCAGACTCAGTGCAAAAGTGACAATAGCCAGCAACACCGTCCAGCTTTTGAAGACCCCTCGTTTTTCCGTTACCGCCAGCGAGTGCATCAAGGCGGTACCCGAGAGCCAGGGCAACAGGGAAGCGTTCTCAACCGGGTCCCAGAACCACCAGCCACCCCAGCCAAGCTCGTAGTAGGCCCACCAGCTGCCCAGGGCAATACCCAGGGTCAGGAAGGACCAGGCAACCGTGGTCCAGGGGCGCGACCAGCGAGCCCAGGCCGCATCCAGCCGGCCATTGATCAGGGCGGCAATGGCAAAGGCGAAGGCCACCGAAAAACCAACATACCCCATATAAAGCATGGGCGGGTGCATGATCAGGCCGATGTCCTGCAACAGCGGATTCAGATCCTGCCCATCTGCCGGTACGTTCGGCAACAGACGGTCAAAGGGGTTGGAGGTCAGGATGATGAACAGAAGGAAGCCAACGGAGACCATACCCAGAACCGACAACACCTGGGAGACCATCACCGAAGGCAGTTTACGGCTGAAGATGGCAACGGCCAGCGTCCAGCCTATGAGCATCAGTATCCACAAGAGCAACGAGCCCTCATGCCCGCCCCAGACCGCGCTGAACTTGTAGTACCAGGGCAACATGCTGTTGCTGTTATTAGCCACATAAGCCACCGAGAAGTCATCCACCAGAAAGGCGTGGGTCAGGATCGCAAACGCCAGGGCGGTGAACACAAACATGCCGGACGCCAGTGGCCGGGCAAATGCCTGCAGGCTGTCACGCCCGGTCAGAGCGCCCGCAAGCGGCACCACGGAAAGAAGTACTGCCAGCAGCAACGAGAGAATCAGTGCAAGCTGTCCGAGTTCCGGATACATCGGGTTTCTCCAACGTCAGAAATGAATTGAGCGCTCAGTACGCCGTGGTTTCCGCGGCTTTTTCCACATCCGCAGACTTGTACTGCCCCTTGGAAGAGCGCTCCAGCGCCTCGGCCACTTCCGGTGGCATATAGTTCTCATCGTGCTTGGCCAGAACCTGATCGGCCACGAACACGCCGTGTTCATTCAGCCGCCCCATGGCGACCACGCCCTGCCCTTCGGCGAACAGATCAGGCAGTATGCCCTCGTACTGTACCGGCACCGACGCCGCATAGTCGGTCACCCGGAAGTTCACCTTCAGGCTGTCGGTATCCCTTGCCACACTGCCCTCTTCAACCATGCCACCGGCGCGGATGCGGACGTCAACCGGCGCGTTACCCGCTGCAATTTCCGTAGGATCGTAAAACAGGTTGATATTCTGCCTGAGGGCATAGGTGGTCAGGCCTACCGCAATGGCAATACCGGCCACCAGAAAGAGCACAATCGTCAGTCGTTTTTTTCGGATCGGATGCATGGATTACCTGCTGTTTATTCCTGGGAAACTTCGACACGGGCGAACGTAGCGGCCTGTTTTGGCCGGGCACTGGTGCTGTTTTCCTGCTGCTGGTAGCGGCGTTTGCAGCTGGCCATAACCGCCTGATGATGCCGGGACGACCAGACCATCAGCCCCACCAGCAGAAGGGCGAACACGGCATAACAGGCCCAGACATAGGGACCATGGCCTTCCATTGCGATAAATGCTGAAAAAGAATCAAACGCCATCGGTCAGCCTCTCCCCGCCATCACCAGCTCTTTCACCCAGCGGGTTTTTTGCTCCCGCATGACAATTTCGGTTTTCATGCGCAGACACGCCAGCCAGCCAAACAACAGGTATAACCCGAGCACCGAAAGCAGCAGCGGAACCCACATCTCAACGGGCATAGAGGGCTTTTCGGTGAGTTTGAACGTGGCCGGCTGGTGCAGTGTATTCCACCACTCCACGGAGTATTTGATAATCGGGATATTTACCACCCCCACCAGCACCAGCACCGCTACCGCCCTGGCAGCGGATTTTTCGTCATTGATGGCCCGGTCCAGGGCGATGGCACCGCCATAGAGGAACAGCAGAATAAGCATGGAAGTCAGCCGGGCATCCCACACCCACCAAGTCCCCCAGGTAGGCTTACCCCAGACGGCACCGGTAAATAGCGACAGAAAAGTAAACACCAGGCCAACCGGCGCCACGGCCTTCACGAAGACATCCGCCAGCTTCATGCGCCAGACCAGCGTAACCACGGCGGCAGACGCCATCATGATGTAGATGGATTGGGCGAGAAAAGCAGTGGGAACGTGGATAAAAATGATGCGGTAACTGTTGCCCTGCAGATAGTCCTTGGGAGCAAACGCCAGGCCCCAGACCAGGCCAGCAAGGAGCAGAAGAATACCGGCCGCCAGCAACCACGGCATAAACCGGGTTGCAATCCCGAAGAACCATTTGGGAGAACCCAGTTTGTGAAAGAATTGCCACATCAGTTGGTCACCATCTTCACTGTTATCGTTTGGTTGGTTGCCGGCCCCAAAGAACCGATCAGCTGTTCGAAAGACTGATTCTCAGGGCCGCTGCCGAGGCGAAAGGCGACAGGGTTACCGCCAGAACCAGAAACGCGCCCATCAGAGCCAGGTACCCGCCAACCGGCGCGCCTTCGGCTGCCGCTGCTACCGTGCCGGTACCAAAAATCAGCACGGGAATGTACAGCGGAATGATCAGCAGTGACAAGAGCACGCCTGCCGAGCGCAATCCCAGGGTCAAAGCTGCGCCAATAGCTCCGATCATGCTCAGTACCGGGGTGCCGATCAGGAGCGTTAGACACAGAATTGCAATAGAGTTCCCGTCCAGGTGCACCATAACGCCTAAAACCGGCGCTAACAGCACCAGTGGCAGGCCCGTCAACACCCAGTGTGCGGCTGTTTTGGCCAGCACCAGCAGGAACAGAGGCTGAGGCTGCAGTACCAGCTGCTCCAGGGTCCCATCGTCAAAATCGTGACGAAACAGATGGTCCAGCGACAGCAACACCGACAGCAAAGCCGCTACCCAAAGGATACCGGCTCCGGACTGTTTCAGAAATGCCACTTCCGGGCTGACTCCCAGGGGAAAAAGGGTTACTACCATGATGAAAAACAGCAACGGGTTCAGCAGATCCTGCCGCTGCCGGAAAGCCACCCGGACATCCCTGGCAAATACTGCCGCCATGGCGGCTATCGGGCCAACCGATTCAGACACCGGCTTCAGTGCCGGCCGCCGATCAGCATTCATGCACACCTCCGGCGCCCAGAGTGATGCGTTTCATACCCGGCAACTGGAGTTCATGGTGGGTTGTTACCAGCACCGCACCACCTTCCGCGGCGCGTTGCTGTAGCAGAGACTCAATGGCACGGACACCGTCTGCATCAATCGCGGTAAAGACTTCGTCCAGCAGCCAGAGTGGCTCGTCGGCAATCAGTAACCTGGCCAGCGCCACACGACGTTGCTGCCCGGCGGACAGATTCCTGCATGGTACGTTTTCAAACCCTGCCAGCCCGGTACCCGCCAGTGCCTGAACCAGCACCTCTTCGCTCACCTCCCGACGTCCGGCCATCAGAGCTTTCAGGTTCTCGACCGGTGTAAGCAATGGTTTGATGCCCGGGCGATGGCCGATGTAAAGGGTATTCCGAAGGAAGGACTCGCGTTGCCGGGCCCTGGGCTCGCCGCACCACAGCAATTGTCCTGACCAGGCATCGTTCAGGCCAGCAAGAATTCGAAGTAATGTTGTTTTGCCGGTACCGTTGGGGCCCTCGACACGGGTAACCGTACCGGGCAGTATGGAAAAGGACAGATTCTGGAACAACAGGCGCTCGTCCCGTTCACACTCAAGATCTATCGCCTGTAGTAACGGCTCGGACATCAGGGCTCCGTTTCAGAGCGATGGATGCGCAGCAGGCATCAGGTGCATGTAATGAAGGACACACAGGTGCCAACATGAAATCAGGGCAATCACTGCCAGCGCGGCGTATTATAACGAAAGCGCCAGCATATTACTCTTGCCCGACATCAAATCGACACTAATGAAACTGAACGGCGGACAACCACCCATTCCCCCGAAACAGCCCGCACCGGACCAGACCACCCGGAGCCCGGGCAAGGCTAACCCGGGCACCAGCACGGAGCCCGGCGCTGCGCTCTCGGCCAGGCAACAACTGGCCCAGTTGCAGCTGGCAGATCGGGAGACAGCATTGGCCAAAGTGGCCGACATCCTGCGACAGAAAGGTGGAAGCCATGAGCTGTTGCTGGAACTGCGAGGACAATCCCTGAAAGTATCGGCAGGCAACCGGCCACCGGATCTGTCCGTAGGTGACCTGATCAAGGTCATGCGTGCCGGTAACGAACTGCAGCTGATGGGCAAGCTGGCGCCGGGCCAGGAGAGCGCAGTCGCCCGGGCTCTGGCGCAGCGACTGCCCTGGCAACAGAACCTTCAGGGTGGTCTGTCACAACTGTTCACCGCCCTGAGCCAGGGCCTGAAATTGCCGCCCCAACCCGGGCAATTGCCATCCGCCACCAGTGCACAGCCTCTGCCAGCGCCCGCGCAACAGGCCCTGCAAAATCTGTTCAATCAGTTACCCAAGGCAGACGCTCTGACTCCGGGCGCCGGCAAGGCCGAGTCCATGGCCACGCAGGTACGGCAGTGGTTGTCTGAAAGCGGCCTGTTTTCCGAGGCTCGATTGTTACAGGCCGGCCCTTCCGCCGCCAGCCAGCCGGATCTTAAACTGGTACTGTTAAAGGTGGTGTCGGCTCTGCTCGCCAGCCAGAACCAGGGGCCAGAGCAATTCAACCGGCTGACACCCCTGTCCAGCCAGGATTTGCTGCAGGCACCATTGCAGTTTCCAAGAGCACCAGCGCCGACCGCCTCTCAGAACACGGGGGAGCCAGCCACGGTCGGGCAGACCCTGCGCCTGCTAGCCGGCATGCTGAACCGGATTACCGTAAACCAGCTGCACAGCCAGACGCTGAATGCCCGGGCCGGCGCCGAACCGGGCGTGCCCGTGAACACTCTGCTGATTGAACTGCCATGGTTAACGCCGCAACAGGAACCCAGAACGGCGCAATTACGACTGGAACAGTACTCTCAGGAGAAGGACGGCAGCAACCGCCCGGAACGGGCCAGCGCCAGTGAGTGGCGGTTGTCCCTGTCGATGGATCTGGACAAGGCGGGCCCGCTGCATTTCGATGTCACTTTCCGGCCTCCGTCCGTGAGCGCTCTGGTCTGGGCGGAAAACCAGAGCACCCTGAGAACCGTGCATCGCGAGCTGCCACTGCTGCGACAAAGCCTGAACGACCTCGGGCTGGAAGTCACCGACCTGGACTGTCGCAGGGGCAGCCCACAGCAGATGCAAACCCGGCTGGAACACCGACTGGTGGATACCAAGGCATGACCAACACATCACAGGACAACATCCCGGCCGCTGTCGCCCTCAAGTACGACGGTGAACGTGCACCGGTTATCTCCGCAACCGGCACCTGGGAGCTGGCCGAGGAGATTATCCGGATTGCCCGCGACAACAATGTCCCGCTGTACGAGAATGCCGAGCTTGCCGGCATTCTGGCGCGTCTGTCGTTGAATGAAGAGATTCCGGAAGAGTTGTACCGGGTGATCGCGGAGATTCTGGCGTTTGCTTTCCACATCCGGGGCCGGACACCCGGAGATGCCCGGCCGGAGGAAAATAACCCATCAATGGATCAGGGAACGTAGCGCCCAGGCCTGCTGCCAATGCTCACCTTTGCGCGGCGCAACGGCGGTAGACAGGGCCGCTTCGGAAACCACGCCAAGATCAATCAGAATCTGTTCGGAGTTACGGTTGAAATCTACCCAGCCCAGGGTTCTGACCCGTTCCAGCTTGTCGCCTTTACGCTGGAACATGGCGACACTGGGCACCGGCCCCGCCCGCCCCTCCAGGCATACCAGATTCCCGCCCTCGCGCAGGTTCGGCAAAAGCATCTTGGGGTCCGGAATGAAGGTGGTACACAGAATCAGGTCACAGGGCGAGTCCAGTTCCAGCCCGGTATCTGCCGAAGCCTCAACAACATCCACATTATGGGCGCCGTGCTTGAAAAAGCGCTCGCGGGCCTTCTCCACCAGCGCCGGGTTGCGATCAACATAGACCACCCGGTGAGCCAGATCCGCCAGCACGGCGGTCAGATAACCGGAGCCACCACCGACATGCATCACCACGTGGTCTGGTTCGATCTCGGGAATCAGGCCCAGCAGGTGCCGAACCGTTTCTTCTCGGGGAATGGAGTGGCCGGTGATGGAAGGGACAAGATCGGCACCGGAAACAAAATCGGGGCGGGAAACAACAGCGAGGGCCTCAACGGCCCTCTGATACAGTTTCTTCATTCAGCAGCATCCGATAAAACGCCGGATCAGGCCGCCTGTCGCCTCTTCAGGGCGGAAACCAGCTCGGCCTCCGGACGGGAAATTCCGCAGGTATTCATAAGATCGTCGATATCCGCGCCAAGATCAACCAGTCGCGCGGCTTCGTCGTAAGAAATTCGCAACGGGTCATTCTGCCGCATTTCTTCCAGTGTGTTCTTGAGCTCGTGAATCTGCCGTTCACAGGCAACCAGGCGCTGGCCCACGCCAAGACTGCCACTGGTGGTAGCATGCAGTTCACGACCAAGGGTATCGCAACGATGCTTGAGAGAAGCCTGCAAGGCCCGGATACGCCGGCCATGGATAACGCCCTGAACCAGAACCAGGGTGATGGATGCAGCGGTCAGGCCCCAGGGGAGCCAGGAGGGAATGGTGAAACTCATAGTGGACGTCTCCGTTATTGGTGACCACGGAAGACGTCCATCACTGCGCTGTGAAAAGCCGGTTACAGCGACGCGATTTCAGCCCACTCGTGGTCTGACAGCATCTTGTCAAATTCGACGAGAATGATCAGCTCGCCGTTCTTGTTGCACACGCCCTGGATGAACTTGGCACTTTCCTCGTTCCCCACGTTAGGTGCAGTTTCAATTTCACTGGCCTTGAGATAAACCACCTCAGCCACGGAATCCACCAGAATGCCCATCACCTGGCTGGACGATTCCATGACCACGATCCGGGTGGCATCGGTCACTTCCGCGTCCGCCAACCCGAACCGGCGACGGGTATCGATAACCGTAACCACGTTACCCCGCAGGTTGATGATCCCCAGTACATAATCCGGGGCTCCGGGAACCGGCGCGATTTCCGTGTAGCGCAGCACTTCCTGGATCTGCATCACGTTGATGCCATAGGTTTCGTCATCCAGGCGGAAAGTCACGTACTGCAGTACCTGATCGTCCTGGGCCTGATTTTGCTGTCCGCTCGGGGATGCCATAGCACTCTCTCCTTCTCGGCTGCCCGGCGGGCAACCTGATCGTCAAAAATTCATCATCAGTGCCCAATACTATAGTTAAGGGCACAAACCGTGCCAGCCTCACACGGTTTCATTGAGTAACGGAACTGTTTAACTCAGATCCAGATGGTGTTCACGCTCCGCCCGCACCAGCAGGTGTGCCATGGTGCGCACGTCAATCAGCGCACACATGTGGTCAACCACGGTACCCGCCAGCCATGGGCGCTTGCTGCGGGCTGTGCGCCAGCGCACTTCATCCGGCCGCAGCGTGAAAGACTGGGCCACATCATCGCAGGCCAGCCCCCACTCACTGTCATCCAGCCGGATCACAAATCGATAATTATCCCGGGCACCAGCCGGTACCCTGCCTGCCATGATCCACTCGGCGGTGTCCACAACCCGCAGGTTGTGGTCCCGATCCGGCCGTATGCCCATGTACCACCTGGGGCTGCCAGGAATTGGTCGGATCTCTTCTTCAATACGATGGATGGCGCCCAACAGAACCAGCGGCACCGCCAGCTGCAACCCTGCCACCGTAAAAATCAGGCACTCAAACGGCTCTTCCGACCAGTCCGGGCGCGCCGGCGGGGTGTCGCCATTGTCGCCCGGGGCCGTTGCTGGCGCCGCTGTCTGAACCGGCTCCGGCGCTTTCTGTTCCACCACAGGTGCCTGAACAGTCGGGCGAGGACGGGTTCTGGTGACAGGCTTTGCTTCGGTTTTTACCGGCTTCGGCAGTTCCGGTTCCGGTTCCGGTTGCGCCACTACCGGCTCCGGCTCAGGCTTTACCTGTTCTTCCTGAAGCGCTGTGCTGGTGGCGGTGTGCAGCAATTCATCCAGATAACTGGCAATGGCCGCTTCCGGCGCCGCCAGCTGTGTCATTTTTCTGTCAGCCATGCTGACGCTCCTTCACCGAACCAGTTCGCTTCAGGAGGTCGTCCAACAAATGATCATAAGCCCGGACACCGTGGGTTTCTGCGTCCAGTTGCGACGGAATAACACCAGCCTGGCTGGCATCCCGGAATTTGGTATCAACCGGTACGGCGAACCGCCAGAGGGTATCCTGATAGGTCTTGCGCAACAGATTAAGGCTCTTGACCGAAGCCTGGGTCCGGCGATCATAGAGTGTGGGAACAATCATGTACGGTAATTCGTTCTTCTGGGAGCGCATGATCATTTGCAGGGTGTGCAGCATTCGTTCCAGGCCCTTGATGGCCAGAAACTCGGTCTGTACCGGAATCACCAGGTACTGGGCAGCGGCCAGTGCATTCACCATGAGCACACCCAGCGACGGCGTGTTGTCGAGAATCACGTAGTCAAAATCATCCCACAACTGGGCCAGGGCACGGGAGACAATCAGCCCCATACCCTCAACGCCAATCATCCGACGCTCCAGGGTGGCCAGTGCAGTACTGGCAGGCAGCAGCGACAGCCCGGGGCAACCGGTATCGGTGATCAGTTGCGCCGGCAGGCCTTCAGGGACCTTGCCCTGATGCTGAAACAGGTCAAACACGCTGTGGGCAATAGTATCCGGGTCATAACCAAACCAGCTGGTCAGCGACCCGTGCGGATCCAGATCAACCACCAGCACACGCTTGCCACGTTGGGCCAGCAGTCCGCCCAGGGCGACCACAGAGGTTGTCTTCCCCACTCCACCTTTTTGATTGGCTACAGCCCAGATACGCACGTTTTGTTCTCCGGTAACGGCTCAGCCTGGCGCCATGCGCCGGCCTCTGTTCAACTTATCGGCAAGGATACGGGTAACTTGAAAGCCGAATCGATGGTTTTGCGGCAACCCCTTGCCGATTCGGACGATGAACAACAGGTAATACAGGAAGTGTGCCAGCTCAGCCATACGCATCTGCCACCGGCAGGTGATCAGCGCACCGCCCCCCGGATGCTTGCATCCCGGGAGATCAGCAGAACCACCCGGCGGTTACGCCGCCGCCCCTCCTCGGTATCGTTGCGGGCCACGGGCTGGTATTGACCATAACCCACCGCTGCCAGGCGCTCTGGCTCGATGCCCTCCAGCATCAACATCCGGGCCACCGCCGCTGCACGGGCAGTGGACAACTCCCAGTTGGACGGGAAGCGGCTGGTACGGATAGGCTGATTGTCGGTAAAGCCTTCCACCTTGACCGCGTTGTCGCGATTGCGCAGTACACTGGCGATCTTTTCGATGACTTCAAAGGAGTCGTAATGGGGCTCGGCATCCCCACTGCCAAAGAGCATGCTGTTCGGCAGGTTAAGCTCAATCCACTCACTGCTGGTTTCCAGGCTCACAACACCCTGGTTGATCAGTTCGTCGAACTCCATGGCAAGCTGGCTGGCCATGGTTCGCAAAGCCTCGGTGCGACCCTCGGCATCCAGTTCCGGATTATGAGGCGCCTCGGTAACCGGCGGCGGAATAACATCTTCATGCTGTTGTTGCGGCGCCCGGACCGGCTGGCCGCCCACGGTAACGGGCTGCAATGAGCGTTGGGGCGCGTTGAAGACACCGGTGAAGGTTTCGGACAGCACCTTGTATTTGCCCTCATTCACCGAAGACACCGAGTACATCACCACGAAAAAGGCAAACAGAAGCGTGATGAAATCCGCATAGGAAATCAGCCAGCGTTCCTTGTTGTGGAGATCATCCTGGGGTGGTCTGCGACGGCGCATAGGAAGCCCTGGCCCGGAATTACTGCAGGAAGCCCCGCAGTCTCAATTCGATGGATTTCGGGTTTTCGCCCTCGGCAATGGCGATAATGCCATCGATCATCATGTCCTCATAGCGGGTGCGTTCCTTGACGATGCCCCGCAATTTATTGGCCACCGGAAAGAACAACAGGTTAGCCAGGGCAACGCCGTAGATGGTCGCCACGAAGGCGGTCGCGATTCCACCGCCAAGGGATTGGGGATCTTCCAGGTTGGTCATGACCTGAATCAGGCCCATGACCGCCCCGATAATACCGATAGTGGGGGAATACCCGCCCATGGCCTCATAGACCCTGGCCGACTCCAGATCGCGCTGTTCCCGGGTTTCCAGATCCACTTCCATGATGCTGCGAATGGACTCGGGCTCGGCACCATCAACCAGCAACTGCAGCCCTTTCCGGGCGAACGGTTCCGGCTCTCTTTCCGCCAACCCTTCCAGTCCCAGCAGGCCCTGTTTGCGGGCCTTGACGCTCCAGTCGATGACCTTGCCAATACCATCTTCCAGTGAGATGTAGGGCGGCACAAATACCCAGCGAACCTGCCCGAAGGCACGTTTGAGCATCGGCCAGGAGGTTTGCAGGATGGTCGCCGCCAGGGTCCCGCCAACCACGATCAACCCGGCCGGACCGTTGAACAGGGAACTGACAGCACCACCTTCCAGCAGATTGCCGCCCAGGATGGCCACGAACGCCAGGATGATTCCGAGCAGGCTCAGAATATCCATCAGCTCACACCTTCAACCAGCCGTGCGCCAATTTCCTCCAGCGCCAGAATCTCGTCGCTCAGTCCGGCTTTGGCTACGGCCATGGGCATGCCATAGATAACCGAGGATTTCTCGTCCTGGGACCAGATCACAGAACCAGACTGCTTCATCATCCGGCAGCCTTCCTTGCCATCGGACCCCATGCCCGTGAGTATCAGCCCCAGAGTTTTGCCAGGAAAGCTCCGGGCCAGAGAACCAAAGGTAACATCCACACAGGGTTTGTAATTCAGCCGATCGTCGCCCGGAAGGATCCGCACTTTCGCCTGCCCGCCGCGACTTTCGATCATCATCTGCTTGCCACCCGGCGCCAGCAGGGCCAGCCCCGGGCGGAGCACGTCGCCGTCCTCGGCCTGACGCACCTCAATGCGACACAACTTGTTGAGCCGCTCAGCAAAGGCCGGGGTAAAACTGGCCGGCATATGCTGAACCAGCACAATGGGCGCCGGAAACGAGGCCGGTAACGCCGTGAGCACCTTTTGCAGCGCGACGGGGCCACCGGTGGAGGTGCCGATGGCCACCACGCTGTAATGCCTGGTCGCGGTTTTTCTGGCGGGTCTACGAACTGGCTCGGAGGCTGCAGGCTCTTTACGGGGTTCCGGCGTTGCCGGGCGGGTCAGACGCGAACCAGAACGCTCGGCAGGCTCCCGGCGGGGTTCCGGTGCAGGCGTCGCCGGCCGCGGGGCCGCAGGCGCTGATCGGGCACCGGGTCGGCTACCAGCCACATCCAGAATGCGCTGGATGAGGATTTTCTGAAGCTGACTGGTATCCCTGGCAATTTCCTCAAAATTCTTGGGCAGGAAATCCACCGCCCCGGCTTCCAGGGCATCCAGGGTAACGCGGGCACCTTCGTAGGTCAGAGACGAGAACATCAACACCGGAGTAGGATGCTTGCGCATGATCTCGCGAACGGCAGAGATGCCGTCCATCACCGGCATCTCGTAATCCATCGTGATCACATCGGGGCGCAGCTTTTCCGCCAGCTCGACCCCTTCCCGCCCATTGGTGGCGGCGCCTATCACTTTAATCTGGCCCGAGGCCGTCAGGATTTCCGTCAGCCGTTTGCGAAAGAAGCCCGAATCATCCACGACCAGGACAGAAACTGTCATCCATTTCTCCTACACAATCCCGGAAATTCCTGCTCAGCCGTAGTGCTGCAGGAGGCTCGGCACATCAATAATCAGGGCGATACGGCCATCACCGGTGATGGTGGCGCCTGCCATACCCGGCGTCCCCTGCAGGGCCCGGCCCAGAGGCTTGATCACCACTTCTTCCTGGCCAATCAATTGGTCAACCACAAAGCCGACCTGCTTGGTGCCCATGGCTACAATCACCACGTGCGCGTTCTCCGGCTCGGCCTGACCGGCCGCGCCATGTACCAGCCAGCGCTTGATGTGGAACAGCGGGAACACCTTGTCCCGCACCACAATGCACTCTTTGCCATCGACAATGTTGGTCTTGGTCAGATCCAGGTGGAAGATCTCCACCACATTCACCAACGGCAGCGCGAAAGACTGGTCACCCAACATGATCATCAGGGTTGGCATGATGGCCAGCGTCAGAGGCACCTTGATAATAATGCTGGTGCCCTTGCCCTGCTCGGACATGATATTGATCTGGCCATTGAGCTGGCCGATCTTGGTTTTCACCACGTCCATGCCGACACCGCGACCGGAGACATCGGAAATCTGGTCTTTGGTGGAGAAACCGGCCGCAAAGATAAGATTGAAGCACTCGTTGTCGGTAAGGCGGTCTGCCGCATCCTGATCGTACAGACCCTTTTCTACCGCCTTGCGGCGCAGGACATTGGGATCCATACCGGCACCGTCGTCGACGATGGACAGCAATATATGGTCGCCTTCCTGCTCCGCCGACAGGGTCACGGTTCCGGCTCGGGGTTTTCCGGCCTTCTCCCGTACGTCCGGCGCTTCGACACCGTGATCCACGGAGTTTCGGACCAGGTGCACAAGTGGGTCAGCCAGCGCCTCGACCAGGTTTTTATCCAGGTCGGTTTCCTCACCGTGCATCACCAGGTTCACTTCTTTTTTCAGGCTTCGGGCCAGATCACGCACCACCCTCGGGAAACGGCCGAATACTTTCTTGATCGGCTGCATCCGTGTTTGCATGACGGCAGCCTGAAGATCCGTAGTCACTACGTCGAGGTTGGCCACCGCCTTGTGCATGTGTTCGTCTTCGCTTTCGGAACCCAAACGCTGCAGGCGGTTCCGTACCAGCACCAGTTCGCCCACCATGTTCATGATGTCGTCCAGGCGCTTGGTATCTACCCGAACCGTGGTTTCACCAGCGGGTGCGGCCTCACGGGCAGGCGCGGGCGCAGAGGCCGGCTTGGCAGCGGCCGTGCTCTCGGCTTTGGCTTCTGCTTTCTTTGGTTCCGGGGCCGGTTCGGCCTTGCCGGATGGAGCAGGCGCCGGTTTGGGCTCGCTGTCGGAAGACCCGGCACTTGGGCCGGCGCCCTTGCCATGCAGTTCGTCCAGCAGGTTCTCGAATTCGTCGTCGGAAATCAGATCGGCGTCAGCGGATGATTTTTCTGAACCACCGCTGGTGCTGGTATCTGCCTTGGCTGTTTCCTCTTCCGCAGGCGCGCCGGCAAACTGGCCCTTGCCGTGGAGTTGATCCAGCAAGGCCTCAAATTCGTCGTCGGTAATTTCATCACTGTCTGAGCTGCCGGCGGATTCAGCCGGATTGCTCACCTGCTCGTTGCCGGCCGGTTTCTGGCCGTCGGATTTTTCATCCGCCAACGCGTCCAGCAACTGCTCGAATTCTTCGTCAGTGATATCGCCCTGGTCCCCTTGCTGCCCGACCTCCGCAGACGACGGCTCCGGTGCCGGGGTTGGCGCTTCCGCCGCTGGTGCATCCTCTGACTCGGGTTTGGCGAGGGCGTCCAGGGCTTCGATCAGTTCGTCCGGCGCGGGCGTTGGTTCTTCCCGGTTTCGAACTTCTTCGAACATGGCGTTAACGTTGTCCAGCGCCTCCAGAACCACGTCCATCAGTTCCGGAGTGACCTTGCGCTTGTGATTCCGGAGAATATCGAACACGTTCTCTGCCGAGTGGCAGCAGTTAACCAGTGCCTCCAGCTGAAGGAAGCCTGCGCCCCCTTTCACGGTATGGAAGCCACGGAAAATGGCGTTCAGCAGATCGCTGTCATCGGGATGCTGCTCCAGATCCACCAGCTGCTCCGACAACTTTTCGAGTATCTCGCCGGCTTCTACCAGGAAGTCCTGCAGGATCTCTTCATCAGCATCTAACGCCATGCGTCACCCTCTTTATTATCAGAATCCGAGACTGGACAGCAGATCGTCCACATCGTCCTGTCCCGAAACTACATCTTCCCGCTCATCGGCCTTGATCTGGGGCCCTACCCCTTTTTCGGCCGATTCTTCTTTTTCTTCAATCTGGTGCACCGTGCCGGTCAGCTGATCCACGTGGCTGGCCATCACTACCAAGCCAAGAAGATTGTCTTCCACTTCTTTCACCAAAGCGGTGACCTTCTGGATAACCTGGCCAGTAAGATCCTGGAAGTCCTGAGCCAGCAGGATTTCCGACAGATTCTGGTACAGACTGTCAGAGTCTGTGGTCAGGCCGGCGAAGAACTTGTCGATGCGACCATACAACTCGCGAAACTCCGCAGGTTCCATTTCACGGCGGCGCAGACGCTGCCACTCGTCCCGCAAGGCAACCGCTTCATCCCTCATGGAATGAGCCACGGGCATGCTTTCCTCGACCAGGTCCATGGTGCGGTTCGCTGCCTGGCTGGTCATCTGCACCACATAGGCCAGACGGTCAGAAGCGTCGCTCATCTTCGACAGGACTTCTTTCTGCTCGGCATTACGCGGGTCTATCTGGAAGTTCCGGATTGCCTCATGGAGGCTGCGGGTGAGTCGGCCCACTTCCCGGTACAGACTCTGATCGCGAACCTCGCTCAGTTCATTGATCAGGGTCATCGCCTTGGCATAATTCCCGGCGTTTACATTCTCAGCCAGGTCGGAGGCCTGCTTTTGCAGTTTCTCCGCCACCTCCGGATCAAGGCCCTGATGGTTCTGTTTGGTATCACTCATGGCGAGCCATCCGACCTCTGGTTACTGGATTCGTTCGAAGATTTTCTCGATCTTTTCCTTGAGCACGGCTGCCGTAAAAGGCTTGACCACATATCCGTTTACCCCGGCCTGAGCCGCGGCCACGATCTGGTCCCGCTTGGCTTCTGCCGTCACCATCAGAACCGGCAGGTTCTTCAGGTTTTCGTCAGCGCGGACAGCTTTGAGAAGATCAAAGCCCGACATGCCGGGCATGTTCCAGTCAGTCACCAGGAAGTCGTACTTGCCGCTTCGGAGCATGGGCAACGCCGTGTTGCCATCATCGGCCTCATCTGTATTGGTGAAGCCAAGATCTCGCAGCAGGTTCTTGATGATTCGTCGCATTGTGGAGAAGTCATCCACAATGAGAATTTTCATGTTCTTGTCCAATGGGACCTCCAGTCAGTAACACCCGGAATTCATTCAGCCTTTTTGAAAGTCTAGCAGGCTGCTACCTTAACCGCTTATTGTGTGGTGTTTGCGCACGTTGTAAAGCATCGGTTACCAAAAGCTACACAGCCTGCTGAAAGAGAAACACAGCACCCGGCTGATCAGTCGTTGTCACTATCCCGCCACTCGGCCAACCGGCTGCGCAGCCGCAGTGCCGCCTGGCTGTGAATCTGGCTTACCCGGCTCTCACTGACCCCAAGCACTGCGCCGATTTCCTTGAGGTTCAGTTCTTCCTGGTAATACAGGCTCAACACCAGCTTTTCGCGCTCAGGCAACTGCTCGATGGCGTCCGCCAGACTGCGCTGGAAAGCGCCGGAAGCAATACCGTCCAGCGGATTATCGCTGGCCTCTGCTTCTTCTATCGGCAGCTCGCCGGATTCATTGAGCTCATCAAGGCTAAAAAGTCGGCCACTGTTGGCGTCGGCCAGTGAAGCGTGATATTCGTCCAGACCAATGCCAAGCTCTTCAGCTACTTCGGCATCCTGGGCCTCGCGCCCGGTACGATCTTCCACTTGTTTGATGGCACTGGCGATTCGCCGGGCGTTGCGGTGCACTGAGCGGGGCACCCAGTCGCCTTTGCGGATTTCGTCCACCATGGCGCCGCGGATGCGAATGCCTGCATAGGTTTCAAAGGTGGCGCCCTTGCCTGAAGAATAGCGCTGCGCAGCCTCCAGCAGGCCAATCATACCGGCCTGCATAAGGTCTTCGAGCTGCACCGATGCGGGCAGTCGAGCCATGAGATGAAGGGCGATTTTCTTGACCAGCGGCGCATGCTCTTCAATCAGGGCTGAAGGGCTCCTGGCGCCGGCCTGATGGTAAATACCCAGATTTTTCGCCAATGTCATGTATCCGGTTTTCTTGTAGGACTGGATTCAGATCAGACTTCGACGAGCCGCTCCACGAAGAATTCGAGATGCCCCCTGGGAGAGGACGGCAAAGGCCAGCTATCCACTTTTTCGGCCAGAGCCCGGATAGCCAGCGAGGCTTTCGCCCTCGGATAGGCATCCAATACCGCTTTCTGTCTTTGGACGGCTTTCTTGACGGCCTCGTCGTAAGGCACGATACCTACATATTGTAGTGCCACATCCAGGAAACGCTCGGTGACCCTGGTCAGTTTTTCAAACAGATGGCGGCCTTCCTGCTCGTTGCGAACCTGGTTTGCCAGGATGCGGAAGCGGTTGGTGCCGTAATCCCGGTTCATCAGTTTGATCAGCGCGTAGGCATCGGTAATGGAAGTAGGTTCGTCGCAGACCACCAGCAGAAGCTCCTGCGACGCCCTCAGGAAGCTGACCACCGATTCAGAAATACCCGCGGCGGTATCCACAATCAGAACGTCAATCTGGTCGCCCAGCTCACTGAAGGCATTGATCAGGCCGGCATGTTCCATGGCGCTGAGCTGGGTCATACGCTGGGTGCCGGATGATGCCGGAACAATCTTGATGCCACCTGGGCCATTCACCAGCACATCTTTCAGATCACAATCGCCGTTGAGTACGTCTTGCAGATTTCGATTGGCGGTAATGCCAAGCAACACATCGATGTTGGCGAGCCCAAGATCCGCGTCCAGCAAGACAACCCGGCGCCCCTTCTGGGCCAGGGCGATACCTAGGTTGACCGAAACATTGCTCTTGCCGACACCGCCCTTGCCGCCGGAAACCGCAATCACCTGAACCGGATGTGGTCTGCTCATACTGTTATCAGTCTCTTACTACGTTCTTGTACGGGCACGCGTGCCGGTGTTTTATTCTGTCGCTGGCGAGGCTCAGGCACCTTCGGCTATTGCCTGCGCGCTCTGCACGGCCCTGAGCCTTTCTACGCCCAGACGCACCAGCGGGATAGCCTCCGCCCTTTGGAGATCTTCCGGTATCTTCTGGCCATCGGTGTACCAGGCCACCGGCAAGCTGGTCTCCATAACGAATCCGAGCGCTTCGCCCAGGGTCAGGGCTTCATCAATCTTGGTCATGATGCAGCCTGCAAGGTTTGCCATCTTATAGCAATGCCACACGGATTTCATGATACGTGGCTGACTGGTGGCAGAGACCACCAGATGTGTACGGATATTGTGATCGCTGCGAGCCAACTCCGCCAGTTGTTCCTGGTAACCACGGTCGGCACTGGTCAGGCCGGCAGTGTCAATCAGTACCAGGTGCCTATCCGACAGTTCATCAAGAATGTCATCCAGGGAATGGCTCTCATCCACCACCCGCACGGGCACATTCAGGATTCTGCCGAACACAAACAGCTGCTCATGGGCGGCCACACGGTAGCGGTCGGTGGTCACCAGGGCCAACGAATCCGGGCCATGCTCCAGCACATAGCGAGCCGCCAGTTTGCCAATGGTGGTGGTTTTGCCAGACCCGGTCGGCCCGACCAGGGCATAGATCCCCCCGGCATCAAGCCAGTCTTCGCGACCGGTGCGAACGCCGGTCGCCAGCATTTTCAGTGACTGCTTCCAGCCATCTTCCAGGCGCCCGGCCCGGTGCCGTCGGGACAGAGAGCCGGCCAGCTCCGCGCCCAGACCGAACTCCTGCAGCCGCTCGGCCAAGCGTTGCTGTACCGCGCTGTTTCCACCGTCAGCCTGAGTGGTGGACGCCACCTTGCCACTGACCAGATCACGCAGAGAGCTGATCTCGGCACGCATACTGGCCAGTTCATCGGCATAGCCACCGGTACCGGATTCTCTGCCGGAAGCCGGCTTTTCGGCCACAACAGTACCGGAAAGTGACGCCGGAAAATCGGCGGTCTCGAAAGACATGGACGATGCCGTGCCGCCTGACGACGCATTTCCCGCGCGCTTTTCCCGAACCTCACGAATGCGGCTGCGGGACCGGTTCAGCTCCTCTTCCAGCCGACGATGCTGCTCAGCCTGCATCTCTGCCAGGCGGGAGCCGTTGGTGGCTTCAACCGCTCTTTCACCCAGACGCTGGCGCGCCATGTTTTCGTCGTAGTCGAGTGCCGTCACGATCTCGACACCACCATCAACCCGGCGGTTAGACAGAATAACGGCATCCGGCCCCATTTCGTGGCTTACCTGCTTCAGGGCCTCAGCCATGGACTGCGCAAAAAACCGTTTTACTTTCATGCTGCTTCATCCTCCCAACGGCAAGCGCTCTGGCTTCCCGCGATGCTCCGTCGGTTTATTGACCTACAGAGGCGACTATCGTGATCTGTTTGTTATCCGGGATTTCCTGGTACGAGAGCACATGCAAACGCTCTACCCCATAGCTGGCAAACTTCGCCAGTACTGGCCGCAAGGGCCCTGAAACCAGCAGGATGGCAGGCTTGCCGAGCATTTCCTGGCGCTGCACGCTGTCCTGAAGGGATCGTTGCAGCTTTTCCACCATGTTGGGCTCAAGCACCAGACCAATGTCATCCTGACCGCCGGATTGTTGACTCTGCTGAACAGACTTTAGCAATAACTGTTCCAGGTCTGGATCCAACGTGATAACGGGGATTTCGGCGTCGTTGCCGCAGATACTCTGAACAATCATTCGGCGCAGGGCCTGGCGGGCCACCGTGGTCAGCACTTTCGGGTCCTGACTCTTCGGATGCACGTTCACAATGGCCTCGGCGATGGAGCGCATGTCCCGCACCGGCACTTCTTCTTTCAACAGGTTCTGCAACACTTTCAAGAGGATGCTGATGGAAATGGTGGTCGGCACCAGCTCCTCTGCCAGCTTGGGCGAAATCTTCTCCAGCTGGTCCAGCCACTTCTGGGCTTCCTCGTGGCCGATCAGTTCGTGAGCGTGTTTCTGCAGGATCTGGTTCAGGTGTGTCGCCACCACGGTGCTCGCATCCACCACGGTGTAACCCAGCGTCTGGGCCTGGTCTTTCCTGTCGGATTCAATCCAGATGGCGTCGAGGCCGAAAGCAGGATCCTTGCCGGCAATACCTTCCACCTTGCCGAACACCTGCCCCGGATCAATGGCCAGCTCCCGTTCCGGATGAATCTCGGCCTCGGCGATGGTCACACCCATCAGGGTAATCCGGTAGACGTTCGGCATCAGATCCAGGTTGTCGCGAATGTGCACCGAGGGCATGAGGAAGCCCAGATCCTGCGAGAGCTTCTTACGAACCCCTTTGATTCGGCTGAGCAATTGTCCACCCTGGGATTTGTCCACCAGCGGGATCAGCCGGTAGCCCACTTCCAGCCCGACAATGTCCACCGTGGCCACGTCATCCCAGCCCAGCTCGCGGGTTTCCCCCGGTGCCGGCAATGCCTGCCCCTCGCCACCCGGACGATCCGGGGAAATTTCCGCACCCTGGCGGGCCGCCCCACCGGCCATGCCCCCACGACCTACAAAGCCGCCTTCATCTTCAACCGTCTGCTGCTGTTTCTTCCAGATCAACCAGGCTGCGCCGGCTGCCAGCAAGCCCAGGCCAAGAAATGCGATGTGGGGCATCCCCGGAATCAGGCCCAGCAGAATCAGGATACCGGCCGCAATGCCCAACGCCTTGGGCGCACTGAACATCTGCTGAATGATCTGGCCGCCCATGTCCTGGCTGGAGGTTACCCGGGTAACCATGATGGCGGCAGACGTGGAGAGCAGCAGGGAAGGAATCTGGGCGACCAGGCCGTCACCGATGGTCAGCAGCGCATAACGCTCCATCGCCAGACCGAAATCCAGACCGTGCTGCATCATGCCGATAGCCACACCACCGACGATGTTGATGGCCAGAATCAGCAACCCGGCAACGGCATCGCCTTTCACGAACTTCGAGGCACCGTCCATGGAGCCGTAAAAATCGGCTTCCTGGGCAATTTCCGAGCGGCGTGACTTGGCCTCGTCCTGGTTGATCAGGCCGGCGTTCAAATCCGCATCAATCGCCATCTGCTTGCCGGGCATGGCGTCCAGGGTAAAGCGGGCACTGACTTCAGACACCCGGCCAGCACCTTTGGTGACAACCAGGAAGTTGATGATCATGAGGATGGCAAAGACCACGAGACCGACGGCGTAGTTACCACCAATCAGGACTTCACCAAAAGACTCGATCACCTTACCGGCGGCATCGCCACCCTCATGGCCGTTCAGCAATACAATCCGGGTGGACGCCACGTTCAGGCCCAGGCGCAACAGGGTGGCCACCAGCAACACCGTGGGGAAGGAAGCAAATTCCATCGGCCGCATGGCGTACACACAGACCAGCAGAATGACGATGGACAGGGTGATATTAAAGGTGAAGAACACATCCAGCAGGAACGCCGGCATTGGCAGAATCATCATGCCAAGCAGCCCCATCAGCATCAGGGGGATGCCGAGGTTCCCCCGCGTCAGGGATTTGACGTTGTTAAGGACTAGCGCTCTGTCCATGCCGGATCTGTCTCCACGTATCTGGGCTTGCGGGCAATTTCCGGGTCGAAAATCTGACACCGGACGTCGCTTTCCGGGAGGTATCGCAAGAACCGTACCAGCCCTTGCAAAATTTGACGTCTGACCACCGTTCAACGCCTGACGCAGAAGCCCAGATACGGTATCCTTTCGCCATTTGCACTATCCCGATTCAAGCCAGAAACCCGAACACACAGGTGACCCCATGCCGATCCACGAAGTGAAGCACCCTCTGATCCGCCACAAGCTCGGCCTCATGCGCCGCGCCGACATCAGTACCAAGAACTTCCGAGAGCTGGCACAGGAAGTTGGCGCACTGCTGACCTACGAGGCCACCAAAGACTTCAACCTGCAGGAAAAAACCATTGAAGGCTGGGCCGGCCCGGTCTCCGTGGAGCAGATCCACGGCAAGAAGGTAACCATCGTGCCCATCCTACGTGCCGGTCTGGGCATGCTGGACGGTGTCCTGAGCCTGATTCCGGTGGCCCGGGTGAGCGTGGTTGGCCAGATCCGCAACGAAGACACCCTCGAAGCGGAAACTTACCTGGAAAAACTGGTAGGCGAGTTGGATCAGCGCATGGCCCTGATCATCGATCCGATGCTGGCTACCGGCGGCTCCATGATTTCCACCATCGATTTGCTCAAAAAGGCCGGTAGCACCGAAATCCGGGCTCTGGTTCTGGTGGCTGCGCCGGAGGGCGTGGAAAAGGTTCTGGAAAAACACCCGGACGTGTCCATCTACACCGCATCGGTGGATGAGCGCCTGAACGAGAAAGGCTACATTCTGCCGGGCCTGGGTGATGCCGGCGACAAGATCTTCGGCACCAAGCAGAAGGACGTCTGAGCATGCAGGACCATAACAACGATCCGGTATGGAAACAGGCTATTGCCGGTTCCCAGATGCTGCTGGTGGCTTTTGGCGCCCTGGTACTGATGCCACTGATTACCGGCCTGGACCCGAACGTCGCGCTGTTCACTGCCGGCCTGGGCACTCTGATTTTTCACATTGTCACCGGTGGCCAGATCCCGATCTTCCTGGCTTCATCGTTCGCGTTTATCGCGCCGGTGCTGGCCTCCAAAGGCCGCTTTGGCCTGGAAGAAACCCTTGGTGGCCTGATGGCCGCAGGCATTCTGTATATCATCCTGTCCGGGGCGGTTCGTCTGCGCGGCACCGGTTTCATTACCCGGCTGTTGCCTCCAGTGGTGATTGCACCGGTCATCATGACCATCGGCCTGGGGCTGGCGCCCGTCGCTGTGTTTATGGCCACGGGCAAAACCGGTGACGGCCAGACCCAGCTGGTGCCCTATAACACCGCCATCTGGATTGCCATGATCTCCCTGGCCGTGACCATCATCATGTCGGTCTGGGCCAAGGGCATTTTCCGGCTGATCCCGATCATGTTCGGCGTCCTCGTGGGTTACCTTCTCTCCGCCATCATGGGCATTGTTGACACAACGCCGATCCAACAGGCTGAGTGGCTGGCAATGCCAAACTTCGTAGCACCGGCGTTCAGCTGGGGCGCTATCCTGTTCATGATTCCGGTCGCCATTGCACCAGCCATCGAACACATCGGCGACGTTCTGGCCATCGGTAACGTTACCCGCAAGAACTATCTGGAAAAACCGGGCTTGCACCGTACCCTGCTGGGTGATGGTCTGGCCACGAGCGCTGCCTCGCTGCTTGGCGGTCCTCCCAACACCACCTATTCCGAGGTAACCGGTGCGGTGATGCTGACCAAGAACTTCAACCCGAAAGTTATGTGGTGGGCGGCGGTGGTTGCCATTGTTCTGGCGTTTGTCGGCAAGTTCGGTGCCGCGTTGCAGACCATTCCGGTACCGGTTATGGGCGGCATCCTCTGCCTGCTGTTCGGTTCAATCGCCGTTGTGGGCCTGAATACCCTGATCCGACATCAGGTGGATCTGTCACAGTCCCGTAATCTGGTGATCGTAGGCGTGACCCTGGTCTTTGGTATCGGCAACATGGCGCTGGGCCAACTGGAAGGCATCGCCCTGTGCGCAGTGGTTGCCATCATCCTTAACCTGATCCTGCCGGGCGAACGGGAAGCCTGGGGCAAGCGGATTCACGAGCACGAATCCAGCTGACCCCGCGGAAAGCAATATCCTGCCTCTATTCCGGTTCGCCGGAATAGAGGGCTTCAGATATCACGCCGCATATCGGGCGGAATCGGGAAGTCCGGCATGCCGGGCTTCGGCCCTCGGCCCTTGCGGAACTGACGCAGCTGGAAGACGTAGGCCAGCACCTGAGCAATGGCCATGTACAGGCCGTCCGGAATCTCTTCACCAATATCGGTATTGTGATACACCGCCCGTGTCAGTGGCGGTGTTCGCAGGACCTCGACCTTGTTCTCCCTGGCAATTTCCATAATCTTGAAGGCCACCTCGTCTGCCCCCTTGGCCACCACCACTGGCGCGCCCATGGTTTTCTGATCGTACTTCAATGCCACGGCATAGTGGGTCGGGTTGGTAATCACCACATCGGCCTTGGGAACGTCCTGCATCATCCGGCGTTGGGCCATCTCCCGCTGGAGCTGGCGAATCTTGCCTTTGACCTCCGGCTTGCCCTCGGTGTCCTTGTACTCGTCCTTGACCTCCTGCTTGGTCATACGGAGCTTTTTCTGGTGATCGTAGATCTGGAAAGGCACATCGATGGCGGCAATGGCAATGGTGGCGCAGGACAGGAAGAAGAAGCTCCAGCCCAGCGTCCACAGCACGTGCTCCATGGCAGGTACGGTCGGCTCTTCGGCAATCGCAAGCAAGTCTTCGGTGCGAAGGTTCAGAATCAGGATGGCGACCGCCATCACCAGGCCCACCTTGGCAATCGCCTTAACCAGCTCGATAAGGGAGCGCATGGAGAACATTCGTCCCAGGCCCTTGATCGGATCCATCCGGTTGAATTTCGGTGCGATGGCCTTGGCACTGAACAGCAGACCGCCGATGCCAACGGAGCCGGCAATGGCGGCAATCAGCAACATCACCAGTATCGGTGACAGCGCCCAGGCCGCCTCTTTGGCTGCCAGTATCAGCTGAACACTCATATGCCGGGTATCAAAAATCGCAGAGCGCTCGATTACGAAGGAGTCGCGCATGATGGACTCAATAGATGCGCCAAGCGACGTACCAAAAATCAGAAGCCCACCAGCACCGGCCAGCAATACCGCCATGGTGGCGAGTTCCTTGGAACGGGCCGTCTGGCCTTCCTCCTTGGCCTTCTCCAGGCGTCGGGGGGTAGGCTCTTCGGTTTTTTCCTGACTGTTGTCGTTCTCTTCGGCCATGGTCAGGGTTGCCCTTGCAGAGCACGCATGAAATCGAACGTTTCCCGCGTGTACTGATCGAAGTGTGGCAGGAAATTGGCGTGTAAGACCCAGATAGCAAACAATCCAAAAATCAGGCCAATCGGAAAGCCGAGGGCGAAGATGTTCATCTGTGGCGCCGCACGGGTCATTACACCGAAAGAGATGTTCACAATCAGGACCGCAGTCACGGCCGGCAATGCCAGCAACATAGCAGAGGCAAACATCCATGAAATGCGATGGGCCAGCGCCCACACACCATCCTGCCCCAGCCCCTCCAGGCCAATAGGCAAGGTATAGAAACTCTCGATGAACACCTCGAAGGCCACCAGATGGCCATTCATCACCAGAAACAGCAAAGTAATGGTGATGGTGTAGATCTGAGCCAACACTGGCACGTTAACACCATTGGCGGGGTCTACCATGGAAGCAAAGCCCAGGCCCATCTGCATCGCAATCATCTGGCCGGCGATCACAAACAGCTGCCAGAGTGCGGTCAGGGCGAAGCCCAGGCCGACGCCAATCAGGATCTGCTGCAGCGTGATGACGACCGCGTCGGCACTGAGCGCTTCCACCTGGGGAACGGGAGGAATCATGGGCACAATCAGGATGGTCATCAGTAACGCCAGTCCCAGCCGCACCCTCGCTGGCACCAGTTGAGTACCGAAAATAGGGATGACCATGAGAAAACTGGCCAGCCGGAATAAGGGCCAGATATGCTGCCCCACCCACTGGCCGATCAGATCTGCGCTGAACTCCGCCGGCAGCATGGGCTCAGCCGATCAGATAGGGAATGCGGGAGATCAGCCCGTTGGCGTGGTCCAGCAAGGTGGTCAGCATCCAGGGCCCGGCGGCAATGATCACGATCAGTGTGATCAGAAGGCGAGGCAGGAAACTGAGGGTCTGCTCGTTGATCTGGGTCGCCGCCTGGAAGGTACTGACCACAAGACCAATCACCAGGCCCGGCCCGATGATGACGGCAGACAGCAATACAATCAGCCAGAGCGCCTCTCGCAGTATGTCGATAACCGTTTCCGGAGTCATGATTGCCTCCTAGATCCCGTAGCTGGCGGCCAGGGTACCCATGATCAGGGCCCAACCATCCACCAGTACAAACAGCATGATTTTAAAGGGCAGCGAGATGATAATGGGTGACAGCATCATCATACCCATGGCCATCAGAACACTGGCCACCACCATGTCGATGATCAGGAATGGTATAAACAGAATAAACCCGATCTGGAACGCCGTCTTCAGTTCACTGGTGACAAACGCTGGCATCAGAATCCAGAAAGACACGTCCTGCGGTGTTTCATACTGAACATCGGCAATCCTCATGAACAGCGCCAGGTCGTCTTCTCGAGTCTGCTCCAGCATAAACTTGCGAAACGGCTGGCTGGCCAGTTCCACCGCCTCCAGTGAAGTCACCTCTTCCTGCAGGTATGGTTGCAGGCCCACCCGGTTCGCCTCTTCCAGTACCGGCTTCATGATAAAAATGCTCAGAAACAGCGCCAGCCCCAGCAAAATCTGGTTGGAGGGTGTGGCCTGTAGCCCCAGAGCCTGACGAAGAATCGCAAAGACCACGATGATCCGGGTAAACGAGGTCATCATCATCAGCATGGCCGGCAGGAAAGTCAGCGCGGTCATCAGCGCCAGGATCTGCAGGGTTACCGAGTACTCCTCGGTGCCGTTCTCGCCGGGCTCAACCGTAAATGCCGGAATGCCGGGCAGATCAGCCTGGGCCAAGGCGGGAAGACAAAGGCCGGCAATCAGCGCAAGCCAGGGAAAACCGCGTTTGAGAATGGCCACCACCATGACGTTAGTCTTTCCTCTCTGGCGCTGACCAGGATTTGCCAATCATGGACTGCAGCTTGCGGGCGAAGTCACTGGAGCCGGCATTGCCGGCATCCACCACCGGCTGATCAAATACATGCAGGGTCCTGATCGTGCTGGGAGTAATACCAAGCAGAATCTGCTGCTGCCCCACTTCCACCAGCGCAATACGTTCCCTGGCACCGATGGCCAGCACAGACACCACCTTGATGGCGTTGTTGTTCATACCGGTCATGCCGCCCATCCGACGGATCAGCCAGGCACAACCATAAATGATGGCCACCACTGCCAGCAGGCCCGCTCCCAGGCTCAGTATCGTCGCCACAGTATCCGGGGCACGCCCACCAGAGGCGGCGATTTCGCCCGCCTTTGCCGTTTCCTCGGCCAACAGCGGCAGCGGAGCCCACAACAGCAGCCAGCCCGTCAGTCTTGCCATATTATTTCTGCAGCCGTTTGATTCGCTCACCCGGACTAATCACGTCCGTCAACCGGATACCAAACTTCTCATTGACCATGACCACCTCACCGTGGGCGATCAGGGTGCCATTAACCAGCACGTCCAGAGGCTCGCCCGCCAGTCGGTCGAGTTCGATCACTGAGCCCTGGTTCAGCTGAAGCAGGTTTCGTATCGGAATCTGGGTGTTCCCCACTTCCATGGAAATGGTAACCGGAATATCCAGGATTACGTCAATGTCAGGAGACTCACCACCAGCGCCCTGGTCCGCGCCAAACTCCTCCATGGGAACGGTGCGCACGCCCTGGCGTTCGGCTTCAGGTTGGTCGTCGCCACCTTCAGCCTCAGCCATAGCCGCTGCCCACTCGTCTTCCCGGGAGCCCTCTGCATCGCCAGACTCGTCCATTGCCGCTTCCCACTCGGCCGCCAGCTTTTCGTCTTCGCTGAGTTCCTGCTCGTCTTTCTTGTCGTCGTCAGCCATTGCGTCCCACCTTCAGTTGTTTCTTTACCTTGGGCAACTTGGCCCGGTCGTGAATCCTCAGCGCCAGCTTACCGTCGCGGGTGCCCAGCGTTGCCTTGTAGATTGGAATACCATTGGCGGTCACCGTCAGGTGCTCGGGAATCTCTACCGGAATCACATCGCCAGCTTTCATCCGGGCAATGTCACGCAACGATATGCGGCGCCGGCAGACGGTGGTATTGATGGGCACATTGACCTCTTTGATGTCCTCCTGCAAGGCGTTTACCCAGCGTTCGTCGACATCATCAATATCACTCTGCACACCCGCATCCAGCACATCGCGTATTGGCTCGATCATGGAATACGGCAGTGCGAAATGAAGTTCGCCGCCCCCCCCATCGAGTTCAATATGGAAGGTGCTGACCACGACCACTTCGCTCGGGCTGACGATGTTGGCCATGGCCGGGTTGACTTCCGAGCTGAGGTATTCGAATTCCACCTGCAAGACCGCATGCCAGGCTTCTTTCATATCGTGGAAGACCTGATTCAGTACCATTTGCACAATTCGGGTTTCGGTCGGTGTGAATTCCCGACCCTCGATCTTGGCATGGCGGCCCTCACCACCGAAGAAGTTGTCCACCAGTTTGAACACCAGCTTGGCGTCCAGCACGAACAGGGATGTACCGCGTAACGGGCGAACCTTGCACAGGTTAAGGCTGGTGGGTACGTACAGGGTATGGATGTACTCACCGAACTTCATGATCTGGACACCGCCGGTGGAGACATCGGCATTGCGGCGCAGCAGGTTGAACAGACTGATACGGGTATAGCGGGCAAAACGCTCGTTGATCATCTCGAGCGTTGGCATGCGGCCACGGACGATCCGATCCTGGCTGGCGAGGTCGTAGTTCTTTACGCCGGTATCATCGGTCTCTTCATAGGTATCGATGTCACCATCATCCACCCCGTGGAGGAGGGCATCGATCTCGTCCTGTGACAGTAAATCCTGCATACCTGTTCCTGCCCCTAACTGTTGGTTATCCGCCCGGTATGATTACTGAACCACGAAATTCCGGAACAATACCCGGTCGATTGCCGGCTCCCCTTCCTGCTCCAGCACCTGGTTCACAGTCTGCAGCATGCTGTCGGCCAGCGTCTGACGACCTTCCGGCGTTTGCAACTGCATGAAGTCGCTGCTGCCCAGCACCATCACCAGTTGGCTGCGGATAAGCGGCATATGAACATCAGCAGCGGCCAGTGCCGCAGGATCTTTGGCTTCGAATGACACATAGACCTGGGCATAACGCTGGCGACCCTGCGCCTGAACGGTAGTCACCAGGGCTTTCTCAATTTCGGTATAACTGCTGGCGACAAACGCGGGCTCTGCCGAAGTCGTGGTTTCGCCGTCATCTGCGCCGGGCAATCCTCCGCCCAGGAACCAGAGTGTCCCGACCACGGAAAGACCCACCGCCAGGATAATGATGATCACCAGCATGATGATCAGTTTCAGCTTGCCTTTTTTGGCAGGCGCTTCGGTCGCAGTATTTTCGGCCATAACACTCGCTTGTCACTTTTTTGGCGTCCGGGAAGCTCCGAACAACCTTTCTCCGATGTGAAGCAAAGGCCGGGCCAGACAGCCCATCCCCTGTTGTCAGAACCGCAGTTTAGCGTTGCCGGAGGGGATGGGCAAAGAAGTCGGAAAACAGCAGGCTGAATTGTTCAGAAATTATCCGGACTCAGGCAAAGACGTCCACTTCACCCCGCCAGCCCAGATCAAGCTGGCCGGTGCTCAACGACTCTGCATCAGCATCGTGGCTGGCCAGTGATGATCCACCAGAAGACCGACCATCGCCCTCACCGGCCTCACCACTCTCGCCACCGGCCTGCTGACCGCCCTGGTCAGAGACATCAAACTGCCCCAGGGACAACCCCTGTTCACCCAGCATGTCGCGGAGCCGGTGGGAGTGCTGTTCGAGCTGCTCCCTCACCACCGGGTTGGCCGCATGCACGGTGACGCTGGCCTGATCGTTGTGGACTTTTACCTTGACTTCCATTGGCCCCATATCCGGAGGCGTGAGGTGTATTTCGGCAACCGACATATTGCGGGCGGTCAGCCAACTGAGCTTGCCCATGACCTTGTCGCCCCACTCCGCCTGTCCAACCGGCACATCCACCGAGGTGGTGTAGCCCCGGAGCGGAATGTTGGCGTCCGCAGCCAGTTTTCCGGGCTGTGCTGCCTGCTGCGCTGCGGTATCCATTACACTCTGGAATCTGGGATTGGAGAGCAGACTGGTCGGATCAACGGGACGGGCGCTCTCAGCGCTTGTCGCACCGGCAAGCAGGTCGGTTAGCTGCATGCCCGGAGCCAGAGCGGTGCTGCCTCCCCCGGCAGATGTTTGCCCTGGCAGGCCCTTGATCAGTCCGGAAGCGGCCTGAGTTCCTGTGAACGCCATATTTGAAGCCAGGCTCTCAGGCCCGCCCGTACCGGATTGGTTGGCGGTTGCAGGATACAGCGACTGAAGATTGGCGAATGTCAGGGGCACCAGCGGTTCTGCAACGACCAGGGCATCGTCTGCCTCAGTATCGCCGGTATTGCTGGTGTCACTGGCCGAGGAAGGACGGGCCGGTGAATCGGAGTCCGCTACCCGCTTCTGGTCAGTGGGCGTATCGTTTTTCTCTGGCCGGGCACTGGAGGCTTCAGCTTTCTCATCAGCCCGGTCGGCTGCCTTGCGTTCCTGCGCGGCATCAGCCTGATCCCGACGTTCGGCGCGCTTGGCATCCATCCGCTTCTGCTCGGCCCTGGACAGCTCGTCAAAACGACTGTCACCGGCCTCCGCGTCTTTCCGGCCCTGCGGTTTCGCTGCACCGACCTCCGACTGACTCGTTTTCGCCGGTGCCTGGGGAAGTATGGTCTGTTGCATGGCAACCTCTTGCCGCTTTAGATCTCAGGTAGCCCCTGTTCGGAGCGTTTTCCTGAAAACTGCAAAAGCGGTGCCAAACCTCCGCGCGGGGTGACGGTCAGACCTCCTGGCCAAAATTCTGCAAACGCTGGGCCACTTCCGAAAACTCGGCCTCAATCCGCTCAAGCACTGCAGGGGCCTGTTCCAGAGTCGCGTCCTTGCCCAGCTGCTCGGCCTCAAAACACAGGCCTCCGAGCCTGGGAGCACCGATATTGATGCAACTGCCCTTGAAGCTGTGCGCGGTCTTGGCGAAGTGCTCCGGATCGGCCGTTGCCAGCGCCTCCCTCAGGCCGTCAATGCGTGAACGGGAGTCTGCCAGGTAGGTCTGGATCAGGACATCAAACTCGTCTTCCATCACATCCTGCAGTTCGGCCAGCGCCTCCACGTCAAGATGGGGTTTGTCGTTCATTCGCTATCCTCGTTTGTCGGCACTCAGGCGCCACTGATTATGGCCGCGTCGGGGAACCACCAATCATAGACGATTTCCACGCGATTGCCTCGGCCGTGAACCTTGAGATTTCGCGTCATACGCCGGAGGATTTCCAGCCCCCGGCCCGCGTATCGGCCGGTTGAAGCCGCCTGCTGTTGCATCACTGTGTCAGAATATTCAGCAAAATCAAAACCATCACCACTGTCTTCACAGACAACGGTAAGGGTACCTCCGCCCTCCCTGGGCTGATGCTCAAGAGAAAACCGTATGAAATGCCCATCGGTGCTCCCCAGTCTGCGCGTTCGCTCCTGGTAATAGCGACTGAAACCGCCAGGTGACGTTTTCCACTCTGAGGACAGGGCCAGAACACCGTGCTCAAGAGCATTGTTGTAGAGTTCCGACAACAGGGTGTAGACCTCACCGCTTCGGCTCCTCAGTCCGGGCACTTCCATACAGATATGCAGTAAAAGCGGCAGTGGGTTGAAGTCTGCCAGAGTCTGTTCCCTTAGCTCATAGACGCAGCGCCAGTCCGCCGGGCCCGTCAACGCCGATTCAGGAATCTTGTCGGGCATTGCCTCTGGCGCCTCCGCCCGGACCATTTGCAGGCAGCAGAGCGTCAGGTCATCAGCCAGCTCTGGCTTCCCGGTGTGCTGCTGCATTCTCTCCAGCAGGGCCTCGAACGGCTCCTGCCCTGCTTCCAGACCCGCCAGAACGCTCAGGACACCTTCCTCGCCCAGGCTTTCACCGCCACTATTGGGCGCCTCGGGGAGCCCGTCGGTCATCATCACCAGCCAGTCGCCCGGTGCCGCATCCAGCACGGTCATGGAGGCCGAAAACTGGTCCGGCTCCTGAACGCCCAGCGGCAGATGCCGGGACGGAATGGCGACGCGGTCGCCTGCGGCACGCAACAGCCAGCCATCCGGCAAGCCACCATTCCAGACACGCAGGCTGTTGTGTTTGAAGTCAGCCTCAACCATCAAACCACAACAGAACATGCCTACCGGCAGTATTCGCCGAAGCTTGCGGTTGATTTCCCGGAGGACATCCGGGGCGCCAAAGCCTTTGGCCGCCATCCCGTAGAAGATTTCAGCAACCGGCATGGCGCCAATGGCGGCAGGTAATCCGTGCCCGGTGAAATCACCCAGAAACACCAGAGTGCCGCCCCCGGGGCGCTGAGCAGCAAACAATACATCACCGTTGAAAACCGAGAGGGGGGAGGCATGGTGGCGGATGTTGGGGGCATCCAGACAACCGGTATGGGCAATGTTATCGAACACCCTCCGCGCCGTGCGCTGCTCGTCCAGCATCTGCTGATTCTGGCGCCGAATATGGTCACGCTGGTCCGACAATGCCTGGTGCAACCCCCTCATACGATTGAACGCGTTGATCTTCGCTTCAAGAATCACGCGATTGTAGGGTTTAACGAGAAAGTCGTCGCCGCCGGCCTCAAGACACCGGGCCAAATCGCCCGCCCCGGACAGGGAGGTGAGAAAGATGAGCGGCACCAGGCGCTCGCCTGCCAGAGCCTTGATTTGACGAGCGGCCTCCATTCCGTCCATCCGCGGCATCAGGGCGTCCAGCAACACCAGATCCGGCTGGGTCTCCCGGAACAGATCCACCGCCTCGGTACCGTCTTCGGCTTCAATCACGGTATGGCCCAGGCGACTTACCAGCCGCGCCAGAATCAACCTGTCGCTGGCACTGTCCTCGGCAAGAAGTACCTTCAAGGGAATCGCCTCAGCGAATGCTGAACAACTGCTCGAAGTTGGAAATGGAGAGAATTCGCCGGACATCGCTGTTGCAGTTCTCGATTGAGATGCGGGCGCCATCTCCGCCAGCATGATCCCTTAACAGAAGCAACATGCCCAGAGCAGAGCTGTCGAGGTAAGTGGTGTCTGAAAGATCAATGACGTAGTGGCTGACGGTGGGTTCGCTGTGCTCGTAGGCATCCCGAAAGGATTGATGGGTACTGAAATCGAACCGACCCTCCACGCAGATCGTGAGGGTCTTGCCGTCATCGCTCCGGCGTGTCTCTATAGGCATTCCTGAACCTCCCGGCACATTCCACCAATGACTTTCCTTTGCTGCCAGCCATTGATGGCAAGCTTATCTGGTAAAGGATAGTCAAATAAACGGAAATTGCATCCGGGTTATCTGATGCAGATCACCGGGGACTGCAATTATCGCTGTCGCCGGGCAAAGGCCCGACCGGCAGCTTCGTCCGCCAGTTTCTGGTCGCTGAGATCCTGTTCCCGTTGTTCCTGTTGCCGGCAGGACTCAATGTATTTTTCCATACCACGGCGACGTTCCCAGGCCTGTTGCCACTCCCGGCGCCTGGCTTCAAACACCTGTTCAGCCTGTTGCAGCTGCCGCTGTTGCTGGGCAATCACCTGGTCCAGCTGGGCGATAAAAGCCTGCCAGGCCTGCAGTCGCGCCACAGGAACCACACCCTGCTGGCTCGCGCGGATCTGGTCACGATACTCCTGCTGATAGCGCTCCAGGTTTTCCACCTGTTCGCGATGCGCCTCCACCTGCTTACGAGCCTCACCAAGGCGTTCCAACGCTTCCTGTTCTTTCCGCTCTTCAAGGGCGAGGACAACTTCAAGCCGTTTCGATCGCAGCATCAGACATTATCCCGATTGCCGGCGGGGTTCGGCACCGCCGTCTTTCTTCGTTCCGGTGAACGTCGTTCCGGCACTACCGCCATCAGTTGCTCAATCGCCTCCGTGAGGGGAGCACGTTCATTCAGCCCCTGCTGCAGAAACTGGCTCATATTGCCTATGTGCTGAATGGCAAAGTCAGTCTCCGGGTCGGAACCTTTCACATAGGCACCCACACTGATCAGATCACGGGCCTGCTGATAACGGGAATACACCTGCTTGAATCTCTGGGCCCGGGAGAAGTGCTCCGGATCGGTCACTTGGGGCATCACCCGGCTGATGGAGGCTTCCACATCTATGGCCGGATAGTGGCCTTCTTCCGCCAGGCGTCGGGATAACACGATGTGACCATCAAGGATGGCCCGGGCTGCATCGGCAATCGGATCCTGCTGGTCGTCGCCTTCCGTCAGAACGGTATAAAACGCAGTAATGGAACCACCGCCGGGTCGGCCATTGCCTGTGCGCTCAACCAGTTGCGGCAGCTTGGCAAAAACCGAGGGCGGATAACCCTTGGTCGCCGGTGGTTCGCCTACGGCCAGGGCGATCTCCCGCTGTGCCTGGGCATAGCGGGTGAGAGAATCCATTAAAAGAAGAACGCGCTTACCCTGATCGCGGTAGTATTCGGCAATTCGGGTGGTGAGCATGGCAGCGCGCAGGCGCATCAACGGCGAGTCATCTGCCGGAGCGGCTACAACCACGGAACGAGCCAGGCCTTCATCGCCGAGAATGTCCTCGATGAATTCCTTAACCTCCCGGCCCCGTTCACCAATCAACCCAACCACGGTAATGTCTGCATCCGTGAACCGGGTCATCATTCCCAGCAGCATACTCTTACCGACACCACTGCCGGCAAACAGGCCGAGACGCTGCCCCTGCCCTACGGTCAGCAACGCGTTGATTGCACGGATTCCCACATCCATGGACTGACGCACCGGAGCCCGGTTCAATGGGTTGATGATGTCGCCGGTCAGCTGCACTCTGGCCTCTGCCTGCAACGGTCCCTTGCCGTCCAACGGGTCGCCGGCACCATTGACCACTCGCCCCAGCATTTGCGGGCCCACCGGCACCCTGCTGGCCGAGGCCAGAGGAATCACCCGGGCTCCGGGCTTGAGACCTTCGATGGCGGTCAGCGGCATCAGGTAAACCTTATCTTCCTCAAACCCCACCACTTCCGCTTCAACACTGGTGGCGCTATCACCCTGAATCAGACAACGGTCCCCCACCACCATCGGGCAACCCACGCACTCCAGCGTGAGACCCACCATGCGCGTAAGCCGGCCAGACAATTCTGGCGCCGGCTCGTCGCTGATGGCCCCCTGAAGCTGCCGTAACCGTTCAGCCAGGCGTGATGTCATCGTCCTGGCCCTGGTCGTTGAATTCGTCAGACTCGGATTCTGGCGGTGATGTCATACCCGAATCACTCAGCACATCCCGGTGAAAATCGGTCAGCTCCCCCATACTGGGTGCCAGCTCCTCCTGATCCGGACCGGCAGGCTCCGCCAGCTGTTCTTCCAGCATAGCCTGAACCACCCGCTGGAAGCGCTTCTCCACGGTGTAATCCACCAGACTATGGCGCGATTCCACTTTACAGCCACCAGGCATGAGAGAGTCGTCCTCAATGAGGACCGCCGGTGATTCCAGGCGCTCTGTGACTTCCCGTACCGGCTCGATATCGTCGGGGTGAATATGAATGCGGAGATTATCGGCGGTAGAGGGCAGTGACGACAGAGCCCGACGCACCACCTGGCGAATCTGGGAGGAATCAATGCTGAGCTCACGGAAGACCACCGCCCGGGCCAATACGGTAGTGAGGTTGACCAGCACCGCTTCCAGCTCGTCTTCATGGCGCTCGATGGGCAACAACAGCTCACCCATCAGATGCTCCAGCCGTTCCATCCGGGAGGCAACTTCCTGACGCGTCTGCTCCGCTGCCTGCTGCTCGCCCTCGCTCCGCCCCTCCGCCTCGCCTGCGGCGTAGCCATCTTTGTGCCCGTCTGCGCGACCCTGCTCAAAGCCTTCAGCGTAACCGGCCTGCCGGCCCTCCTGAAAACCGTCCTCGCGGGCAGCCTGGCGAATCTCTTCCAGGTCGGCCGCGGTCAGCGGCTTGACTTCCTCTTCCTCGACAACCTGATTTCCGCGCTCATCAAGCAGGGGCAATTCCCACCGTTCCCAGGCGGTCATCTGTTCTTTCGGTATGCGCTTGCTGTCCTGATCGGAATCTTTCATCACATCATTTCTTCGCCACTACCACCCAGCGAGATCTCGCCGGCTTCAGCCATACGGCGAGCAACGGTGATAATGTCTTTCTGGGCCGCTTCGACTTCGCTGACCTTGACCGGCCCCTTGGCTTCCAGATCATCCTGCAGCAACTCCGCAGCACGCTTGGACATGTTCTTGAAGATCTTCTCCTTGACGGCTTCGTCGGCACCTTTGAGCGCCACCACCAGCACCTCCGAGGAGACCTCTCGAAGCAGCGCCTGAATACCCCGATCATCAATATCCTTGAGGTTATCAAACACGAACATGAGGTCTTCAATGGTGGACGCCAGATCCGGATCCATGTCTTTGATGGAATCCATCAACGAGCCCTCAATCCCCCGATCCATGAAGTTCATGATATCGGCCGCTCGCTTCACGCCACCAATCCGACTGGTCTGGGAGGCCGCGCCACCAGAGAACTGCTTCTCAAGGATGTCGTTCAGTTCCTGCAGGGCCTGTGGCTGAATGCTTTCCAGCGACGCCACCCGCATCATCACATCCAGTCGCACTTTTTCATCAAGTGTGCCAAGAATTTCAGCGGCCTGGTCCGGGTCTAGGTAGGAGATAACAATGGCCTGAATCTGGGGATGCTCGTAACGGATAATATCGCCCACAGCCCGGGGCTCCATCCACTTAAGAGTATCCAGGCCGGTGGTATTGCCGCCAATCAGGATTCGGTCAATCAGGCTCGCGGCCTTGTCATCACCCAGCGCCTGGGTGAGCATCGCCCGGATATAATCGTCATTACCAACCCCCAAACCGGTCTGGCCACCGACAGCGTCCACAAACTGGTTAAGCACGTAGGTGACGTCGTCCTTGCTGACGTCTTTCATCTGCGCCATGGCGACGCCAACCCGCTGAACCTCTTTCGGCCCCATGTGCTTGAGCACCTCAGCAGCGTCCGCTTCACCCAGAGACATCAGCAGGATCGCTGCCTGCTCCACTCGCGGAATCTTGCGCTGCGGCTTTTTCGGGGCATCCCCCTGCAACTGGCCGTTTTCTTCAGTCATCGACATTCACCCACTGGCGCATAACCTGTGCAACCCTGGCGGGATCTTCCGCAATCAGGCCTTTGAGTGCATTCAACTGTCTATCATAGCTGTCTGTGGCGCCCGGCAAAAGCAGGTCATCCTGAGACGACATGGCATCGCGTAGTGCCTGCCCGCCTTCGATATCAGCAAGGCCACCATACTCACCCTCTTCTCCGCCTTCACCACGCTCGCGGCGACCGCCACCGGACAGTGTCTTCAGGGTGGGGCGCAGCAAGCCAAGAACCAGAATCAAAATGACCAGTCCTGCCAATACCTGCTTCATCAAATCCCAGAACCAGGGCTGCTCCCAGAAGCCCGGAGCTTCAAACTCCACCGCTTCCTCAGGGGCAAACGCGGTATTCATGACGGTAACGCTGTCTCCGCGGGACGCGGAATAGCCAACCGCATCACGCACCAGCATGCTCAGCCGTTGCAGTTCGGCCTCTGGCCAGGGTTGATAGCTCACCTCGCCGGTTTCCGGGTCGACCACTTTCATGTCATCCACGGCAAGGGCCACGGTCACCCGCTTGACCGCACCCAGCTCCTGACGGGTGTAGCTGACGGTACGATCCAGTTCATAATTCCGGGTGGATTCACTCCGGACATTCACCGGCGGAGCTGCAGGAGCGCCATCTTCCCCTGGGGCGGCGGTGGCCTGCTCCGGAACCGTCGCAGCCCCTGGCGGCTGATTGGCCAGCGCGCCGGGAATACCACCCTGGGCTCCCGCCACACGCTGCTCAGACAACTCGCGTTCACTACGCACCGCCTGTTGCTCCGGATTGTATAATTCCTCGGCACGCTCGACCGCAGAGAAGTCGAGGTCGGCGGTGACTTCCGCGCGGTAACGCCCTTCCCCGACAATTGGGCCAATCAATGAGGCGACACGGCGGGTCAGCCGCTCTTCAACCCTGGACGTGTATTCATACTGGTCTTTCATCCGGTCTGTTTCGGCCTGAACCTCATCGCCCGTCAACAGATTGCCGTTCTGGTCAACCACAGTCACCTGATCCCGGTTCATCATCGGAATGCTGCCGGCCACCAGGTTGACGATGGCCCGAATCTGCTCGGGCTCCGGACGACGTCCCGCAAATACCTCAAGAAACACCGAGGCGGTTGGCTCCCTGGCATCCCGGATAAACACCGAGCGCTCTGGAATAGCCAGGTGCACACGAGCATTACGGACACCGCGCATGGCTGCGATGGTCCGAGCCAGTTCGCCCTCCAGTCCGCGCCGGTAGCTGATGGTTTCCATGAACTGGGACGTTCCCAGACCACGTTCCTGGTCCAGCAACTCATAGCCCATGGTCTTCTGGTCGGTTACGCCTTCAGCAGCAAGCTTGAGGCGCGCGCTATAGACCTGTTCAGACGGCACCAGCAATGCTCCGGTGCGGGGGTCCATCTTGTAATCGATACCGTTGCTGTCGAGGATGGTGGTCACGTCCTGCGGGTTGTAGGCAGACAGATCCCCCACCACCGGCTGGTAATTGGGCTCCTGAGCCCAGAGCACCACAGCCACACCCAGTGCCACACTGGCGGCCAGCCCCACCATAAGCCCGACCTGGCGGAGCAGATTCAATCGGTTGAACCCGAGCAAAAGATTGCTACGGCTCTCAGGAGTATCACTCTCCTGGGTAGCCGGCAGGTCAGAGGCGGCGGTTTCCGCGGGTACGCTTGCCATGCTGTTGCTCCGTTATCAGATCGGCATATTCATAATGTCTTCGTAGGCCCGCACAACCCGGTTACGCACCTGGGTCAGCGCCTCGAAAGACACGGAAGATTTCTGGGCAGCAATCATTACCCGGGTAATGTCCACATTCGGATCGCCCATTTCATAGGCCGTCCTGAGTTCGCTGGCCTGACTCTGGACCTCGTGCACATTGTTGACGGCCTTGCCCAGCATATCGCTGAAGCTGGGAACTTCCTGAGTTTCCTGAACCTGTCGTGGGCCATCGATGCGGCCACGTACGGACTGATCCTGTTCAATCCTCTGGTTCTGCATCATCTGGGTACGCAGATTCCGGATCTCAGACAGAACATTGTTTATGTCGGCACGTTGAACCATCACACTCTCCCGGTGGCCCCGTCGGGCCTGTACTTGTTGCTGACTCAAATGAACTGAAAGCAAGCAACAGGCCAGAAACAATTAAACCATTTATTTCAACGGGTTAATAAATCATTGCACAACGGAAGGCGTCTGCGCGACGAAGAATTGACAGGGATGAAACCAGACCGAAAAAGAAGACCAGGCAGACAAGTAAAAAAACGGCACCCCGAAGGGTGCCCGAAGGAGTATAAGGTCGACAACAAAGGCCCTGACTCAGGCCATGGCCAGCTCCGCATCAAGATCGATACCGGCATCTCGCATCTGGGCCAGTTTGTAACGAAGCGTTCGCGGGCTGATGCCCAGTTGCTCCGCGGCCCGGTTGCGCCTGCCACGCTCTTTCTTGAGGGTTTGAATAATGATACGGAACTCCTGTTGGCGCAGATCATCTCCGAGTGAGCCAATCGCCTCATCAGCCGCTGAATCCGCTTCCATCGCCGCCTCGGGGTCTGGCAAGTCGGCCTCAGGGGCCTCCATGGATCTGGCGGGAATGGCCGGCTCAGCGGGTGCACCAAAGTCAGCGGCACCGGTAATCCCAAGCTCCAGACAAAGATCACCGGCGTGGATTACATTACCCTGATGCAACACCAGCGCCCGCTGAATGGCATTGTCCAGTTCCCGGACATTACCCGGCCAGGCATGAGCCATCAGTGCCTTGCGGGCATCCTCGGCCAGGGTGATGCCGGTCAGCTTCATCTTGCGGCAATGCTTTTTCAACAGTGAGCGGGCCAGGGGCAGAATATCCAGCGGCCGCTCCCGCAGGGGCTGCCACCGCATCGGGAACACCGTCAATCGATAATAAAGGTCTTCGCGGAACTTGCCCTCGCGCACGTAGTCCGCCAGATCACGGTTTGTGGTCGCCAGCACACGAACATCCAGCTGAATGGTCTTGCGACCACCGACGCGCTCCACTTCCCGCTCCTGCAACACTCGCAGCAGCTTGGACTGCAAACCAAGATCCATTTCGGAAATCTCGTCCAGCAGGATCGTTCCGCCATTGGCCTGCTCGAATTTACCTGGAGAGGCTGCAACGGCACCCGTGAAAGCACCTTTCTCGTGACCGAACAGAATGGCTTCCAGCATATTCTCCGGAATAGCGGCACAGTTGATCGCGACAAATGGCTCATCCGCTCGGGGTGACTGCTGATGGATATAGCGGGCCAACACTTCTTTACCGGTACCACTCTCACCGGAAATCATCACTGTGGAATCACTGGCCGCCACTTTCGCGGCCAACTGGAACATGCGTTTACTGACCGGATCCTCAGCCACCGGCTCATCGCCAGCCTTTTGGCGGCTTCCGCCCACGACCCGACTGACCGCTTCCACCAGAACCTGAGGCTCAAACGGCTTGACCAGATAATCGATGGCACCGGATTGCATGGCAGACACCGCGTGGCTGATCTGGCCGTACGCGGTAATCAGCATCATGGGCAGCCCCGGATACAAGCGCTGAACTTCCGCCAACAACTCATGGCCGGACATGCCGGGCATATTGACATCGCTGACCACCATATCGACCGGCGCCCGGGCCAGGCTTGCCAGCGCATCTTCAGCGCTGGCCGCTTCCCGCACCTGGAATTTCGCCAGTTCCAGCGTCGTTACCAAAGCTTCGCGCAGGTCGTGGTCATCTTCCACAATCAGAATCTGGGCCTTTGCCATGCTATGTACCTCCAACCTGTTCTTTAAAACCGGGCTGTCAGAATCGGCAGCCGAACTATCGCGTCGGCACCTTGCTGTCCGGGGGATGAAATCGAAAACTCGCCCTGATGGGCCTTGACCACAGCCTGCACCACGGCCAGCCCGAGGCCGGTGCCATGGGACTTGGTGGTGTAGAAGGCTTCCATAATCCGACCTGCCTCACCAGGCTCGAACCCGGGCCCATTATCGGAAACCCGGATCTCCAGGCGGCCGGAGGTGGCGGAAACAACGATTGAAACGTCGGCGGCCCCCGCCTCCAGACTGTTATTCACAAGATTGGTACAGGCGCCGACCAGGGCATCGCGATTGCACATCAGCCGGCAAGGCGTCTGCACCTGGTTGTCCAGGGTCACCTGCACACCTGGCGCAAGCTTGAGTCCATCAACAGCAGACTCGAGCGCTTCCACCAGGCGCGACGAATCCAGCTCTTCCGCCAGTCGGGTTTCACCGCGGGCGAAGATCAACATGTCGCGAACCTGCTGTTCCAGATGGGTCAGGCGGGACATCAGCCGGGAAGCGCAACGTTGACGTAGCTCCTCATCGAGATCCGGCTGGCTCAGATGGCCACCATAGAGAATGGCAGCAGACAGCGGTGTGCGAATCTGGTGGGCCAGGGACGCAACCATCTTGCCCATGGCAGAGAGGCGCTGGGCATGAGCCAGTTGCGACTGGAGCTGGCGCGTTTCAGTCAGATCGGTCAGCAGGATCAACTGACCCGGCTGATTCTCCATGGTACGAATCTCAATGCTGACCCGGCGACCATCCTTCAGGGACACCTCATGGCCATCATCGTTACGGGGTGCGAAACAGCGGCGGATAACGTCAATCCAGCGCTCGCCCTCCAGCGGCTCGCCCAGCAAGGCAATGGCGGCCGGGTTGCTCTGGCTGACAGTACCATGTTTGTCCAGCACCACCACGCCCGCAGGCAAAGCATTGAGCAAGGTAGACAGGCGATCTGCCAGCTGCTCTTTCTGCTCCAGCTCCTGCTGGCGCTGCCGCGATTCATAAGACAGTTCACCGGAGAGCTGGTTCACCCGAGACTCGAGTGTGCGATAGGAGTCGGTAATCTGGCGAGACATGCGATTGAACAGTTCCAGCGCAGAATCTACAGCCTCATCGTCCTGCTGTGGAAACAGTGCTGTCACCTTGTCGTTGACATCAGCCGCAGCGTTGGCATCCGGCTGGTGGCGGGACTCCATAACGACATGTGCGTGGCTCATAACCTTTCCCCCTGACAGGCCCGGCGGGGCCATCAATACTTTTGTTCGGAAAGGTTAAAGCTAACAGCGTGCCAATTAATATTTATTGTTTATTTTCAAATAGTAACGAAACCAACGACACCCGGGGTGACGAATTACCGTCGGCCAGAAACAACAATGGCGTCGCAGGTTACAAACCTTTGACGCCACCTTTTACCGGTCACCCCGGTGCCATCAGGCTTCTTCTGAGTCGTCCCTCAGACCATACTTTCGCACTTTCTCCACCAGCGTAGTACGCCGTATCCGCAGCTTTTCGGCAGCGCGGGCGACTACGCCACTGGCTTCATCGAGAGCCTGCTGAATCAATTGCTTTTCAAGATTGGAGAGATAATCCTTCAGATCAATGCCGTTCACCGGCAGCAACGCTGGCGCATCCAGCCCCACCAGCCCTGGTATGGAAGAGGGCATACCGGAATCCTCTACCGGGCGATTCTCATCGTAATCATCCACATAGCGGAACTTCTTCGGCAATTCCTGCACTCCGATCACGCCATAGGGATGCATGATGGCAAGACGCTCCACCAGGTTCGCCAGCTCACGGACATTGCCCGGCCAATCATGACGACACAGGCTCATGATGGCCGCCGAGTTCATCCGCAATGAACCACGCTTCTCTTTTTCCATCCGGGAAATCAGCTCGTTGATCAACAGTGGAATGTCTTCGACTCGCTCCCGGAGTGCCGGCATTTCGATGGGGAACACGTTCAGCCGGTAGTACAGATCCTCCCGAAAATCACCGGATTCAATCATGTCCTCAAGATGCTTGTGGGTCGCCGCAATCACCCGTACGTCAGCGGTCTGGGTGCGGTTACTGCCCACTTTTTCAAAGGTGCGCTCTTGCAGAACCCGCAGTATCTTCACCTGCATGTTCAGGGGCATATCGCCAATTTCATCCAGGAACAAGGTGCCGCCTTCCGCCATCTCAAAGCGCCCTACCCTCGCCGTAATGGCACCGGTAAACGCGCCTTTCTCATGGCCAAAGAGCTCGCTTTCCAGCAGCTCTGCCGGAATAGCACCACAGTTCACCGGCACAAAGGGCTTATCGCGGCGGGAAGAATGGTAATGCAGATTGCGAGCAACCACTTCCTTCCCAGTACCGGACTCTCCGGTAATCAGCACGCTCACATCCTTGTCGGCCACCTGCTCCATCAACTGGCGCACTTGCTGGACTTTACGACTGGTTCCCACCAGGCTGCGGAACAGCTGCACACCACGCTGCTGGCCGCGCTGCTGGTTGCGGCTGAACTGGTCACGATAGATCTGTGCGCGGTACAGGGAATCCACGAACTTGGTGTAGTTCAGCGGCCATTCCATCCGCGCAATCACTCGTGCCGCATCGTCCTCTGACAACCCCTTGAGATCAGGGTCGCCAACCAGCAACACTGGCACACCGGTCATGGCCCGGCATACCTGCTCTATGGCGGAACAGGCGCCGGATTCGGTGCCGTTGACGACCGCCACTGAAACACTATCCCAGGCCTGATCATCGTCACTCGCCAAAAGCGCCAAAGCCTCGTCGCCGGAAATCACCTGCTCTTCACCGACAAACTCCAGAATGGTGACCAGATCTCGCCGCCTGGTTTCATCCTTACTCAGCACCAGCACTTTGTTATTTTTGGACATTCACAGGAATCTCTTCATGGATTTGTGCGGTATTTAAGACCGTATGCCGGCCCGAGTCAATTTTATGACGCTATCTTTGACGATTCGAGGAGACGTTCTGATAGGTTTTGGCGGCGTTACGGTTCTGGCTGACCCCCTTCAACGAGGCTTTCGCCTCGTCGCGGGCCTTCACAGCGGCAGCATCAGCCTCGGCCACAAAACGATTCAGCGCTTCCAGTCGCTCTCGCACCAGTGCGGCATCAATTCGGCCCTGCTCGAGTTCAGCCATCAACGGTTCCACCGTCGGTCGGACCCGGGCATTAAGCTGGCCCAAGCGTTCCCAATCCTGGTTGTCCAGGGCCAGGGTTAATTCGTTTTGAAGCTGATCCAGATCGGAAAGGAGGTTTTCAGGGTTGGCCATTGGCAATCTCCGGGGTCTGCGGGACAGACTGGCCAACGAAAGGGCGCCACCGGAAACGATGGCGCCCCGCAAGCGGACGGTTAACGCCGTGCAGCGCGACGGGCCGCAGAGGCGGTAAACTCGTTACCACGATACCCCGGCGCGAAATCATAGGCGGGGTAACCATTGTCCAGACCATCAATGTAATAACGGTTTGCCTTCAGATCATACGTCATTTCCATGGTGGTCCAGAAGACCGGCTCGCTGTAGTAGCTGATATTGTGAGCCTCGGAAACGCGCCATAGCTCGCCCTTCTCGTTGTACTCCTCAGAAACCAGAATCTGCCAGCTATCTTCGTCAATGTAGAACACACGGCGCTCATAAATGTGGCCAATACCAGTACGGCGCTTGGCCTCTACCACCCAGACCCGGTGCAGCTCATAGCGGGCGAGTGTCTGGTTGATGTGGTTCGGGCGGATGACGTCCTCAGGGCGAACACTGGAATCGTGAAGCTTGTATCCGTTGTAGGGAACCAGCAGCTCCCGTTTACCTTTGAGTTCCCAGTCATACTGGTTTGGAGCACCGTTATACATATCTTTCTGGTCAACCGAACGCAGAGAGGACGAATTCGGCAGGTCTGTCTCGTAGGCCAGGTTCGGAGACCGGCGCAGGCGTCGGGAACCCGCATCATAACGCCATGCAAGGCGAGGTGAACGAACCTGGTCCAGAGTCTCGTGCACCAGGGTGATGGTGCCCGCCAGCGTGGTCGGAGCGATCGTCTCGGTTTTCAGGTAGAAGATCTTGTTGTCGATATCGGCAAGATCCGCGCCTACCTGACTGTACGCGAAAAAATAATCGTAGTGGTTGACCACCGGGTTGAAAGAACCGTCTTCCTGAGGAGTGGCTGAAGCACTTCGGAAGGACACCTCCTCACCGCGATACCGGAGAATGTGGTTCCAGATCGCCTCCAGACCATTCTTCGGAATGGGGAACGGGCTGGTCATGATGGTGTCTCTTACCCCGTTACCATTATCCAAAAGCTCGGCGGTCAGGGCATTCTGACGGAACTTCTCGTATACATGTTCGGGAAACGCCGCTGTCCGACGGGTTTCATACACCGGCATGAAAAATGCCGGGCCATATTGCTCCAGCATCCGGATGTGGCCGTCCGACAACTTGTCCCGGTAAAGATCAAGGTTATCACCCGTCACCACATACAGGGCGTCATCGCCAGGGAACGGATTGGTTTCTACAGACCCCTCGCGCCAATTCGCCGGTGGCGTGGCAAGCCCGCCATCCCAGGCTGGAATGGTGCCCGCTGCGTTGCCCGCGCGCTCAGCACCAACCGGTGTCAGCTCATTATTCAGGCGCGCGGCTTCCGCCTGTGTTACCTTTGCCAGCAGCGGACTGGACGCCCCCATAACAGCAACTGCGATGGCAGCAATAAATCGGTTTCGCATCCTCAACCTCCAGCGTGAGTCACATGAGTGGTCAATACTCACCCAATCTGACGCTCTTTTTGCCAGTTTCAAACGCCCGTTTCAAGTGGTTGTTTGTAGTTTCTTGTGACAAGAGCATTTCCACAAAGCGGATAGAACGAGAAATAAACAGCCAAAAATGATAAACTCCCAAAGTTTTACCGGCCCTGTTTCTCTGATTTTTCGTTCGCAGGTTTCCTCATGGCATCTCAATGGCATTCTCTGGTTTCGCAAAAGCTGTTTCTGGCCAAAACGTTACTAATCCGGGTTGAGCAAGACGAAGCAGCGACTGCGCCAGAACGAGAAGCCCAACTGCAAGGTGCCATTGAGTTATTGCTGCGGGCTCGAGAACTCCTGCTGGTAATGATTACCCGATGCCACCAGAACAAAGTCGACAGACCGGCCTCCATCGACGAGCTGGAGGCGCTGTTTCCCTATGCGATTGCGGAAGGCGGGATGTTGAAGGAACTGGCTGAAACACCAGGCAGCTGGTGGCAACAGCTGAATCAGTTGGAGACTGCAGCTGGAGAACCGCCCAAGATACGGAAAACCGTGACGGAAGAAAACATCATTGCGGTTTCGGCGGATCAGGGGCCAGATCGGTCCGTTCAGGCTCTGAACAAGATACTGGCTGCCATGACCGTATTGACCAGAGAGATAGACGAGCAACACAGCGAGTGGTAATCCGCCTGCCGGAGCCAATCCATTAACATACGCTGACAGCAGATATAGGTTGAATGAATGTCACCTTCGTTTTTTGAAATTGTACAACTCGCCGACGGCGACTACGCGCTTCGCCGGATTGATGACGATGCAGCTCCACTTGTGCGCATCTCATTCTCTGATGAGGCCAGAGAAATGCTGGAAGACCGGGACATGAACGTCGCCAAGGCGATGATTGCCGCTGGCATCGAGGCCGCTGGCAACATCAGCCACGACATTGACTGGGAAGAGGACGAAAGCGAGTTCGCCGACAATCAGCCCCACTACACCTTGCATTGAGCACCCGTTATCTCTGGCGCAACACCACACCGTGGCTATTACCCTTGGCAGATGCCTTTTGCAACGCTTCCAGCGCCGCACGGCCTAGCTTGTGAGTCCAGAGCACAACGGCATGGCAGGTGCCTGCGCCCAGCGCCCGCTCAGCCAGCTCTTGTGCTGGGAATTCTGTCGTTGACCGCAACACCAGAATCTCACTGGCCACAATGCCGTGCATTTTCTGCCACTTGGCCACCAGGGACTGGGGAGGATCAATCCACGCCAGCCAACGTTTCTCCTGGTTGAGTTGTGTGAGCATTGGCAGCAGCAACTGGAAATTCTCCACCTGCTCCTCCGGAAGAATAATCTCGGTAACATTGCCACCGAAGCCAGACGCTGAACGTCGCTCCGAACCGGACGCTGCTACCCGGGCCGCCGGTGCCCTTTGGCCAGAGGAAACCGCGCCAGCCGCAACAACAGCTGCCGGCTGAAATGCCATGTTCTGAGTGAAGCTCAACTGTTCCATTACTCACCTACCTGCGCCATGCGCTGCCGAATACGGTATTCAGTGAAGATCGGAGCGGCGGATAACGCCTACGCCGAGACCTTCAATAAACAATTCCTGCTCCGCAAGATCGACCTCAATCGGAGCAAACTCCTCATTCTCTGCAATCAGCCAGACCTTGTTGCCTTCCCTGCGGAAACGCTTGACGGTGACCTCCTCTCCGACACGAGCGACAACGATCTGACCGTTATGGACATCCTGGGTACTGTGCACCGCCAGTAAATCACCATCCAGAATCCCGATGTCTTTCATGCTCATCCCCCGTACCCGCAAAAGGTAATCTGCTGAAGGAGAGAAGAAGCCCGGCTGCAGCGTGCAGTGATCTTCAATATGTTCCTGCGCCAGAATCGGGCTACCGGCGGCAACCTGCCCGATGACAGGGAGGCCCAGATCTTCTTCGGCCTCCGGCAGGCGAATGCCCCGGCTGGCTCCCGGGACCATCTCGATGGCGCCTTTCCTTGCCAGAGCCCTCAAATGTTCTTCCGCCGCGTTGGCGGAACGGAATCCCAGCTCTGCGGCAATTTCAGCCCTGGTGGGCGGGTAGCCGGTTTCATCCACGTAACGTCGGATAATGTCCAGCACCTGGGATTGTCTTGCAGTCAGTTTCATCAGTCGGGCTCCGGAATTTCGATCCTGTTTTTTTATACAGTGAACTGACTATATACAGTGTTTTATCCAGTGTAAAGCCCTCTCCGTTTCGTTTCCTTCCTGTAACGGGCGACCAACAGCCTGTATGTTATGGTGACGCAAACCAGACACAGGGAAGCCACACACAACCATGACCGTACACGACCGCTGCAAGATGCCGGAACAAACGACAAACCGGGACGGCCAGGAACGAAAAGTCGGGGTTGAGATTGAACTGTCCGGCCTGACCTACGAGGCCCTGGTCCAGCATGCTGCCCGACTGCTTGGGGGAGAGCCGGAGCTGACATCCCGTTATGTCACCCGACTGGATACGGACGCCGGGGCTTTCACCATTGAGCTGGACTCTGATCCTATCAAAGACCTGGATCTTGCCGACGAGCGGCTCCCGGAATCCATTCGGGAACTCGGCAACCACGCCATGGACGTCATTGATTTTGCCGCCGAGAAGATTGTGCCATTAGAGATTGTGGGACCACCGCTCGCAATGTCGGCTCTGGGCATGATCGAGAATCTGGTAGACGAGCTGCGAGACCTGGGTGCTGAAGGCAGCCGGGAGGCCATCTACTTTGCGTTCGGGCTTCAACTTAACCCGGAACTGCCCGATCTTGAACCCGAGACCCTGGTACGTTATCTGCAGGCGTTCGCACTGCTGTATGACTGGCTCAAGTCCCGGCATCAGCTGGATATCAGCCGGAAGTTCACCACCTACATCGAGCCCTGGAGCAGCCGCTACACAGACAAGCTGATGGCGGACGATTACCGTCCTGACCTGGACACACTGATGAGGGACTATCTGCACTACAATCCTACCCGGAACAAGGCGTTGGATCTTCTGCCACTGTTCGCTCATCTGAACGAATCGCTGTTGTCCGAATACGTTCAGGACCCCAGGATCAAAAGTCGTCCTACTCTGCACTACCGGCTGCCGGATTGTGATATCGACAATCCCAATTGGCACTTCTCCACAGTGTGGAACGATTGGGTAGTGCTGGAACAGCTTGCCAACAACCGTCAGGATCTTGATGCCCTGCGGGGCGAATTCCACGAATCCCGGAAGTTCAGCTTCCGCAATCTCACCCGCTCCTGGCGTGAGTCCACCGATGAATGGCTGCATCAGCACGGTTATGTCTGACTGGGAAAACGAAACGGACATCCCCGGTCTCACCATCGGCATCAGCGGCCCGGCCCGACGAAGTATGGCCCATCGGCTGATCAGCCTGGGCCTGCGCCTGCATGGCGCCAGAACACACTACATCCGCCCGGGCGACCGAACCAACGTCGAACTACTGGACGGGCTGGTTCTCTCGGGCGGCACCCACGTGCATCCGGGCCGCTATGGTCAACAACCCCAAGTGACGGCCAGGTATGACCTGAAACGGGATGCTACCGACACCGAGCTTCTCCGCCAGGCGGAGGCGATTAACATTCCGGTGCTGGGTATCTGCCGCGGTGCACAGTTTATCAACGTCTTTCACGGCGGGTCCCTGTGCCAGAACGTTACCCCGTTGCGGGTACATACCCGACATCGACCTTTGTTATTACCCCTCCAAACGGTTCGCCTGGTCCGGGACAGCCGTCTGGGAGGCCTGATGTACAGCCACGTGATTGGCGCCAACCGCATTCACAGCCAGGCCATCAAGCGCCTTGGACAGAATCTCAGAGTGACGGCCGTGGACAACGACCTGTTTGTGCAGGCCATCGAAAACACCGGCCGACAATGGTTGATGGGAGTGCAATGGCACCCCGAATACCTGCTTTACCACACCGGGCACCGTCGCATCTTCAGCCACTTTGTGCACGCCGCCCGGGCCCGGAAACTGGAACGACTGGATAACCGGGAAGGCCCGGAGTTCCACTCATAAGGAGAATGACCATGATCAAACGTCGACTGCCACTTGCGCTCGCCGCCGCCGTCACCGTGATACCCGCGGCAGCCAGTGCCGGAGAAGTGAGCCTGAATGGCGAAGGTATTGTTCGTTACGAACCAGACAGCGCCAGACTGCAGTTCTCAGTCACGGCCGAGCACCCGGATGCCGCAAAGGCCTCTGAACAGGTGTCCGACACCATGGACGAATGGCGCCAGGCCATTGCGGCCTATCGTAATGAGCTGGACGACTATTCTGATGCCGATCTCAGTGTTTACACTCGCATGCTTCCTGTACGGGAACAAGGCCAGGATCCCAAGCGAGTATCGGTGGCAAGCCAGACCGTCAGCTTCTCGATCAACGATCTGGATCTGCTGAATCCGTTGATTGGTGAAGCCAACAAGCTGGGGCTGCAATATCATCTTGGCAGCCACCAGTTTTTCCACTCAGACGAGCAGGGGCTGGAACGCGAAGCTCTGGCAAGGGCCATCGCCGATGCCAGAAGCCGCTGCGAGTTTGTCGCCAAGCAACTCGAGCAACGTTGTGGCGAAGTGGTCAGTCTGAATGTGAACGGCGGCCATCGTCCGGTACCGATGATGCAAGCGGAATCGAAAATGGTCGGTGACGCCGTTTCAAGCGTGGGCCCCAGGGAAATCCAGGCCACCGTCAGCGCCACCTTCGAGCTGGACTGACCTGGCCACTCAGAAGTTCCGTGTATAGAAAATATCCAGTGAGGCCGCCAGACCACTGGCGGCCTCCAGATAGAAGTAGCGGCCCAAATCGTAGCGCAGGGCTACCGTGGTAATGGGTTCAAATATGCCAACACCATAACGGAGGCTTAGTTCGTCTGTGATATAGCCGCTCGCCACCACGGAGGCCTGCTCCCCTGAACCCTCCGCCTCCAATGTCAGGTTACGGATACCCAGCTCGTTTCCAATACCTTGTGTGATCTTGCTGGCCTGGGTAAGACCCAGTGACAACGCAGCCCGGCTCATCTGCCCCTCATCCCCCTGGCCCCGGGGCGGACGACCAAGAATAACGTACGACAAGGCATCACTCTGCGGCATCGACGGTTCCGAGAACACTTCCGTTTCCGGCTCATCCACTGGGCCGGACAACCGGATCCCGGCGACCACCGTATCAACTTCACGGACTGCCTCAATGTCCAAATACGGTCGGGTCAGCGCACCTACAAAGAGAATCCGTGCCCGGCGCAGGTCCAGTTCCTGGCCAAAGGCTTCATAGCGACCATTCACTAACTGCAGCGCACCCCGCGTATCCATATTGTTGCCAATGCGCAACGTGCCTTCGAGGTTGCCGGTGACACCAAACGCGGCAAACGACACCTCATCCTCACCGACCACCACAGTCACATCCATCAGCATGGACCGAATGGCAGGTTCTTCCCGTTCAACACCCACGATGACTTCATCCTCGGAAACCGACACCGCCGATGGGGGGACGCTCTGGACTTCGATTTCGCCTCTGGGCACCTCAACGCGGCCGGAGACCGACAGCTCTCCAGATTTGAAGGCAATATCCAGATCCGGCGCCACCTCCAACCGGGCATAAGGTTCCAGCGTCACCGGCAGCCGTTCGCCTTTCAGGTTGATCGCGACCTGCGGCGACTGTGCCCACTCCAAGCTCCCGGAGACCTCGCCCTTACTGCGATCATTGCTTTTCCAGCGCCCGCTGATATCGGCCGACTGCCCCCGGAACTCAAGCACTACAAGCAATTCCTCCAGTGGCAGGGGAAGGCCAGGATCAAACACTCGCCCTTCACTAAGCACCAGCTCGCCGGTGACGTCAGGCTTCATCAAGGGACCGCTCAAACGACCACTGCCATTAACCCGCCCCTGAATATCTTCAATACCGGTAAAAGCCGAGAGGAAAGCAAGATTAAGGGCCTGGAGCCGGAATTCACCATCAACCGTGCGGTCACTGGCCAGAGGATCCACAGCAAGATCCAGATCAAACTGGCCAAGTTCCGGGCCGCTGAAATCCAGGCTGACATTGGCCTCATCCGGTTTAAGATTAGCCTCAACCACTAGCTGGTCATGAGTGATGGGCTGCCAGTCGTCCAGCACCAGAACCCCGAACTCGCCAGCGCCGGCATCAATCCGGATAGTGCCATCGGGACCCGCATCCGTGAGAGTTACGGCAATGTCGGCGTCTATAGTCGATTGCCACCGGAATGTCTCTGGAAACAACGGCGCCAATGCACTGGCCGGGAAACCTCGCAGTTCATAAGCAATGCGGGAGTCTGGCCACAGTCTCTGGTCAGCCGCACAGACCGAGCTTTGCTGCCAGCGCCAGCAGTGACTGCCAAGTTCAAGAGCCCCGGCCACGTAGGTGAGATCCGCTCTCCTATCCAGCTGCCAGATCTGCCCGGGCTCTGGTACGGAAATCCGGCCCCGGGTCAGCTGTCCGCGCCAATCCGGTAGTTTCTCTCCCAGCCCGCCCGCGAATTCCAGCTCAACCGAAGCTTCAGGATGATCGACTTGCAATGCCAGGGTGTGGCGCTCCCGGGTGCCGCCGAGGGACGCTACAACCTTGTCGAGTTCCTGGCCAGCGAGACGCAGCTCAGTGCCCGACAGATCAAGGTCCAGCACCCCGTCACTATCAAGTCCCGCCTCAAGCTGCGCCTCGGTAACCAGGAATTGATCCTGCCAGGCCAGATTGCCCGCCGTCAGTGAGAGCTCAGCTTCCGGAGCTTCCGGCGAGCCAGCCAGCCGAAGCCGTCCGGCAGCCTCCCCACCCAGACCAGCCAACAGTTGTTGCGGTGCGGCAAGATCAAAGCGCAGGTCGCCCGCCAGAGATTCGCCATACCGTCCACTGCCCTCAAGCCGGTTATCCCCGACGGACAGGTTGAAGTTTTGCACAACCCAGTCTCGCCCCTGGGTGGACAAGGTTCCTTTTGCCTGTGCCGGCTGCTGCCGCCATTGGCCGCTGAGATCCAGATCTGCGAATAATTCGGGCAGCGCCCCCTCCCGCAACTGGCCTCGGGTAGCCGCCGTTCCATTCAAACGCGCTTCCAGTTGCGGCACCCAAAAGCCCGGATTGAATCGATCGAGCTCAAACTGCGCCTCCCAGCTCAGCGGCCCGGAAAACACCAGTTCTGCCTGTCCGGAAAGCGCGCCGGCACCGGTGGTCATGTCCAGCTGGCTAAGGCTCACCGATTGCAGATCCCCTATCAGCCGGGATGTCAGTTCGGCTTCACCCAGGGGCCCCGCCACTGAAGCATCCAGCGCTGCCTGATAACGACCATTACCATACTGAACCTGGCCATCCAGACGTTTCAGCACAACCGGTGGCGGCTCCAGGCCCGGAATCAGGCCGTACCAGGGAAACTCCTCCAGGGTTATGTCTGCGCTGGCATCAATACCGTCACGCCAGGATACCTTGCCGCTCGCACCGAAGCGGCCATCGAAATTGCCCTCCCGATCCCGCGCGATCATCGTAACCTCGACGCCGGAAGCGCCTTGGAGGGTCACCAGACCCTGAACTGACGCCTCCACTGGCCCGGTGGACGCCGGGAGCATCGCCCGGGTTCGGGTATCGAAGCCCCGAGCCAGGCTACCATCGAGTTCCAGCCGCCATTGGCCCAGCGTCAGGGTTTCAGGCACGGCGCTGTGCGGCCAAAATTCCGGCGACTGAAGCTTCAGGGTAGCCGGCAGATCGACATCAAGCGGATCCAATTCCCCCTCAAGGCGGGCATCGAGGTAGCCGCTGCTGGCGCCTGCCAAACGAAGATCCCGGGCGCTGCCGGACAGATCCAGGGCAACCTGCCAGTCGTCTCCGCTCGGTGGTGGCAAGGCAACGTTCACTGAAAGATTCAACAGCCAGTCCCGCCGCATCTCGGCTCGGCCGTTGGCGGTCACCAGTATATCGCCGCGTTCGTACAGGAGGTGGTCGACGTTCAGGGTGGCACCCGACGCCCGGGAATCCAGCTCGATCCGGTCCCAGACCAGGTTGTCATTTACCGTCAGCGTCCCGAGCCGGACGTCACCGATGTTCACACCCAGGGGCAAATTGATGACAGGTAACTGGATATCACCTCGTGGCTGATCGGCCTGGTCGGCGGATTCCTGTACAGTAACCGCGATACTGGCCGCTTTGAGCGTGTCCAGGCACACCGTCAGCTCGAACAGGCACGACGGCGACCAGTCAATTTCCGGTTCGCTCACCTGCACGCCCACACCATAGCCCTGCCAGACCAGTTCGTCGGCACGCCACTGCCCCAGCATCGACCCCACGGCCGCTTCCGTCCGCAGGCCGGGCACCTGTTCTATAACCCAGGCGGTTCCGGTCTCACTGCGCAGGGCCAGTAACACTGCAACCACCAGCAACAGGGGCACCAGCAGCAACACCAGCACAATGACCAGCGGCCAAAACCACCAGTGCCGGGTTTTTCGGGTTTCCGGTTCGGCATCCGGGGACTGTGTATTTCTGGATTGTGTCTCGGTCACAGCTCCGGCCCCATGGAAAAGTGAATCCGCCAGCCACCGCCAAGCTCCTCATTCAACCCCCTGGCAACATCCAGGCGAAGCGGCCCCACCGGGCTGACCCAACGAATCCCCACCCCAACACCGGTCGCCAGTGGATCAAAGACATCGTTCACGGCATTACCCTCATCCACAAAGGCGGCCACACGCCAGTTCCTGGCAAACTCATACTGGTACTCAGCACTCCCCACAATGAGATATCGACCGCCAACGGCCACACCATCGCTGTCCTCCGGTGAAAGCGTCTCATAACCATACCCTCGTACGCTCTGATCACCGCCGGCAAAGAACCGGAGAGAGGGCGGCACATCGGAAAAATTGTTGGTGGCAACACCGCCAAAGTTGAACCGGGCAAGAAAACGATGGTTGTCAGCCAGGGTATACAGACCCTTGGCAAGCAGATTGACATGCAGAATATCCGCATCTGAAAGCACAGCCCGGTGGGCCCCGGTGACATCCAGCTGTAAACGAAATCCCCGGGACGGATCCAGTGGCGAATCCGCCTGCAGCTTCGAATAGCTCACACCCGGCAGAAGCAGGCTGGAGGTCCCTCGCTCACCGTCACCGATGCGAAAGCGCTCCCCCTCCCAGCGCATCGACAACACCTGCATCCAACCGTTGTCCAGCTGATGGTTCCATTGCTGACCGAAGGTCAGGCGCTCGGACTCAACGTCTTCCACATGCTCCCGCTGATACCCGGTGCCCAGGCGGATGGAATCGGTCATGGGCGGGTCAAGAGGCAATTCGTACCAGCCACTGACACTCTGACGCAGCTCAGACAGCTCGGTGTCCGCCCCTCTCTTGTGCCCCATGGGGTTGATATAGTGCTCGCGCCAGTTACCCCGGAAACGCGGCCCCACATCGGTCGAGAACCCGACACCCGCAGAGACCGACCTGGGAGGTCTTGGGGTCAGACCGATATTCACTGGAATAACACGATCCTCGGCCTGGGAAGGTGAGGCATCAATGTCGACGCCGGAAAAATACCCGCTGTTGGACAGATCCCGGTTAAGCCGCGCCACCTTGTCAGCATGAAACGGCTCGCCCGGCTCTGTGGTCACAAATTGCCTCAGCAACTGCTCCTCAAAACCATGGCCTTCCAGAAACGTGACGTCGCCCAGCTGATAACGTTCACCGGTGCGATAGGTGAGCAGAATATCGGCGGTATTGGCATCCGGATCAACTTCCAGCTTCCGGTTCTCGTACTCGCCGTCAAAGTAGCCCAGGCGCCCTGCCCGGTTCTGTATCGACTGCCGTAAACCGTCGTATTCACCATGATTCAGAATGTCACCCTCCCGAGGGCGCTCCGGAAGGTCTTGCACCAGGTCGGGATCGTCTGCCCCCGGACCCTGAATATCCACACGCCGGGACCGGACGCGCACGGGCTCGCCGGGAACGATGGTCAGCACCAGCTCCGCTGGCGCTTCACCCTGTTCATTCACTTGCCAGCGAATGGTCGGGTTGTAATAACCCAGAGCCCGGACTGCTTCTTCCACCTGAGAGACGGCGCTGGAGGCATAGCGGCGAAGTCCGTCAGCGGTTCTGTCCTGCACCTCACCCAGCAGGATTTCCGCGTTCTCCTGCAATTGGTCGTAATCCCCCTCAACCTCTACCCGGACCTGGTTGGCAAATCCCGAGCTCGCCTGCCATAACAGCAACCATATCACCGGCCTGATCGCTGCTTGAATGTGAGTCCCGAATAACCGCATCAAAGGATGGCTGCCCTGACCAGATAAAGTGAGTGTTCCCTGTCACAGGGGCGAGAGTTTACCCGCAAGACCGGGACGCTATCCATGCCCGCCGTATTAAGATTAGCAGCATAACGCCGCTGCCGTTGCCACCGCCAGTCTCGTACCCATTCCAGAAATAGGCTAACCTGTCAGACACTTATAGAGCCATAGACAGGTCCTACGGATGCTTCATGTAAACCGCGAAAACCTGAAATCCAGTCATCAGCTGATCTGGTTCGTGATCGACTTTCTGATGCTCGGCCTGTTGATCGTCAACCTTTCGTTCATCATCTGGGATTCTATCTACAACTTTGTGGCTGTGCAGAATCTGCTCAAGGACTACGCTCCGGCCCTGCAATCTACCTACCACCCCATTCATGAGCGTTTCATTTTCTACGATCTGATCTTCGTGGCCATATTCCTGAGCGAATTTGTGCTGCGCTGGGGTTATTCCATCAAGGCAAAAGTCTATGACCGCTGGTACTTCTATCCGTTCATCCACTGGTACGATCTGGTGGGCTGTATTCCGGTCGGCAGCCTCCGGTTTCTGAGAATCCTCCGGGTGATCTCGATTATCTACCGGCTGCATCAGTACAAGATCATAGATTTCACCAACACCCGGCTGTTCCGGTTCGTAAATTTCTACTACGAAGCTTTCATGGAGGAGTTGTCTGACCGGATTGTCCTGAAAGTACTCAGCGGTGTTCAGGAAGAGGTTCGGCGGGGCTCGCCACTGTTTGAGCGTATCCAGCAGGATATTCTTTATCCGCGGCGGGAAATGTTGTCAGACTGGATTTCAGAGCGGGTGGCAGTGGCAGCCAAGGAGGGTTACGTACCAAATCGCGGCGCATTGAGGGCCTACCTGGAAAACCGGGTAGACCAGGCCTTGAAGCAGAATCTGGAGCTGTCCCGGTTGAAATACCTGCCAGTGGTGGGGCCAACCATCCAGGATACGCTGGAGAATGCGGTGGGTGATATTGTCGCCAATGTGATTCACCAGATTCTCGAAGACCTGGCCTCCACTTCTAACCATGCGTTTATTGAAGATATCGTCAACGTATTCCTGCCCGAACCTGGCCAACAACAGGAAGAGGCCGAAAACGAAGCGCTAATCAACCTGATACTGGAGGTGGTCGACGCCATCAAGGACCAGGTCCGGGTCAAACACTGGCGCGAGAATCTGCCCTGACAGGAATTGCTCTTTACTGTGGCAACCCATCGATGACCGCCTGACAGGCCTGTTCCAGGTTCAGCCCATGGCCCTTGATGGTCAGGTCCGCGTAGCGGGTATAAAGGGCGAAACGCTCTTCAAATAACGCTTCCAGAGACTGGTCGGGCCGACGGGAGATACCGCGGAGACTGTAATTGCCGATACGTCTGCGTACCTCATCCAGAGAGATATCGAGAAACACTACGGTACCCTTCTGCCTCAGGTGTGTCATCGCGGCCTCACTGTACACCGCACTACCACCGGTGCTGATGACCTGACCTTCAACCTCAAGTGCCAGCAATACCTGCTCTTCAATCCGGCGCAGGGCCAGATAACCGTCCTGATCAACGATCTCCTGCAGCGTTCGCCCGGCCTGCTCCTGGATCAGCAGATCGGTATCGATAAACCCCAGGCCCAGGCGTTTTGCCACCAACACTCCGACGGTGCTTTTGCCGCTGCCGGGCATGCCGATAAACACCAGATTTCTGCGCCCGGTGGTCATGCTGATTCACGAACCTCGGCCGAACGACAGGCCGCCGCGGTGAACAACACATCCGTTGATGAGTTCAATGCGGTTTCGGTGGAATCCTGAACCACGCTGATGACAAAACCAATTGCAACCACCTGCATGGCCACTTCCGTGGAGATACCAAACAGACTGGTCGCCAGCGGAATAAGCAGCAGTGAACCTCCAGCCACGCCGGAAACCCCGCAGGCCGCAATAGACGAAACCACACAAAGCAGCAGTGCGGTCGGGAAATCCACCGGAATACCCAGGGTATTCGCAGCCGCCAGGGTAATCACGGAGATGGTGATGGCAGCACCGGCCATATTGATAGTGGCACCGAGCGGGATGGAAATCGCGTAAGTATCCGGGTCCAGCCCCAGCCGGTCACACAGGTTAAGGTTAACCGGGATATTGGCAGCGGAACTGCGGGTAAAAAAGGCGGTGATGGCACTGCCCCTTAAACAGGCGAATACCAGGGGGTAAGGATTCTGGCGGGTGTGGAGGAAGACAATCAACGGATTGGTCACCAGAGCCACAAACAGCATACAGCCAACGATGACCGCCAGAAGGCGACCGTATTCCAGCAGCGCGCCGATGCCGGCATCTGCCAGGGTATTGGCAACCAGCCCGAAGATTCCCAGGGGCGCAAACCGGATAACGGCCCGGACAATGCCGGAAATTGCATCGGACAGGTCGTTCACCACTTGCCGGGTGGCGTCACGGCCCTGGCGCAGCATTAATCCCAGACCAACGGCCCAGGCCAGAATAGCAATGAAGTTCCCCTCCATCAGGGCGCTGACCGGATTCGTCACCGCGCTCAGCAGAAGATTGCGCAGGATCTCGACTACCCCGCCAGGCGGGTTGCCGCTGACTTCCGGAAGCTCCAGCGTGAGTTCCGTGGGGAAGACAAAGCTGGCGATCACGGCTACCACCGCCGCTACCAGCGTACCGATCACATAGAGCAGCAACACCCCACGAATGTGGGTTGGCTGTCCCTGCTGGTGATTGGCAATGGCTGCCGTCACCAGCGCAAACACCAGAATCGGCGCAACCGCTTTCAGGGCGGATATAAACAGTTGGCCAAGCAGAGAAACCGATTGGGCAGTATCAGGCCAGACCACGGCCAGCAAAACGCCGGCAATGATTCCGATGGTAATCTGGGGTATCAACCCCATCTGCAGCAGGGGGCGTACAACGCCAAGTCGCCGGGAAGACATCTTTGGGCTCCTTTTGCTTGGTCAGAAAGGGGCATCACCCGGCAATAATGGCCATGGGAATAATCTGCCGCCCAGAAAGCAAAAAAGGCAGATCAGTGAAGGTAACTGACCTGCCTTTTTCTTTTTTGGTAGCGGGAGCTGGATTCGAACCAACGACCTTCGGGTTATGAGCCCGACGAGCTACCAGACTGCTCCATCCCGCATCAAACTTTTTATCAATCAGGTAGAGGCCCGATCAACGTGGCGCGAATACTATAGCTCTGACCGCCAGCTGTCAAAGAGGATTTCGGTTATTACCTATCCCGCCCGGATCAGCGTTCCAGAATTGCCGTCACGCCCTGGCCGCCAGCAGCGCAGATGGAGATCAGGCCACGACCACTACCTTTCTGCTCCAGCAGCTTGGCCAGCGTGGCGACAATACGGCCTCCGGTCGCGGCAAACGGATGCCCCGTGGCCAGACTCGAACCCTTCACGTTCAGCTTGTCGCGATCAATGGTGCCCAATGGTTTGTCCAGCCCCAGGCGCTCCCTGCAGAATCCCGGATCTTCCCAGGCTTTCAGGGTAGATAAAACCTGTGCCGCAAATGCCTCGTGAATCTCATAGAAGTCGAAATCCTGAAGGGTCAGGCCGGCCCTTTCCAGCATCCGGGGTACGGCATAGGCTGGCGCCATCAGCAAGCCCTCTTTCTTGTCGACGAAATCCACAGCAGCCACTTCGGAGAAGGTCAGCCAGGCTTTGACATCCATGTTATGGGCCTTTGCCCACTCTTCGCTGGCCAACAGCACTGCCGACGCGCCATCGGTGAGCGCCGTGCTGTTGGCTGCAGTCATGGTGCCGTTTTCCCGATCAAAACAGGGCTTGAGGGTGGCCAGTTTTTCCAGCGTGGTGTCCGGACGCAGGATATTATCTTTATCGAGACCGGCCATGGGAGTCATCAGATCGTCGAAAAAGCCCTCCTCGTAGGCCTTTGCCAGCTTCTGATGACTCTCCCAGGCCAGGCGATCCTGATCTTCACGGGCGATGCTCCATTCTTTGGCAGTCACCTGGCAATGGTCCCCCATGGACATGCCTGTACGGGGCTCGCCGTTCTCCGGAATCTCCGGCACCAGATGGCTCGGCCGGAAACGGCCAAGAATTTTCAGGCGCTCCTTGGTGGTCTTGGCACGGTTGAGGTCCAGCAGGATTTCCCGGAGCCCTTCGCCCACCCCGATCGGCGCATCAGACGTGGTATCGGTGCCGCCGGCAATGCCGCACTCGATCTGCCCCAACGCGATTTTGTTCGCCACCAGAATCGCGGCTTCCAGGCCGGTTCCGCAGGCTTGCTGGATATCGTAGGCCGGTGTTTCAGGTGCCAGACCACAGCTGAGAACCGATTCACGAGTCAGGTTGAAGTCCCTGGAATGCTTGATCACGGCGCCCGCGACCACTTCGCCCATTTTCATGCCGTCCAGATTAAAGCGATCCACCAGCCCACGAAGCGCCGAAGTCAACAATTCCTGGTTACTGATCTTGCTGTAGGCAGTATTGGAGCGGGCAAACGGAATACGGTTACCGCCAATAACGGCAACCCGTCGAATGCCCTGGCTTGCCCCTTTCACGGGTGCTGAGGTTTTCTTTGCCTGTGCCATCGCTGTGTTTCCTTGTGAGTCAGATGATTCTGTTTCGGTTCACCGATACTGTTGATGAGTCTAGCGCCTGACGGCAGTCTCTCATTGGCAACTCTGACAACGCACAACCTGCGTTCAGTCAATACAATAGCTGGAAGATTCCTTACCCTTTAGGCTAATTTGCAATCAACCAGATGCACAAGGAAGAAAACATGTCTGACCTCTACCTCAAACTCGTGAATACCCCGGTGGGAAAAACCGCCGCCCAGTCTCTTGGCTTGCCGTCACCGGCCCCGCTGAAACGCCTCAAGCGAGTGGATCAGCCTTTTATTGAGGGCGACGTCCTCATTGGAGCCGGCAATGGTGCCCGCGCCATCGCCACCCTTGGCAGCATTGTTGGCGCCAGCCCGGCCACCCTGCACCACGCCACCGGGCCGGAAACCCTGGCCGAATCGGCCAAGACAAGCAACAAGGCTCAGGCACTGGATATCACCGGCGAGGTCTCCGGCAAGTTCTCGGCACTGATTTTCGATGCGTCCGGCCTGCAGAAACCGGATGAATTGCGCGCCCTGTATGACTTTTTCCACCCCACTATCCGGAAACTGGCGACGAATGGCCGGGTTCTGGTGATTGGCCAGGACCCGCACACCTGCCGCAAGGCGCCCCAGGCCGCTGCACAACAGGCACTGGAAGGCTTCGTACGAGCCGTTGGCAAAGAGATCGGCAAAAAGGGCGCTACCGCGAACCTGGTCTGGATAGCACCCAATGCTGAAAACCAGCTGGATTCCTCGGTTCGGTTCTTCCTGTCGCCACGCTCAGCCTACGTCTCCGGGCAGGTGGTTCGCATCGGCAAAGCCGACGAAGCCAAAGCCACCAATCCGGTCGCACCATTGGCAGGCAAAGTGGCCTTGGTGACCGGCGCGTCCCGAGGCATTGGCGCCGCTATCGCTGAAACCCTGGCCAGAGATGGGGCAACCGTCATCGGGCTCGACATTCCGCCGGCACTCGAGGAATTGCAGAAAGTAACCGGCGCTCTGAAAGGCAAGGCGCTCGCCTGCGACATCACCGATGAAAAGGCGCCAAAGCTGATCGCAGACTTTATCGAAAAGGAAACCGGCGGTGTCGACTTCGTCATCCACAACGCCGGCATCACCAGAGACAAAACCCTAGGCAACATGCCCGAACATTTCTGGGATATGACCATTGCCGTCAACCTGACTGCAGAAGAGCTGATTGACGAGGAACTGGCGGAGCGCAAACTGATGCGGGAAAACGGCCGCATCGTCTGCATTTCTTCGATCAGCGGCATCGCAGGCAATTTCGGCCAGACCAACTACTCCTGCGCCAAAAGCGGCGTGATCGGCTATGTCGAAGCCATGGCCCGTCATCTGAAGAACGGCATCACCATCAATGCCATTGCCCCGGGCTTTATTGAGACCCAGATGACCGCCGCCATGCCGTTTACCATCCGTGAGGCCGGTCGACGCATGAACAGCCTGTCTCAGGGCGGGCAACCGGTAGATGTGGCCGAGGCTATCGCCTGGTACTGCAACCCTGCGTCTGCGGGCGTGAACGGGAACGTGGTTCGGGTTTGCGGCCAGTCCCTGATCGGCAAGTAATTCAGAGAAGGCACTTCAGGAAGAGGCCGGTCAGGATAACCCTGCCCGGCCTTTTTGCGGCTCGCCAAAGGAGCTTGGCATTTTCTGAGGGCATAAAAAAAGCAGACCAGATTGGTCTGCTTTTTAGAATCTGGTGGGTGGTGCAGGGATCGAACCTGCGACCCTCGCCTTGTAAGGGCGATGCTCTCCCAGCTGAGCTAACCACCCAGGGTAAGGTGGCGGAGCGGACGGGACTCGAACCCGCGACCCCCGGCGTGACAGGCCGGTATTCTAACCAACTGAACTACCGCTCCGCAT